>NZ_MAEV01000007.1:0-272956 GCF_002013385.1 Mycobacterium sp. D16R24 | reverse complement strand
GAGTGTCGTCGTCAGCAGCTCGTTCGAGTTCAAAGAGGATTTCGGTGAGGATTTGGCTTCACTGCTGGGCACGCTAGCCAAGAAGGTCAGTGGCCGCATCCGGTCGATCGACCCGGACGTTGTGGTCGTTCGCCGCGCGGATTGGAACCGCAACACCGGAGGCCAGCGTGGACCTCGCTTGCGCCTGCTAGCGGAGGGGGCGATCACAGGGGCTGCTCACGAAGTAGTGCAGGCGACGAGGATTCGCACAGGGAAGGAATGCGGCACGGACTACGGCGCGTCGAAGGCGCAGATCGACGCCGACGCCTCACAGGTCCATGGAGGCAAGTATTCCGAGGCTACAGCGGCTGCACTCTGCGGATTGGTCGCGGGCGCCTAGTTGTTGAGGCCGGGGACGTTGTGAACGCGTAGCCGTTCGATCGGGGTCTGGCCGCCGATGCCGGAATGTGGTCGGTGGTGATTGTAGTGATGCAGCCAGGCCGGGTAGGTGTCGGCGCGGGCTTCGTCGCTTCGGTAGAGCTGGGCGTATGCCCACTCGGCGGCGAGAGTGCGATTGAACCGCTCGACCTTCCCGTTGGTCTGCGGTCGATATGGTCGGGTCCACTTATGCGTCGCAGTGCCGAGGGCGGTGTTGAAGGCCTTCGAGCGGTAGCAGGATCCGTTGTCGGTGAGCACCCTGCGGACGATGATGCCGTGCTCGGCGAAGAACAGCTCCGCGCGCCGCCAGAACGCGGTCGCAGTCTCCTGCCGTTCGTCGGTGAGGATTTCTGAGTAGGCCAGTCGGGTGTGATCGTCGACCGCGTGGTGCAGGTAACTGTAGCCGCGGCCCTGCTTCTTGTTGTGTCGATTGCCGACGATCCGACCGAGCTTACGGTGCCCTCCGCCGTCCGGGATCCTCCCGAGCTTCTTGATATCAAGGTGAACGAGATCACCTGGGGCGCTGTGCTCGTAGCGAATCGGCCGGGGCGCCCGAACGAGTAGTCCGGTGGCTTGATCGAGGTGCCGAAGCAGCGGCATCCGGTAGCGGCGCAGCACCGCCGCGACGGTCGAACGCGGCAGACGCAGGTGGTAAGCGATCCGCGCCGGGCCCCACCGCCGCTGAAATCGCAGGGCGATGATCCGGCGTTCACGCCGCCGGCTCGTCTGCCCCGGACAACGGTGCGGACGACTGGACCTGTCGGCCATCCCCGCCGCGCCCTGCACGCGGTAGCGATCGGCCCACCGCTTCGCGGTCACCGGCGAACAGTTGAACCGTTCGGCGGCCCGGTGCAGCGGCCACCCGTCGTCGACGACACAGCGGGCCAGGGCCAGCCGGCCCCGATCGGTCAGGAAAGCATTACCGTGAGACATGAGGACCTCGTGGTGATCGGCGTGTGTGTGGTAGCCACACCGATACCCGAGGTCCTCACCTACCTACCGAACGCCACGCCGTTCACAACCTCCCTGGCCAGTACACCTAGTCCGACGACTAGATCCCGGGCTCCGGCCCGAAGTGGTTGGTGATGATGCTGGCGATTTGCTCTTCCCGATACGCGGAGTGATCTAGCAGCTCTTGCTGAGCAGCCAGGGCCGCGTACGCGTCGGCGAGTTGGCTCGTCAGTCGCTTGACGATCTCACGCATCGCAGTGTGGTCGTCGCGGGCGCTCGCGTAGGCAAGTGCGAGTCGGTTGATGTCGTCAATCAGATGCGCATCGACAGGAGGGCGCGTCGAGGACCTGGACTGCCGCTTTCGTGGTCGCTGTGCTCGGCGTTCGACCTCGGCCTCCAGTGAGTGAACGAACACCCGCGGAGCGTTGCGTACAGCTCGCTGCCCCTGTGGTTGCGCCGGGCCGGTCAATACGCCATCACGGAGCAGTTGTTGCGCCCGCTGCCGCGTCACGCCGAGCCTCTCGGCGGCGAGCGCAAGCGAGACGGCCTCCTCCTCCATCAAGCAAGCATGCGTTACGCAATTTTGCTTATCAAGGCCCCGATCTGAGTTACATTCATGGGATTAGGAGAGTAAACTTGCTTATATGACGGTCTCCTTGCTTTCGGATGTTCTCGAAGCGCAAACACAGAACGCGCGTTTGCGCGGCGAGGATCTTCGCCGCGCTGGTGAGTTCATCGCAGCTCACGCCGTCAAGGCCGGGCTCGCGGTGTCAGCAGTTGACCGCACATCTGAACGCCTAGTTGCAGCCGCGTCCATCGCCGACGGGAACGTGCTTGTCGTAGACGAGTCGGAGCGATTGGACGGTCAGCGTGTCCTGCTCGTTGCCGGACACTGTGCTGGTCCGATGGGTATCGCGGCGCAGGCCTCGATCGCCCGAGCACTCGGCGCAACGTGGGTCGAGGCGATGTACGTCGCCGTCGATCCTGGGGACTGGTCCATTCCCGGGGTCGATGCCTTGGCAACCCTCAAATTGCAGGATCTCGGCCGCGGGGCTGCCGAAGGCTCACCTGACCTGGATGCTGGTGTGTCGTTCTCTTCTGAGGGGGTGGCGTGCGCGGCCGGGTAGCGTCGGCGGACACGATGGGATCGGTGACCCGAGCGGTCGAAGCTTCCGGCTGGTCAGGAGTTGTGCTTCCACGCACGAGCGTGCTGGGCGTGTCTCTCTTTCCGGTTGTCGCGATAGATCAGGCTGTGTGGGCGGAGCGGATATCGAACAATCAACCGCCCGAGCATGATCGGTCGACGTTGGCGGTCTGGGAATCCTGGATCCACGAGTTGGGTGATTGCCCGCCTCGCAGTCCGCTGACAATCGTTGGTTTCGTCTCAACGGCGGCCCAGCCTCAGTACGCCCTCGAGGCGTTAGGCAGGGTGTCTGGGTTCGGTGCCGGAATGTGGGTTACTCAAGCTGAGTCACCACGGTCGATCACCCTGGCTGAGTTCGATGTCGCTGATACGTGGGTCGTTCGCGAGCGGGACTCGGCGGTGCTCGTAGAAGGCCGTCCGGGTCCGGCGGCGACTGCGTGCCGGATGACGTCGACTAGGCACAAGGAGGAACAGCTCTTTGCGTGGGCACTCGACGTTGGTGTGGGCATCTAGACGCTGACGCGTGGCGTTGCGGCGAGCCAGGCCTTGACGGCCTTGTGGGGCTTCCATGGCTGCGACCGAGCAGTCAGCAATTGTGAGTGGTTCTTGATGGCCTGCTCGCATCGGTCTCGCCATTCTCCTGGCCTGGCCGGCGCGGGGTGCTCAAGCAGCTGCCTGGCGATCTGTGCTTGTGCTGCCAGCGAGTGTTCCATGGCCGCGCTGGCGACGTCGCTCTGGTCGAAGAGCCACGCCAGAGAGCGCCCATGGCACACGCTGCATGAGCACCTCCAGACAGGCGATTGCGGATTGGTGGTGATGCCACCTTCGACCTTGTCGAGCATGTAGTACGACTGCAGCCTGGGTACGTACACCGACGGCGGAGGTGTGAAAACTTCGTCGTCACCATCGGTCGCCGGATACAGATGCCTCAATCCTGATCGAACACCAACCGAAACCGCTGCCGCACCATGCGCGAGCGCTCCCAGTACGGATGTGTCCGAGCGCAGCAGCAAGGTCGGAACGTCGCACCTGAGTACTTCGATAAGTCCGGCGACGGTCTCCTTGTGACGCAGTGGGTCCGATTCGGATTCGAGAACGAGGGCAACTGGGCGTCCAGTGGCGGTGATCACCTCGATCAGCGTGTCGAGGTTGGCAGTAAGCCAGTCCGTGGCCAACGGCAGACACACCAACAGTCGATCGGAGTGCGTCCCCCATCCGAGGACGGACTTGAGCGACTCGCCGTCGCCCTTCGGAATGTAGCCGGAGTCCGTCATCGCCCACGTCAGGCCTGCTGCGAATTGATCGTTCACCCACTGCTCGGACATCCCGGTCGCGCCGACTCGCCGTGAGTTCCCGGTGTATTGGGCTGCATCGAGGAGGATTGCAGCGCGTTGATTCTCCTTGCGAAGGCGCTTCAGCGCGCGGCGAGCAGTGGCCGCACTTCGGCTGGCGACCACGGCACCAACGTTGTCCGTCGCCGTCAAAGGTGCAACGACGTCAAGGGCGCCGGCGGAGATGTGTGCCATGAACGGTGGTCCGAACTCCGGAAGTTCGGCACAATCGTCGAACTCGAGTGCTTGCGCGATCCCCACGGTGACCCCCAGATCGTTGACTTGGCCGTCTCGCCTCGGGATGTACGGGATCAACCTCGTCGATCGACTTCACCTATACCAGCAGCGACGTGTGATGCGCCACCAACTACGCACCTCAGCTATGCCGCCGAAACCGGACTACGTCGCGGCGCCAGGCGCGCGCGACACCCGTGCTTCTATCGCCTCAACGAGATCCGGGGGAGCACGGCCGCCGTCATCGGCATTCGCCAATCGAACGGCTCTGGTGACCAAAAAACCCGAGGTCACGGACTCATTTGAGTTCGCGACCTCGGGTCCAGCAGTTCATAGAACTGCTCCTTGTGGGCGAAGGGGGACTTGAACCCCCACGTCCCGAAGGACACTGGCACCTGAAGCCAGCGCGTCTGCCATTCCGCCACTCGCCCCAACGACCGCGAGAGCCTATCACGCTCCGCGCCCCCTCTTTTAACCGAGAACGCCCAGCGAAAGCCCGCGCACGCACGCTAATCGTCACATACGGCGAGCGTAGAAGGCCTCTTGGTGCCAAGACGATGTCGTCTCGTAATAGAGGAGCGGGTGCTGACGATCATCAAACCGATACCATCTACTCGAGATCCGCCCGTGGCGGTGCGCTGTGTCATGCGCTCAGAACTGCCACGCGATCGCCGAAAGGAGGAGGCATGGGAATTGTCCAGCGCTTCGAGCGCAAGCTTGAAGACGTGGTCGGCGATGCCTTCGCCCGCGTATTCGGCGGCAGCATCGTCCCTCAGGAAGTGCAGGCCTCGCTGCGTCGCGAGGCCGCCGACGGAGTCAGGTCCGCGGGCCAAGGGCGGCTGCTGGCTCCCAACGAGTTCTTCGTTCTCCTCAGCACCGGAGATCACGAGAAAGCGGCCGATGACCGCGATCTCGACCCAGACACGTTCGCCGAACACCTGCGCGAATATATTCGCGATCAGGGGTGGCAAACGTATGGTGAAGTTGTTGTCCGATTCGAACAATCACCGAACTTGCACACCGGCCAGTTTCGTACCCGCGGTGTGGTCAATCCCGATACCAAGCGGGACCGTACACACGGCGCCGTGACGACTGCCCCTTCGACCCCGGATTCACAACCAGGAGCATCCATGACTGACAACCCAGGTCCCCAGCAGGGACGCCCCGGCGAAGAGTACGGCCGAGAGGACGATCGGTACGGGCGTCCCGATCAGGATCCGCGCGGTCAGCAGCCCCCACAGGGCGACCAGGGATACCCCCCGCGCCCGGGCGGCTACGAGGGCGGCGGCTACGGACAGGGCCAGCAGTACGGTCAGGACTACGGCCGCCCGCCGGCCGGCTACGAGCAGGGCGGCTACCCGCCGCGCCCGCCGCAGCAGGGCGGATATGAGCAAGGTGGCCGCGGTGGCTACGAGCAGGGCGGGTACGGAGCCCCGCCTCAAGCACCGCAAGGCGGCGGGGAGTACGGCCGCCCGCCGGCGCCTCCGCAGCAAGGTGGCTACCCCGCCCCGCCACAGCAGGGCGGATACGGCGAGCCTCCTCGCCCCAACTACGGCGAGTACGAGCAGGGCGGTGGGTACAGCGCACCGCAGGGCCCCCCTCCGGGCCAGGAGTACGGTCGTCCCCCCGCGTACCCCCAGCAGGGTGGCTACGGTGCCCCGCCGCAGGGCGGATACGGATCACCCCAGGGTGGTTACGGGGAGCCCGAATACGGCGACTACGAACACGGCGGCTACCAGAGCAGCCCCGACTACGGCGCACCCACCGGAGGTGGCGCCGGAGCTGGGCGCACCACCGTCACGTTGCAGCTGGACGACGGCAGCGGCCGCACCTACCAGCTGCGTGAGGGCACCAATGTGATCGGCCGCGGTCAGGACGCCCAGTTCAGGCTGCCGGACACCGGCGTCTCGCGTCGTCACCTCGAGGTGCGCTTCGACGGGCATGCCGCACTGCTGTCGGATCTCAACTCAACCAACGGCACCACCGTCAACAACGCCCCGGTCACCGAGTGGCAGTTGGCCGACGGCGACATCATCCGGCTGGGCCACTCCGAGATCATCGTTCGGGTGCAGTAGGACCGCATCGGCACCACCGCGTTCGACACAGGCTGCACGTATCGGGCCCCGCCCGATAACCCAGCCAAGTATCGTTGCCCTGCCGAATATGTCCGGTCTCCGGACACCCTCGCCGAGGCGCGATGGACCAGCGAGAGGAACGACAACCGGATGCAGGGACTGGTGCTCCAGCTCACCCGCGGTGGGTTCCTGTTGCTGCTGTGGGTGTTCATCTGGTCAGTGCTGCGCATCCTGCGGACTGATATCTACGCCCCGACCGGTCAGTTGATGGCCAATCGCGGTCTCAACCTGCGCGCCATTCGTCCCGCGAAGGCGGGCCGGCGGCAGATGCAGTACCTCCTGGTGACCGAGGGCGCCCTGGCGGGCACACGGATCACGCTCGGCACGCAGCCCATTTTGATTGGTCGCGCCGACGACTCCACCTTGGTCTTGACCGACGATTACTCGTCGACGCGGCACGCGCGGCTATCGCCACGCGGGTCGGATTGGTACGTCGAGGATCTA
Source organism: Mycobacterium sp. D16R24 (assembly GCF_002013385.1). NCBI lineage: Bacteria > Bacillati > Actinomycetota > Actinomycetes > Mycobacteriales > Mycobacteriaceae > Mycobacterium > Mycobacterium sp. D16R24. The sequence continues at coordinate 266,300 of NZ_MAEV01000007.1, read as the reverse complement.
GGATCGACCAACGGCACATATCTGGATAGGGAGAAGGTGACGACGGCACTGCGGGTTCCCCAGGGGACGCCGGTACGTATCGGTAAGACAGTGATCGAGCTGCGCTCGTGACACTGGTACTCCGCTACGCCGCGCGTAGCGACCGCGGACTTGTGCGGTCGAACAACGAGGACTCGGTCTATGCCGGAGCCCGTCTCTTGGCATTGGCCGACGGTATGGGCGGTCATGCCGCCGGCGAGGTCGCCTCTCAGCTGGTCATCGCCGCATTGGCGCCGCTCGATGACGACGAACCCGGTGGCGACCTGCTGGACACGCTCGCCGACGCGGTCTACTCGGGTAACGGGGCGATCGCCGATCATGTGCGCGCCGAACCGGAGCTGGACGGAATGGGCACCACCCTGACGGCCTTCCTGTTCGCCGGAAAACGGTTGGGCATGGTGCACATCGGTGACTCGCGCGCCTATCTGATGCGCGACGGTGAGCTGGCCCAGATCTCCAAGGACGACACCTTCGTCCAGACTCTTGTCGACGAGGGGCGCATTACCCCGGAGCAGGCACACAACCATCCGCAGCGCTCGCTGATCATGCGCGCGCTCACCGGTGCGCCCGTCGAACCGACGCTCATCATGCGTGAGGCGCAGGCCGGGGACAGATACCTGCTGTGTTCGGACGGGCTCTCCGACCCGGTCAGTCACGAAACGATCGCCGAGGCGTTGGAAATCCCCGATGTCTCCGCCGCGGCCGACCGGCTCATCGAGCTCGCCCTGCGCAGCGGGGGACCCGACAACGTCACCGTGGTCGTCGCCGATGTGGTGGAGCTGGACTATGGACAGACCCGGCCGATCGTGGCGGGAGCGATATCCGCCGATGCCGATACCGACACCCCTCCGCCGAACACGGCGGCCGGGCGCGCCGCCGCGATTCAACGCGCCCTCAAAGAGCCGGAGCCTGCCGAGGACGAATCCGATCCCGACACAACCGATTCCGATCCCACTAGGCCCAAGAAACGCAGGCTGCGCTGGTTGATCGCGGCGGTGCTCGTGGTCTTGATCGCGCTGTCCGGACTGGCGATCGGCCGTCGCGTGGTGCTGAACAACTATTACGTCAGTGCCTACGAGGGCAACGTCTCCATCATGCAGGGCGTCCAGGGCTCACTCCTCGGTTATCGACTGCAGCGGCCCGACCTCGTCGGTTGCCTCGATAGCCGTGGGGACATGTCGTTGGTGAGCTACGGCGAACACGCATCGGGCTTGTCCTGCAAGTACTTCAAGGTCTCCGACCTGCGGCCGTCCGAGCGTCAGCAGGTCGAAGCCGGCCTGCCCGGCGGCACCCTCGACGAGGCCATCGGCCAGTTGCGCCAGCTCACCAAGAACGCGCTGCCACCGTGCCCGCCGCTAGCTCCCAGGACGCCACCGCCCGCGCCGACCACGGCCGGACGCACCCCGTCCACCACATCCGGTTCCGCCACCACCACAACGACCACCACGCGGCCGTCCCCCACGCCTACGTCCGCGACGAGCCCCGGCTCGAGCACCACCCCGACCACAACATCCACTCCCGCGCCGGCGCCATTGCCGGCGCCACCACAAGAGCCGGGCGTTACCTGCCGGACTGTGTCATGACGACGGCGCCCCAAACCGCTGTAGTGGCCCGTGGGGCAGGCACCGCGCCACCGCCCCAATCCACACGACGCAGTGCGGAGTTGGGGCTCCTCGGCTTCGCCGCCGCGATCACCACCGTCGCCCTGATCCTCGTCGAGGCCAACCTCGAGCGCGGTCTCTCGTTAGACCTCCTGAAATACGGCCTCGCGTATCTCGTTCTCTTTACGTTGGCGCACCTCGGAATTCGCCGCTACGCCCCCTACGCCGATCCGCTGCTATTGCCCTGCGTCGCGCTGCTCAACGGCCTCGGACTGGTGATGATCCATCGCCTGGACCTGGCGAAGGTGGCCGCCGGTGACGGCACCGAGACCCTGGAAGCCAACGCGCAAGTGCTGTGGACTCTGGTCGGTGTCGCGGCACTTGTGGGTGTGCTTGCGGCCGTCAAGGACCACCGCATGCTGGCGCGATACGGGTACACCTTTGGGATCGTCGGCATCGTCTTGCTGGCCATCCCGGCGCTACTGCCATCCTCGACCTCGGAGAGAAACGGCGCCAAGATCTGGATCGAGTTGCCGTTCTTATCGATTCAGCCCGCCGAGGCCGCCAAGATCCTGTTGCTGGTGTTCTTCGCCGCCTTCCTGATGACCAAACGCGACCTGTTCCGCACCGCCGGCCGCAGCTACTGGGGCGTGGAGTCGCCGCGGGCCCGGGACCTCGGCCCGCTGCTGGCCGTATGGGCAATCTCGGTGGGAGTCATGGTCTTTGAGAAGGACCTCGGCACCTCGCTGCTGCTCTACACGTCTTTCCTGACGGTGCTGTACATCGCCACGGCACGGATCAGCTGGGTATTGATCGGGCTCGGTCTCTTCGTCGTCGGTGCGTTTCTGGCGTACTTCCTATTTGCGCATGTGCGCGTGCGCGTCGAAACCTGGCTCGACCCCTTCGCCGACGCGGACGGCAACGGGTACCAGATGATGCAGTCGCTATTCAGCTTCGCCACCGGAGGCATCTTCGGCACCGGCCTCGGAAACGGCCAGCCGGGCACAGTTCCCGCCGCCTCAACGGATTTCATCATCGCCGCCATCGGTGAGGAACTCGGACTGGTCGGCCTGGCCGGAGTGCTGCTGGTGTTCACCATCCTGATCGTCCGTGGTTTCCGCACCGCGCTGGCGGTGCGGGACAGCTTCGGCAAGCTGCTCGCCTCCGGCCTGTCGGCGGCGCTGGCGCTGCAACTGTTCATCGTCGTCGGTGGCGTCACCAAACTGATCCCGCTGACGGGACTCACCACGCCCTGGATCTCCTACGGTGGGTCGTCACTGGTGTCCAACTACGTGCTGCTGGCCATCCTCCTGCGCATCTCGCACATCGCCCGCCGGCCGCTCACCACCAATTCCGCACCCAACGCCGCCCCCATCGCGGAGGCCCGCACCGAACTGATCGATCGCGTATGAACACATCGATCCGCAGGGTGTCTCTCGTCGTCATGGGATTGGTCGTGCTGCTGCTCGCCAATGCCACCCTCACCCAGGTGTTCACAGCGCCTGGCCTGCGCGCAGACCCGCGCAATCAGCGGGTGCTACTCGACGAATACTCGCGCCAACGGGGACAGATTTCGGCGAGCGGGCAATTGCTCGCCTCCTCGGTGGCGACCGACAGCCGCTTCCGGTTCCTGCGGCAATACGCGGATCCGTTGGTGTACGCGCCCATCACCGGCTTCTACTCGCTCAACTACTCGAGCGCCGGACTGGAGCGCGCCGAGGACAGCGTGCTCAACGGATCCGATCCCAGGCTGTTCGGCCGGCGCCTCGCGGACTTCTTCACGGGTCGCGACCCGCGGGGCGGCAGCGTGGTCACCACGATCCGCCCCGACGTGCAACAGGCCGCCTACGACGCCATGCACCGTGGCTGCAAGAACGGCTGCCGCGGCTCGGTGGTGGCCCTTGAGCCCTCCACCGGAAAGATCCTCGCGATGGTGTCGACGCCCTCCTACGACCCCAATCTGCTGGCCAGTCAGGACTCCGCGCAGGAGAACGAGGCCTGGAAGCGACTGCAGGACGACCCCGCACAGCCGATGCTGAATCGCGCCATTTCGCAGACCTACCCGCCCGGCTCTACCTTCAAGGTGATCACCACGGCCGCGGCGCTGGCAGATGGCAAGACGGTCAACACCGAGGTGACCGCGTCGCCGACTATCTTCCTTCCGGGGAGCAACGCAACCCTGGAGAACTACAACAGAGCCTCCTGTGGCGGCGGCGACAACACCACACTCCAGGAGGCGTTCGCGCGCTCCTGCAATACTGCCTTCGCCAAACTCGGATCCGAACAGCTCAAGCGGGACAAGCTGGTCAAGGCCGCGCAGGCGTTCGGTCTCGACCACGAGCTCGACGGCATTCCGCTCCAGGTGGCTACGTCGACCGTCGGACCGATGTCCGACGACGCGGCCGTCGCGATGTCGAGCATCGGGCAAAAGGATGTCGCGGTGACCCCGTTACAGAACGCGATGGTTGCCGCGGCCGTCGCCAACAAGGGCGTGCTGATGCAGCCGCACCTGGTCGATAGCCTTAAGGGCCCAGACCTTTCGAATCTGTCCACCACCAACCCGGATGACATCGGCCAAGCCGTGACACCCGCTATCGCGAACACATTGACCCAACTGATGATTGCCTCAGAACAGCGCACCGCGCAGACCGGTGCCATCCCCAGCGTGCAGATCGCATCCAAGACCGGCACCGCCGAGCACGGCACCGATCCGCGCAACACCCCGCCGCACGCGTGGTATATCGCCTTCGCGCCGGCGTCGAGCAGCACCGATCCTCAGGCCACGCCGGTCACCCCCCAGGTGGCCATCGCGGTACTCGTCGAAGATGGCGGAGACCGCGCACTGGCGGCCACCGGCGGCTCCGTCGCCGCACCCATCGGGCGACAGGTCATCGCCGCAGCACTACAGGGAGCCTCATGACGGTACGTGTGGGAGAAACGCTTTCGGGTCGCTACAGATTGCAGCGGCTCATTGCCACCGGCGGTATGGGCCAGGTGTGGGAGGGCACCGACAGCCGACTGGGCCGCAAGGTGGCCGTGAAGGTGCTCAAGGCCGAGTTCTCTTCGGACCCCGAGTTCATCGAGCGGTTCCGCGCCGAGGCACGCACCGTCGCCATGCTGAACCACCCCGGCATTGCCAGCGTGTACGACTACGGCGAGACCGATATGGACAGTGAGGGCCGCACCGCGTATCTGGTGATGGAACTGGTGCACGGCGAGCCACTGAACTCAGTGCTCAAGCGCACCGGCCGCCTATCGCTGCGTCACTCGCTGGACATGCTGGAGCAGACCGGCCGCGCCCTTCAGATAGCACACGCCGCAGGACTGGTGCATCGCGACGTGAAACCCGGCAACATCCTGATCACGCCCACCGGTCAGGTGAAACTCACCGACTTCGGCATCGCCAAGGCGGTGGACGCCGCCCCGGTCACCCAAACCGGCATGGTGATGGGCACCGCCCAATACATCGCCCCCGAGCAGGCGCTGGGCCATGACGCCACCCCGGCCAGCGATGTCTACGCGCTGGGAGTCGTTGGGTACGAAGCGGTTTCGGGCAAGCGCCCGTTCTCCGGGGACGGCGCGCTGACAGTCGCGATGAAGCACATCAAAGAAACGCCGTCGCCGCTGCCAGCCGACCTGCCACCGAACGTGCGCGAGCTCATCGAGATCACTCTCGTGAAGAACCCGCAGAACCGGTACACCAGTGGCGGCCCGTTCGCCGACGCGGTGGCCGCGGTGCGTGCGGGACGTCGCCCACCCCGGCCCAATCAGGCACCCACCATCAGCCGGGCCACGCCGGCGGCCATTCCGCCCGCCACCCAGGTGCGGCCCGCCGTCGGGGCACCCAGCCGGGTCGCCCCGCCCACCTCCCGCACCCGCCAGCCCACGGGCTCACACCGGCCGCCACCACCCCGGCGCGGTACGTTCTCGCCCGGCCAGAAGGCCCTGATGTGGGCGGCCGCGGTGCTGGGCATCTTCGCGATCATCATCGCGGCACTCATCCTGTTGCGAGCTAGCGAGAAGAAGACCGACATACCGCTGCCCTCGGCAACAACCTCGAGCAGCGAGGCATCCTCAAGTCCAGGTTCAGCTTCGCCAGGAGCGCTTGCGCCAGCTAATATCGTGGCTCTGCTTCCGGTCAACGAACCGGACCCGATCACTGGGACGAAATCACCGTAATGACCACTCCGCAGCACCTTTCGGACCGCTACGAGCTGGGGGAGATCCTCGGCTATGGAGGCATGTCCGAGGTTCACTTGGCGCGCGACCAGCGGTTGAACCGTGACGTCGCCATCAAGGTGCTGCGCGCTGACCTGGCCCGGGATCCCAGCTTCTACCTGCGTTTCCGCCGGGAGGCGCAGAACGCCGCCGCGCTGAACCACCCCGCGATCGTCGCGGTCTACGACACCGGTGAGGCCGAGACACCCACCGGGCCGCTGCCGTACATCGTCATGGAGTACGTCGACGGCATCACCCTGCGGGACATCGTCAAGGACGACGGCCCCATGCCGATCCGCCGGGCGATCGAAGTCATCGCCGACTCATGCCAGGCGCTCAACTTCAGCCACCAGCACGGCATCATCCACCGCGACGTCAAGCCCGCCAACATCATGATCAGCAAGACCGGCGCGGTGAAGGTGATGGACTTCGGGATCGCGCGCGCGGTGTCGGACGCCGGTGTCAGCGTCACCCAGACCGCGGCGGTCATCGGGACAGCGCAATATCTTTCGCCGGAGCAGGCGCGCGGCGAAACCGTGGACGCTCGTTCCGATGTCTACTCGCTGGGCTGCGTCCTATACGAATTGCTCACCGGCGAGCCGCCTTTCGTCGGTGATTCACCCGTCGCGGTGGCCTACCAGCACGTACGCGAAGATCCGGTGGCGCCGTCCAAGCGCAACCCGGAGATTCCGCCCGGCCTGGATTCCGTTGTGCTCAAAGCACTTTCGAAGAATCCCGATAACAGGTACCAGAACGCCGCCGAGATGCGCACCGACCTGATGCGGGTGTATCAGGGCGAGCAACCGGAGGCCCCGAAGGTCCTCACCGACGCCGAGCGCAGCTCGATGCTCAACACCCCTGCCAACTCCAAGGCGTACCCGGCCACCGGGCCCCAGACCAACCCGCTTCCCAGTCATTACGCGGAGCCGCGGCGCAATCCGCTGAGCCGCTGGCTGGTTGGCCTGGCCGCACTGGTGGTGCTCACCGTGGTGGTCACCTTCGCCATCATCTTGGGCAGCGGGCCCTCGCGCGATGTTCAGGTTCCGGATGTGACCGGCAGGTCGCAGTCCGAGGCCGTGGCAGCGCTGCAAAACCTCGGTTTCAAGACCAAGATCCAGAAGAACACCAGCTCAAAGCTCGCTCCCGACAAGGTCATCGACACCGACCCCGCGAAGGGCTCCACCGTTACCGCGGGCTCCGAGGTCACCCTCAACGTGTCCATCGGACCGGAGAGCCAGCAGGTACCTGACTGCCACGGCCTCAGCTTCGGCGACGCGGTGAAGAAACTCCAGGGCGCCGGTTTCAAGGGCACCTTCACCCAGAGCGAGACCAAGTCACTGCCCGAAGACAAGGGCCGGGTGATGGCCACCAACCCGCCGGCCGGGCAGTACTCGGCTGTCACCAACAACATCACCATCGTTGTCGGCAAGGGCCCGGGAGAGAAGCCCGCTCCGGATCTTGTCGGCCAGAATGTCGACGTCGCCCTCAAGAACCTGCCCACCTACGGCTTTACCGCGCCACCCACCGTGATCCCGGTTCCCAGTCCGGAATCGAAGGGTCAGATCCTGAGCACGAATCCACCGGCCGGAACCATGTTCCCCGAAGACGGGGTCATCGAGATTCGGGTGTCCTCGGGCGGACAGTTCCGCATGCCGAACCTCGTCGGTAAGTTCTGGACCGATGCCGAGCCGATGCTGTACCAGGCCGGATGGCAAGGCGGGGGACTGAGCACCGAGGATGTGCCGTCCGACGGCGGCAACAGGGCTCGCGTGGTCTCTCAGGATCCGCCATCGGGTGCCGGTGTCGGATACAACGGACCGATCAAGCTGCGCTTCGGCGCTGGCTAGACCGTCAGCCGCCGAGCGCGGCCACTCGTCCGCTGACCCCGTTGAGCGCCGAGGCGACCTCTGCCTCGAGCGAACGCACCAGCGGTTCATCAAGGGGCGCACCGCAATAGGTGAGCCAGTTGGCCAACATCCGGTGCCCACCCTCGGTGAGGATCGACTCGGGGTGGAACTGCACGCCGTGGATCGGATGCTCCGTGTGCATGACACCCATGATCACTCCGCTGGCGGTGCGGGCGATTACCCGCAGCCCGTCGGGCACGGTCTCGGGAAGGATGGTCAGCGAGTGATACCTGGTGGCCGTGAACGGGTTTGGCAGACCGAACAGCACCCCGGCATTCTCGTGTTCGACCGTACTCGTCTTGCCGTGCAACAACTCCGGTGCCCGGTCCACGGTGCCGCCGAACGCGACCCCAATCGCCTGATGCCCCAGACACACCCCGAGGAGCGGGGTGCCCGTCTTCGCACAGGAATGCACCATCGCGACGGACGCGCCCGCGCTCTCCGGCGTGCCCGGACCAGGACTGATCAATACGCCGTCGAAGTCGGCGGCCACCGCGTCGGTATCGGCCAGCCGTGGGTCGTCGTTGCGCCACACCGTCGCGTCCACACCGAGCTGGCCCAGGTACTGGACCAGGTTGAACACGAAGCTGTCGTAGTTATCGACGACCAGGATGCGCACAGGTCAAGGGTACGGACCCGCGCCAGCGCTTTCCCAGCCGGTTTACCCGGAGGGCCGACGAACAGGTGTCTACGGGCCCTGCAACGGAACCGCACGGCCAGGACCCACCGCGTCCCGATACCCGGCCACCTCAAGATGATGGCCACGAGTCACCGTGTACCCCAGGCCAAATCGCGCAACGTATTGCCGATACAGCGTCACCAACGGAGCCGCGTCCAGCGCTGCCTGCATGGCATCGGCATCGCCGATGGCCGTGATCACGTAGGGCGGGCTGTAGGTGCGACCGTGCAGCAGCAGCGTGTTGCCCACACATCGCGGCACCGAGCTTGCGACCAAGCGCTGGTCATCCTGCATCTGGATCGCCTCGGCGCCCGCGCTCCACAAGGCGTTGAGCACGCCCTCGACATCCTGCTGATGCACCACCAAGTCATCCGGCGACGCATCGCGGGGGAAGCGGCCGTACGAGTCGCGCTTGGCATCGGTGAGCGTCACCACCAGACCAGGGCCGGTGACGGGCTGTACTCCCGCGGCGTCGGCCATCTCGCCCGTCTCGGCGAGTGCCGCCGCCACCTGGCTGTCGCCCCCTGCCGACTGCTCGCGCGCGGCCGCCATCTCACTGGCCAGGCCGTCGCGGGCGGCACTGAGCCTGTCGACCGACTTCTGCGTCTCACGCACCAGATCCACCAGCCGAGGCGATGGAGAGTCGCCCCGGCGGATCTCGTTGCCACCCGACACCGTGTGCGTCGCGGCCAGCAGAAAGCCGGCCAGCGCACACACCAGAGGCACGCCGACCCGCCAGATGAGGCCCCCGCGATCGGGAGGGGCCCCCGGTGCGCGCTGGGGGTCCGCCCCTCGTGCGGGGGCCTCATCGGGGCCTGAACCTCTTCGCGCTAGGGGCTCATCGGCGGTCACCAGAAGATTGTCGCAGCACCGCGCTGTAACCTGCGTAAGAACCCATAACGACTCCGGCCACCGCGATCCGTCGTCGTGCCGCCATATCCGAGATGCTTCCGAGGTAGTCGATGCCCAAGTCCAAGGTCCGTAAGAAGTCCGCGTTCAACGCGACCACCGTTAGCCGCACCCCGGTCAAGGTGAAGGCCGGTCCGTCGAGCGTCTGGTTTGTCGCGCTCTTCCTCACCCTCATGCTCATCGGCCTGGCCTGGTTGATGGTGTTCCAGCTCGCCGCTCAGCACATCACCTGGATGCTGGATCTGGGCCCGTGGAATTACGCCATCGCGTTTGCCTTCATGATCACCGGGCTGCTGCTGACCATGCGGTGGCGGTGACAAAACACCTGACCGATCCCATGTTGCCGTTGCCGGTTCGGTTAGCACCCGTTTCCATCGAGTCAACCCGCGAGACACCCAATCACAACGATGTGATTTATCCCCACTGTGGATAACGCCTGTGGATAACCCGCCCGCCTCCGCCACCGAGTGGGGCCCGAAACCCGCCGGCATCGCCGCCGCGGCGCTGGTCGGTGTCGCCTTCGGTATTGCCGTCTTCTTTGTCTCTGATGCACCCGGACGACTGCTGGCCACCGTGGCCGCCCTCGGTCTGCTGGGATTCGCCGCCGTGTCCTGGCGGTGCCGCCCGAAGTTGCGCATCGTCGACGAGGGCCTCGAGCTGCAGGGCCTCACCCGTGTCACGCTGCTGCCCCGGGCCACCGTGCACTCAGTGAAGGTCACCGAGTTCCGCAGGCTCGGTCGGCGCACCCGGCTGCTGGAGATCGAGTCCGGTGATGACCTGCTCGTCTTGAACCGCTGGGATCTGGGTACCGACCCACGCGACGTGCACGAAGCGCTGCGCGCCGCACGCTATCGGGCGTGAGGACTTCAACGCGCGTATCGTTGCCTTAGGTAATTACTCCTAGGTAAGAGGCGGGCACATGACACGGACCGACGGCGATCAATGGGACATTGTCAGCAGCGTCGGTTTCACGGCTCTCATGGTGTCGTCATTCCGCGCCCTGGAGACCATCCGGGCTGAGCCGCTCATCCGCGATGAATACGCTCGCGCCTTCGTCGAGGCGTCCGGGGAGCCTCATCTCACCGAGGCGCTGGCGGCCCCCAAACCCGAATCCGAGTGGGACGCCGCCACCACCTACCTGGTCAATCACCTCGCTGTTCGTACCAAATACTTTGATGAATTCTTCACCACTGCAACGTCTTCCGGCATCCGGCAGGTGGTAATCCTGGCCGCCGGCCTGGACGCGCGGGTCTACCGGCTGCCCTGGCCGGCCGGCACCGTGGTCTATGAGCTCGATCAGCCGAAGGTCCTCGAATTCAAGGACCACGTCCTTGCCGAACAGAACGCGACACCCCTGGCAGAGCGCCGCGAAGTCGCCGTTGACCTTCGCGACGACTGGGTGGCGGCGCTGGAGACGGCGGGCTTCGACGCGGCCAAGCCGACGGCGTGGCTCGCGGAGGGCCTGCTGGCCTATCTCCCCGGTGCTGCCCAGGATGCGCTGTTCGAGAGCATCACCGCGCATTCCGCACCCGGCAGCTTCCTGGCCACCGAATGGCGCCCCCGGGTGGCCACCGCCAGCCAGTGGCAGGACGCCGTGAACAAGCTCCGGCCTGACTTCCTCAAAGACATCAGCATCGGCGACCTCATCTACGACGATGAGCGCAAAGACCCGATCGAGTGGCTCAGTGAACACGGTTGGCGGGTCGACACCACCAACCGGCTCGAGCAGGCCGCCGACTACGGGCGGCTGGCTCCCAGCGACCACAGCGATATCACTTCGCTGTGGTCAGACGCCTACTTCATCTCCGCCACGCGCTAGCCGTCGCGAACGCGGCAGGCGGGGGCGCAGGGGTAGGACCTTCCGTCCCGCCTCGACTAAAGTCTCCCACGCAATCGGTCACAAGGGTGCCGTCTGTACGAACAGGCTAATGGGCAAAGGCCTGTCATTTGACGGTTGGGGGATTGAGAGCTGAGTTTCATGTCGGGAGACGGCCATAGCGGCGGATTCGTCCGCCAGGGCATGCAGATTGGGCTGACCATCGCCGCCCTGCGGGTACTCGAGGCCCGCCGCGCGAATCCTTTGCTGTTCGACGAGCACGCGCGAACAGTCCTCGAAGCGGTAGGGGACCCTCACACACTGGCGCTCCTGGACACCGGCCTCCGTGAGGAGCCGTCGACGGCGGATGAGCTCCGCACATCCCTGCTGACCAACTACGCGGCGGCGATGTGCCGGTACTACGACGAATCCCTGCTCGCCTGCGTCGAGAACGGCAACCATCAGGTGGTGCTGCTTGCCGGGGGACTCGATACCCGCGCCTACCGACTGTCCTGGCCCGCCGGAACCGTCGTCTACGAAGTCGACTACGCCGAGGTCCTCACGCTCAAGATGAAGGCGCTCGACAACGCGGGTGTCGAGCCTCGTACCACCCAGCGCATGGTCCTGTGTGGACTCGGTGATCGGTGGCAGGCGGAGCTGAGCCTTGCCGGATTCGACCCCGATGCCCCCACCGCATGGCTCGCAGAATCCGTCATTTGCAACCTCCCCGGCGGCAGCCAGGACACCATGTTCGAGCGGATCATCGAAATGTCGGCCCCCGGCAGCACCATTTCGACGGACAACGACGCGGTGGCCCCCTCGGGGCGGGCATGGGGCGACGTTGTGGACGCCATTCTCCCGGACGCACTTCGCGGCGCCGACTACTCGGCACTCGCGCACTACGACGAACGCACCCCTCCCGGAGATTGGCTGTCCGGACACGGGTGGCTGACCCGGACACGCACCACCCGTGAACTGGCCCAGCGCTACGGCCGGCCGTTCGGCGGCGCGCTGACCCCGGATTTCGATGATCTCGCGGACCGTCGTTTCCTCACCGCGACGCTGCCGAGCGACTACCTTGCGCATCCCGCGCAGCGCCCCCCATGCGATGAGCCCACCGCGCCGTGAGGTTCGGTCCCTAGCTGGATCCGCCGGTTAGCTTGCGCGACACCATCGCGGATTGCCGGCTCCCTGGATATCTTGAAGGCAACGTGCAGGAAGGCAGGTGGTTCCTTGGACGGTCAACGGGAAAGGGCCGTGACTTCACCGGCGCACAAGTACCAGTTCGACCTGATCGCCGCGGCTTTGCGTGCATTGGAAAGTCGGCGCGGCCATCCACTGATCAACGATCCGCTCGCGGCGGTCCTGGTTGCTGCGGCGAACGAGCCCCTCAGTAGTGCCTTCCTCGCGACAGGATTTCCCGAAAACCCATCGGCAGCCGACGGCACTTTCCTTCTCATCAACGCGTCGGGAATCTTCACGCGGTACGGCGACGACTTCATCGCCACGGAGCTCCAGCTGGGAACCCGGCAAGTCGTGCAGGTCGTCGCGGGCCTGGATACTCGGGCCTACCGGCTCGCGTGGCCGCTGGACGCCGTTCTGTATGAGGTGGACCATCCGCACACGCTGGAGTTCCGCGGCCGCGTGCTCAAGGAGCACGGTTCCGTCGCGGCCGTGACGCAGCGGCTCGTGCCCGTGGCGACGACGGCGAGTCCGTGGGTCGAGGATTTATGCGCCGCAGGCTTCGACCCGGAAAAACCTACCGCGTGGCTGATCGCGCCGCTGATCATGGCGGGCCTACCCGGCGAGAGTCAGGATCAGCTGTTCGAACGAATCATTGAGCTGTCCGCGCCGGGTAGCGCCATCTGCAGCGACGCCAACATCTTCTTGCCCTCGACCGAGACCTGGGAATCACTCGCCGAACCCGTTGTCCCCGAAGATATCCGGGCCGCAAATTTCTGGATGCTGACATATCCGGGCTCCCGCATGCCACCCGCGGATTGGCTGACGGGGCACGGCTGGATCACCGAGGTACAAACGGCCGCCGAGATCGCCGCGTACTACGAGCGTCCCTTCACCGACGATGTGCCGGACATCGTCAAGCAGCACACCCAATGGCAGTTCCTCAAAGCCAAACTGCCCTTGTGAGTTAACCGGTGTAGGTGAGCATCCTCGCCACGATGAGCGCGACCGACAACGCGGTCACCACGGCCGCCAGCACCCAGGGCATCGACGGCTTCTGGGCAAGGTCCGGCGTGCCTACCGCGCGGCACACCTCGCGGTAGTACAGCAGCGCACCGGCGCTCAGTACGCCGAACAACAGTCCGCCCATATGCCCGGCCAACGAGATGCCCGGCAGCGAGACGCTCAGCCCGATATTGAGCACCAGCACAATGATGATGGTCTGTGGGTTCAGACGCTCCCGCAGATACAGCACCAGCGCCGCACCCAGCAGACCGTAGATGGCACCGGAGGCGCCGGCCACCAGGGCATTCGGGCTGAACCACATCGCAATGGCGCTACTACCGAGCAACGCGGTGCCATAGATCGCGGCGTATCGCTCGCGGCCGAAGGCGTGTTCGAGCCCGGGCCCGATCAACGCCAGCGAGAGCATGTTCACCCCGATGTGCATTAGACCGAAGTGCAGGAAGCCCGCGGTGACGGTGCGCCACAACTCGCCTTGTGCGACCCACGGCAGGTACAGCACCAGGTCCCGGAACAGAGGGCTGGTGGTGGCGGCCATCGTCTCATCGGTGCCGCCGACCACGGCGGCATACACAAGCACGTTGACGGCGATCAGCGCCCAGGTGACCCAGGCCCGCGCCTGCCGCAGCGGTTTGACCTGACGCACCGACTTGGCGCCCTGCTGGACGCACTCGACGCACTGTTGCCCCACGGGCGCTGATCGCATGCAGGCCGGGCATATGGGACGCCCGCACCGCACACAGCGCACCGCGGTGGCCCGGTCCGGGTGCCACGCGCACCCGTAGACCGGTACCTGTCCGGGATGAGCCATCAAGACCTAACTGATGGTGATGGAGTTGATCACGACGTCCTCGTTGGGACGGTCGCCGCGACCGACGGAGGTGGAGGCGATGGCGTCGACAACCTTCTGGGAAGCCGGATCCACAACCTCACCGAAGATGGTGTGCTTGCGGTTCAGATGCGGGGTCTTGCCGACGGTGATGAAGAACTGCGAGCCGTTGGTGCCCGGTCCGGCATTGGCCATGGCCAGCAGGTACGGCTTGTCGAACTGCAGCTCGGGGTGGAACTCGTCGGCGAACTGGTATCCGGGGCCGCCGCGGCCGGTGCCGGTGGGGTCACCGCCCTGGATCATGAATCCATCGATGACGCGGTGAAAGACCGCTCCGTCGTAGAACGGGCCGGTGGCCTCACCCTTGGCGTTCTTGGTGGAGTAGTCCTTGCTGCCATCGGCGAGACCGACGAAGTTGGCAACGGTCTTCGGGGCGTGATTGCCGAAGAGCGCGATGACGATGTCGCCGCGGTTGGTGTGCAGGGTGGCGGTTTGTGTCTGGATTGGTGAAGTCACGACGACCACCTTATCCGCGCCGAAAAGACATTCATGCGGATGTTTCCCAATAGGTGGTGCAAAGGTGGCAATCTGAAGTACCACTCATTCTTGAGATCACCGCCCGACGAAGGGACCCGCTGACGATGAGTCTGCTGACCAAGAACGCTGAACCTGCCGTGAAGCTGACCTCCGGGGAGCGCCTGGTGCGTGGACTCAAGGAGGCGGCGCTGGCCCCTATCGACGTTTCGCGCGGTACCGCCGGAATCGGCTTCGGGCTGGCGAAATCGGCGACCAGCGTGGCGGGGAAGCTGCTGCGTCGGGGTAAGGCGGTGTCTTCGGAGGTGCAGGACGCTGTCGCCGATGTGGTGGACACCCTGCCTGAGGTGGTCAGCGGTGCCCGCAAGCGCAAGCTGCCGCGCGCGCTGACCGGGCTTGCGGTCGTGGGCCTGCTCGGTGTGGGCGCCGTCGCGTTCAGCGTGCTGCGCCGCTCGGGACAGCCGGAGCCTTCGACGCTGGCGCCGAGTGTGGATCCGCAACCTCAGCCGTACGGCTGATCGGGTCGCGCAGAACGGAAACTTGAGTGGAGCCTAGGAGAATCGAACTCCTGACATCTACCTTGCAAAGGTAGCGCTCTACCAACTGAGCTAAGGCCCCTCACCTGCTGCTGTGTGCCACACTTCCATGTTGTTGCGCGCCACGGTGATGGCTGCCGCGTAGGCCACGCCGAGCAGTGCGAGCACCAGCAGCAGCACTCTCACGTGGTGGACCTCCCAACGAGTGTGGTGGGGCTAGGAGGACTCGAACCTCCGACCTCTTCGTTATCAGCGAAGCGCTCTAACCACCTGAGCTATAGCCCCTGAACCGAACGCAGAGATTACCGCACGGAAGGGGTGCATCCCAAACCGTTAGTCGCGATCGGCCAGTGTGACCTCGATACCGCCGACGAGATCGGTGGTTAGGTTGTAGATGAACGCACCGATAGTGGCGGCTGCGGTCATCAGGACGATGTTCACCAAACCGATGAGCAGTGCGGTGCCGAAGATGGTGCCACTGGACACCAGCTCGCCGCCGCCGCTGTTGGTGATGAGCTCGCCGACGTTCTCGTTGAGCTTCGACCACACACCCATCGCACCCAGCACCAGATACAGCATCGCGACGGCGATCATCCAGACGAAGAAGAACACCACCGACAACACCAGTGACACCTTGAGGGTCGCCCACGGATCGACACGGCGGATCTGCATGGCGGCGCGAAGCGGCCCGCGGCGGGAGGGACCAACCGTCACCGCTGAACTGCTTTGTGCCGCTTCACTTCTGCGCGGCGGGCGGGGAACCGGCCCCGACAGGTCGGGCAGGTCGTTGTTCTTGGGGGCGCGCACGGGCTCCTGCGCGCTCGCCTCGCCCCACGGGGTGCCCGAACGCACAGGCTCGGGCCGTTCCGGTCGTGCGGAGTTCTCCGGACGTTCCGGTCTTTCGGAACGCTCCGGTACCTCGTCGTACGGCTCGGGTTCCAGCTCGGGCTCGGGTTCCGGCCGTTCCAGCGGGGTGTTGAATCCGGCCGGGGCGGCGGTCCCCGAGATGAACCGGTTGAGCCGGGCATCCAGGCCCGCGGAGGGGCGAGTGGTGGGTCGCGGTGCCGATGTCGGTGCGGTCGGCGGTGCGGTGGCGTCGTCGATGATCGGAATGATCTCCGTCGGTGCGCCACCGGGCCGCGGCTCCCTGCTAGGAACCCGCTGCGGACCGGTAGCGGCGGCGTGTGAGCCGCGCCGCCGCTCCGCCCGCTGCCAGGGAGGCAAGTCCACCTGGTCCACGGGGCGTTCGTTGGCGCCAGACTCCCCCGGATCGTTCGGTGAACTCACCTACAGCTCCTTACTCACTTGCGCCGGCGATGTCGTCGTCGGAGTCGGCATCACCCTCATCGGCATTATGCGCGATTGCCAATAGGGTGTCGCCCTCGCCGAGGTTCATCAACCGCACGCCCTTGGTCTGACGACCGGCCTTACGCACCGACTTCGCCGTCGTGCGGATGACGCCGCCGCCCGAGGTGATGGCGTACAGCTCGGCGTCCTCATCCACGACCAGCGCACCCACGAGGCTGCCTCGGCGCGGGTCGTACTGAACCGTCAGCACGCCCTTGCCGCCGCGTCCCTGCACCGGGTACTCCTCGATCGCTGTGCGCTTGGAGTAGCCGCCGGCGGTCGCCACGAGCAGGTAGGTGCCCTCTCTGACGACGTTCAGCGACAGCAGGTCGTCCTCGCCGTTGAAGCGCATGCCCTGCACCCCCGAGGTGGCGCGGCCCATGGGCCGAAGCGCGTCGTCGGTAGCGCTGAAGCGGATGGACTGGCCGTGTGCCGAGACCAACAGCAGGTCCTCCTCGGAGGAGCACAGCACCGCGCCCACGAGTTCGTCGCCGTCACGCAGGTTGACGGCCACCAGGCCACCGCTGCGATTGGAATCGAAATCGGTGAGCTTGGACTTCTTCACCAGGCCGTTCTTGGTCGCAAGCACGAGGTACGGCGCGTCCTCGTAGCTCTTGATCTGGATGACCTGCGCGATGCGCTCCTCTGGCTGGAAGGCCAGCAGGTTGGCGACGTGCTGACCGCGCGCGGTGCGGGCGGCCTCGGGCAGGTCGTAGGCCTTGGCGCGGTAAACGCGGCCCTTGGTGGTGAAAAACAGGATCCAGTCATGCGTCGAGCACACGAAGAAGTGCTTGACGATGTCGTCCTGCTTCAGGCCCGCCCCCTGCACGCCCTTACCACCACGCTTCTGGCTGCGGTACAGGTCCGTCTTGGTGCGCTTGGCGTACCCGGTCTCGGTAATGGTGACGACGACGTCCTCGCGTGCGATGAGGTCCTCGTCGGCGACATCGCCGTCCGCGGCGATGATCCGGGTGCGACGGTCGTCGCCATAGCGCTCGACGAGTTCGCTCAGTTCGTCACGAACGATGGCGCGCTGACGTTCCGGCTTGGCCAGAATGTCCTCCAGGTCGGCAATCTCGGCTTCGATCTTGGCGAGGTCCTCGACAATCCGCTGCCGCTCCAGGGCCGCCAGACGGCGCAGCTGCATGTCGAGAATGGCCTGTGCCTGGATCTCGTCGACATCCAGCAGCTCGATCAGGCCCTGTCGGGCAATGTCGACCGTCTGTGAAGCACGAATCAATGCGATCACTTCATCAAGCGCGTCAAGGGCTTTCACCAAACCGCGCAAGATGTGCGCACGCTCGTTTGCCTTACGCAACCGGTAGCGCGTACGCCGGATCACGACGTCCAACTGATGATTGACATAGTGCCGGATCAGTTGATCCAGACGCAGCGTGCGCGGCACACCGTCGACGATCGACAGCATGTTGGCGCCGAAGCTGGTCTGCAGCTGGGAGTGCTTGTAGAGGTTGTTCAGCACCACCTTGGCGACGGCATCGCGCTTGAGCACCACCACAATTCGCAAGCCGACACGGTCGGAGCTCTGGTCTTCGATGGCCGAGATACCGGCAATCTTTCCGTCGCGCACCTGCTCGGCGATCGAGGTGATGAAGTTGTCGTGGTTGACCTGGTACGGCAACTCGGTGATCACCAAAGACGTTCTGCCCTTGGAATCTTCCTCGATCTCGGCCACACCGCGCATGCGGATGGAACCACGTCCGGTGGTGTACGCGTCGTGAATCCCTTGGGTGCCAACGATCAATCCGGATGTCGGAAAATCGGGACCGGTGATCCTTTCGCAGACCGCCTTGAGGGTGGTCTCTTCGTCGGCCTCGTGGTTGTCCAGCGCCCAGTAGACCGCCTCGGCCAACTCGCGCAGGTTGTGCGGTGGCATATTCGTGGCCATACCGACGGCGATACCGCCCGAGCCGTTGGCCAGCAGGTTCGGGAACCGGCTGGGCAGCACGGTTGGCTCC
Organism: Mycobacterium sp. D16R24; assembly: GCF_002013385.1. Classification (NCBI taxonomy): domain Bacteria; kingdom Bacillati; phylum Actinomycetota; class Actinomycetes; order Mycobacteriales; family Mycobacteriaceae; genus Mycobacterium; species Mycobacterium sp. D16R24. The sequence continues at coordinate 247,704 of NZ_MAEV01000007.1, read as the reverse complement.
AGGACACGGCCGTCATAGTTGGGGCTGAAATCGACTGTCTCCTCGTCGATTTCACGCAGCATCTCCATGGCCAGCGGGGTGAGCCGGGCCTCGGTGTAACGCATGGCGGCCGCAGGGTCATTACCCGGCGAACCGAAGTTGCCCTGCCCGTCCACCAGCGGATAGCGCAGCGACCAGGGCTGGGCCATGCGGACCAAGGTGTCGTAAATAGAGGAGTCGCCGTGTGGGTGATAGTTACCCATGGTCTCGGCGACCGAACGCGCCGACTTGGCGTGGCTACGGTCGGGCCGGAACCCGGAGTCGTACATCGCGTAGAGGACGCGACGGTGCACGGGCTTGAGGCCGTCTCGCACCTCGGGCAGAGCGCGGCCCACGATCACGCTCATGGCGTAATCGATGTAGCTGCGCTGCATCTCCTGCTGGATATCTACCGGTTCAATGCGGTCGACGGCGTCATCACCGCCAGGGGGCAGCGTTGTGTCGGTCATGTGCTCCTCGTTCATGCTGCGCCCGGAGAAGGCCGGGCAACCCCACCAGCCTAGTCACTGCGCCCGACGGTTTCTCGGACGCAGTCCCGTGCGTCGTTCTCAGCGGCTTTAGATGCCGATATCCCAAGTATCCGGTACTGTTTGTTACGCAGGCATGGGCCGCAACGAGGCGGCCAGAACCGAATGGGAGCTGCCAGCCATGACCACTCTGACTTCCGATTTCACCGAGGAATCAACCGGCGAACGGCTACGCCGATGGGCCGATGAATGGCGGCGCATGGCAACCGTCGCCGTATCGAACACCGACGGTCCCAAGACCGGAATGGTCTACGACATCGTCGGCCCGCAGAACTTGTTCGGCGAGGAATCGCTCTTCATCAACTTTGGCTATTGGCGCGATCACCCGACAACACTCGACGAGGCCAGTCGCGATCTCGCGCGCCTGGTTGCCTCCAGTGCCGGGTTCACCTCCTCAGACGTGGTGGTCGATTGCGGTTGCGGGTATGGCGATCAGGACATTTTGTGGGCCAACGAGTTCAAGGTGAAGAAGATCACCGGGGTCAACATCGCCGAAGAGCAGATCGCCATCTCGACCAGGCGCGTCGCCGAGGCAGGTCTGTCCAAGACGGTCTCCTACGTCAAGGCCTCGGCCACCGATCTGCCGTTCCCGAACGAGTCCTGCACCAAAGTGGTCGCGCTGGAGTCGGCCTTTCACTTCCCCTCGCGCATCGATTTCTTCCGCGAGGCGCTGCGCGTGCTCAAACCCGGGGGCCGATTAGTGACCGCCGATATCGTTCCGCGGCGCACCGCCCTCACCGCGCTGGCACGCAATCAGGTGGCGCGGAAGGGCTGGCAAGGCGCTCCCGCGAGTGCCGTGCCCTGGGCCGTCGACGTGCAGGGATACCGAAATCTACTGCTGGACATGGGCTTTGCGCGCGCCGAGACGTGGTCGATTGCCGACGACGTCTATCCGCCGCTGTCCAAGTTCCTGGCCAAGCGGCTGCGCCAGCCGGATATGAAGCATGTCAACCCGTTGTTGCGGGCACAGTTCAACTCGGTGGGGATGCGGCTCTTCTCGCTGCATTCGGACTACATCGTCTCCGTTGCGCACAAGGCCTGAGGGCGCGCTAGGTCAACGTCTTTCCATCGGCCAGTAGCTCGACGTATTGGACGAGCCGCCGGGTGCGCGTCTCCGGCTTCTTGATGGTGGCGAGCCGGAACAGGAACGGCCAGCGAGCCGTTTTGGTCAGCGAGTCGAAGAATCTCTGCGCGTCGGGTTCAGCCCGCAGTGCCCGGGCGAAATCGTCGGGAACCTCGATGGTGGCTTGCGAGCTGTAGGCGGCGTCCCAGCGTCCGTCTGCCTTGGCGGCGTCCACTTCTCGTACGCCGGCCGGTCTGACGCGGCCTTCCTTGGTGAGACGTTCGATGTGGCCGACGTTGATCTTCGACCAGGTGCTGCGGGCACGACGCGGGGTGAACATGCGCAAGGTGTACGTCTCATCCAGCGATTTGGCTTGTCCGTCGATCCACCCGAAGCAGAGCGCTACTTCCAGGGCTTCTTTGTGGTTCACGCTGGGAATCCCGCTGGCCTTCTTGGCCATCTTGATCCACACGCCCGGGGAGCCCTCGTGGTTCTCTTCCAGCCAGGCTTCCCAGTCTTGTTGGGAGGCAAAGTAGATGGTGGGGCGCTCGACGGCCATGGGGTCACTCTACGAGTGAGGAGTGACAGCGGACCTTCCGCAACCGGGCGGTTCCGCACGGCAACATGACAAACCCTCGCCCATCTGCGCCCTCACGAGCAACGAATTGCACTCACATTGGTGTCGCTACCAGCACCGTTCCACCCTTCTGCCAGATATGGTCCGCAGCGCTACAGCGATACCCAGGCCTGCTAGTACGTTGTCCACACCATGTGGAACGGAGACGAGCTCGAGCTCGACGAATACCTGGCCTTCATAGGCTTCGACGGCGCCCGGTCGCCGTCCTTGGACACCCTGTGCCACCTCCAGCGCGGCCATGTCCTGAACATCAAGTGGGAGAACCTGGATGCGGTGCTGCACAAGCACGTCGCGTTGGATATCCCGACCGTCCAAGCGAAGTTGTTGCGCAGCCCCCGCGGCGGATACTGCTACGAGCACGTCGCGCTTTTTGCCGCCGTCCTCGAGCGCCTCGGTTTCGACTTCTTTGGCATTCAGGGCCGGGTACAGATGGGCGCCAACACTATTCGGCCGTCGACACACGGCATGCTCGTGGTCCAACTTGATGGACAACGATGGCTTTGTGATGTCGGGTTCGGTACCAGTCCTCTTGCGCCTATACGTCTCGTCGACGAGGACGTCATCACCGATGGGTCGTGGACGTACCAGCTGCGCCGCGGCGAAGTCACACCCGGTGCCGATGGCTGGACGCTGTCGGAGGCCGCCGGGGACGGGACGCAGCCTGGGTGGATGAGCCGGCATACCTTCGTGCTCGAACCTCAGTACCCGATCGACTATCGCGCGGCGAGCTACTTTGTCGCGTCGAGTCCTCATTCACCCTTCAGCACAAGAGTTTTCGTACAACGCATAGCGCCCGAACATGCGTACATCCTGGACCACCGGGAGCTGCATGCCGTTCGGCCCGGCATCGGCAGAGACACTCGGCACCTGACCCCGGGCGAGGTACTGGTCGCTCTCCAGGAAGTCTTCGGCATCGAATTGGACGCCGATAATTCGTCACTGCTGTTGGAGAGGTTGTCCGCGCAGTAGCGTCGACCTATGACTCAGGCCATTCCGTCGAAAAGACGGCTACTGGTCAAGCTGCTCACCGCCAACATCGTCTCGACCATTGCGTTGGGCGGGTTGATGCTGTTGGCCGCCGGGACGTGGACCCGGCCTCAGTTATGGACCCTGATCATCGAGATGACCGTTCTCAACATCGGCGTGCACCTGTGGCTGCTGAATGACAACCCTGCTCTGCTGGCGGAGCAGGGTTGGTTCACCGCGTCTGCCAGACCAAACGACCTGGGACAAGGTCTTCATGGTGTTTGCGATCGTGGGCATGCCGATCTGGTTCGCGGTGCCCGGGTTGGACCATCGGTGGGGTTGGTCGGATGTTCCCCCGTGGGTTGAGGTGATGGGCGCCGTACTCGTAGCCGTCTCGTTGTTGTCGATGATCTTCGTGTTCCGCGCCAACAGCTTTGCAGCGCCCATCGTGAAGGTGCAGTCAGAACGCGGACACTCGATCGCCGACACCGGCCCCTATGCGTATGTGCGGCATCCGATGTACGCGGGGGCCATACCGTTTCTCATCGGCATGCCGCTGCTACTGGGATCCTGGTACGGGCTGATCGGATCGGCGGTAACCATCGTCGCGCTGGGGTTTCGAGCTGTGGGGGAGGAGCGACCGCGCAACCGACATCCTGCACGGCGCTGCTCCACACCCGCAAATTCGATGGAACCGAATCTGGCATACCGGCGTCTCAAGTACTTAGAGGTGGAATCTGGGCACTTCCAAGCTGTGAGAGGACACGGGACATGGGGTACGCAGACCGGCTGTACGCCTTGCAACTGGAGTTTGGGCGAGGCTCCAAGAACCAAAAACTCAAGACCGCCCAGCGCTTCCAAGAGATACACGCGGAGCAGGCGCGGCAGGCACGAGAACGCGCCACGTGGCAAGCCGGGAACGCGCACGAGCCAGCATCTGCGCAAGAGCCCCCCGTCGCGACGAAAGATGCGCCCATCAGGCAGCCGGCCACTCCCGGTTGGGACGACGAGGACAGCTTCTGGGAGTTCCGCGGCAACCGGTTGAAATTTTAGGTTTGGGGGTTTGTGGTGGTGGTTTATGACTCGGGTCGGCAGGTGCTCGATGACGGTGCCAAGATCCGCGATTTTTGTGGGTACTGGGACATTTTGAAGACTCACCAGGGCGAGTTGAGTCAGGCCGGGGTGGACCTATCGAGTCTGCCGATGGACCGTAGTGCCGCCGATTTTGAGGCCGCCTACTACAAGGAAGCCGACATCAATTTGAAGGCGATCCGCGAATCCGGGGACCACCTTCAGGACGCGGTCACCGGCGGCACTCAACAGGTCGAGTTGATCGGTGAAACCGAACGCCTCTCGCAGTATGTGAAAGGACATGCCGCCGATGCGGCATGGGAGAAATACAAGACCAACACCGAACAGCTGCAGGCCAATCTTCAAAAACTCAAAGACGCCCAGCAGGCCGTCCAGGGCGTCGATGACAACCTGTATTTCGGGCTCAACAAGAAACAAGACGAATACACCGCAGCGATCACGTTAATGATCGAGGGCACGATTCAAAACAACCCCGCAGACTTCACAAGCCGGTTGAGCACCGGCGCCGCCGCGATCAGCGCCAACAACACCGGAGTCGAAGGCTCAGAAAAACATCTATACGCCTGGCACGGCAGCCCCGGCGTCAATTGGCCTGCGCGACAAGTCAAAGACGACCTACGCACCAGCGTCATCAGCGCCTTCGCCACCGCCATCGCCGCATTCAACGACGCCAACACCAGCATGGACCAATTCGTCACCGACAACTACACCATCCTGCGCCAAGCACTCAACACCGGCGAAAACGGACCCGAAGACGGTCGTCCGCTCACTGCCGAAGAGCAAGACCAGGTGGGCCAGTGGTCGCAGTATTCGCTTGACGGTGTCGGTGGTGGCGACTGCTCCCGATGGGCACTGGCGAGCGCCCTGGCCAACAAGTATGGAACGCGAGAAGGTCCCAACGGCAAGGAGATCAACCTGCCCGCCGATGTGCAGAACAAGCTGATGGACGGTATGCCGCTACATTTCCCGCCCAATCGGGCAGAGATCGATCAGATCACCCGATGGCAGGGGGTCCAAATCTACGATCCCAACTCGGAGCGAGACGGCTACCCCGGCGGGCCCGGTCTGATGACCCAGCAGCTGCAAAGCCTAGGTATCGACTCCGCCGTCAACAACGCCGCAAGCAGCTCGCCGGAAGCGGTCTCGGAACTGACGAACCAGCTGACAGCCGACTTGCAAGCCGGACGCCAAGTGATCGTCAACGGCTCGGTATCCCCGGGCGGCGGGCATTTCCTGTCGATCTCCCGCGTGACGTTCGATGAGAACGGCCAACCGCAGTACTGGGTCAACGACTCCAACCGGACCTCGGCGGGCACCCGCAACAACGGCACGCTGCCGTATCCATGCGACCGCGCCACCTTGGAGAGATTCCTCCGGAACAGAACCGCCGCCCCGCCCGGATACAGCACGGTTCCGTTCTAGGTTTGGGGGTTTGTGGTGGTGGTTTATGACTCGGGTCGGCAGGTGCTCGATGACGGTGCCAAGATCCGCGATTTTTGTGGGTACTGGGACATTTTGAAGACTCACCAGGGCGAGTTGAGTCAGGCCGGGGTGGACCTATCGAGTCTGCCGATGGACCGTAGTGCCGCCGATTTTGAGGCCGCCTACTACAAGGAAGCCGACATCAATTTGAAGGCGATCCGCGAATCCGGGGACCACCTTCAGGACGCGGTCACCGGCGGCACTCAACAGGTCGAGTTGATCGGTGAAACCGAACGATTCAAAACAACCCCGCAGACTTCACAAGCCGGTTGAGCACCGGCGCCGCCGCGATCAGCGCCAACAACACCGGAGTCGAAGGCTCAGAAAAACATCTATACGCCTGGCACGGCAGCCCCGGCGTCAATTGGCCTGCGCGACAAGTCAAAGACGACCTACGCACCAGCGTCATCAGCGCCTTCGCCACCGCCATCGCCGCATTCAACGACGCCAACACCAGCATGGACCAATTCGTCACCGACAACTACACCATCCTGCGCCAAGCACTCAACACCGGCGAAAACGGACCCGAAGACAGCTCTTTCAAAAAGGTGACGCTGGAGCAGTTGAACACGGTCTTCGATCAGGGGAATTTTGCGAGCCTGCCCCCAGAGCAGCAACAGCGAATCCTCGACCAGCTCAACGCGATGATGGAGCACGCGGGTATCAACACCCCGCAACGGCAGGCCGCGTTCCTCGCCACATGCGCCATCGAGTCTGGGGAGCTGACCATGTGGTACGAGGGCGCCTATCCTGGCGGGCCCGACGCCGACTGGTTCAACGCGCACTACGGCCCACAAACCGAGAAGGGGCAAGAGCTCGGGAACACCGAGCCGGGCGACGGCGCCCGTTTTATGGGCAGAGGCCCGATCCAGGTCACCGGCCGGAGCAACTACCAGCACTTCACTGACTGGTACAACCAGAGCTATCAGCCAAGCCCCCCAATGGACTTCACACAAACCCCGGAACTCCTTCAACAGCCCGAATATGGGTTCGCTGCGGCTGAGTGGTACTGGACTGCACACGGGGTCAACGCCGCTGCCGACAGCGGAGGGATCGACGCGGTGACCGATATCGTCAACTACTACGACGGCAACCGGGACAAGAAACGCGATGTCTACCAGAGGGCGCTATCCGCGCTCGGCGGTTAACAGGAGGAACAACGACATGGTGAAGACGAACGCCCGGAGACTGCGCCCTCTGGTTGCGCTTCTGCTCGCACTGGCGGCCTGCTCCTCCGGCAGTCCCGTACAAAGTCCAGCGAGCGCCGCACCACCGGCAGACTTTTGCACCAGTGTGGGCGGGACATGGGATGGCTCCAAAGAAAGCTGCTCACTGACCGGTACGAACTCGAAGAACATCGTCGCGAAAGTTCAAGCCACATATCCCGCCAACCTGCTGGAAGACCCGACAACGGGACCCGTACTCCAGCAGTTCCTAAGCGATTTCTTCAAGAAATTCGGCCATCCGAGTGACAATCTCACGCAAAACAGCGAGGCCAGCATGACCTACAAGACGTACAACCACGCTCCGAACATGCTGTCCGTCGTCTTCACCGAAGAATGGTTCGTTACTGGGACGCCTCACCCCAACGACGCTGTCGTCACGTTCACCTTTGACCAGGCGAGTAGGAGAGCGCTCACGCTCGGGGATCTGTTCTGCCCGGGCATCGACCCGCTGGTGGCACTTCCCCCGCTCGTCCGCCCTTACGTGGAACGGACTGTCGCCCTGGATAAGAATCCCTCATTCACCATCAGCCAATTCGAACCCCAGCCCGGCCACCGCGGCTACAGCGACGACTACAAAGCCTGGTACCTGGACGGCGACGATCTCGTCCTCGTCATGCCGGCCGAGCGCTCGGGCCCTGTGCACGCCGGCGCGTGGCAGCCTCATACGCCGCTCTCCGCGCTCGGAGCCATCCGAAGGGGGAGTGGCTGCGCAGCGTGAACCAGTGCTAGTCAGATACCGAATTACGCACGCAGACAATTCTATTGAGGGGTTGATGATGTTACGGACCACGAGATTTCGCACCGACCGTGCCGTGCGAAGGGGGACTCTCCTCGCGGTGCTCATGACGCTGCCCGTTGCCGGCTGTGGCCCGAGGCCGCCAGCCGAAGCGCCCGCCCCGATGTCGGCGGTGGCGACCACATCAACTATCCCGGCCCCGCTGCCGCCAAACTTTCCCCGGAGCCCGGCCACAATCGAAGCCACCTTCGACGGAAAGCCGGTGACGTTCAAGGACCCCGTCTGTTTCGGGTTCAGTGACGAAACCACTATCGGATTTAGTACTGCGCCGCAGGGGAATTCCTTGAGCCTGCGGCTGGATACCGCGACCTCCGCCGTGAACGATATTCACATCGGCCGGCCTGAAGGCGCCTACCTGTGGAAGACGTGGTCGCATCTGCCATCCCCGCCGACCGTGGCGGTGCAAGGCGCGACGTACAGCGTTTCCGGTGTGGTGTTCTTGAATCTGGACCCGGGTGAACCTCAACCGATTCCGTTCACCGTGACCGCGACATGCCCCGCCTATTCCCATCCGCGGCAGCCCTCGACACCACCCGGCCCTCCCGCACGCGACCCGAAGGGGCCTCGCGTAGAGGCGACGGTCGACGGCAGGGTCCTGACCGACGGCAACGATGCCGCCTACTGCAGCCGAGAATCCGACGGCTCCTTGAAAATTGAAGTGAAACCAGCTTTGAGGAAGCCCGGCAACAGCCTCACGTTTGAGGTAAAGGACGACGCGGTACTTCACGGATATGTGGGCGGGGCCCTGTTCAATTACACGACCCGTGTGCCCGCCAATGCTTCGGTGGCCAAAGACGGCGACGCCCTTCGCATCAAGGCAAACCTGTATCGGATCTATCAAAACAGGGCGTACGACGAGCCCCATCCCGTCGAAGTTACCGCCACCTGCCCCGGGCTGTGACCGGTTCACATTGATGGAACCGATGTGGGTCGGCCCGCGTCCGAGTAGGTAGTCGAAGCTAAGGAGGGCTGCGCTCATGACGTACATCGACTCCGATGGTGTTGAACAGCTGGCCGGTGTGTGGGGTCGTGCCGCCGAGGGCCTGCGTGCTCAGGGGGACAAGATTCGATCGTGCGAGCTGCACGCCGAGACCTTTGGCTCCCACTACGCCGATCAGATGGCCGATATCGGGCCAGCGGTCGAGCGGCTCGCGGGACTCATGACTCACGGCGGTGCACGGTGCGACGACTATCGCGACAAGCTCCGAATGACTAGTACCGCGTTCACTAGCACCGACGACCGGACCGCATCCGGGCTCGGTGGCGACCCATCACGCCAGAGCTAAGACACCGCCTCAAAACAAGGTCTGTCCTGGGGTCTTCCTTCGGACACCCAGCGAATACAGCTACCCGCGTTGTCGTGCGAAATTTGTCGCGGCAAAATGGAACCGAAGCTGGGGTGGCTACGTCTACCCCTATATGAGCGTTTTCTGGGCGGAGGGCTAGCGATGGGGTCGCAGACGACTGACGTGGGCAAGAATCCCGGCCTCCAGGACATCCTCAAGCAGGCCAAGAGCGACCGCTCGAGCGGCGTACTGCATATGGAGGCCGACGCGGGTAAGACCATGGCGAAGCTCGTGCTCGCTGCCCGCGATGAGATCGACGCCGCGATAGACCAAGCCAACAGTTTTGGTGAGGCTAGCGGCTTCGGGGAGGCCGACGGCCTAGCGTCAGGCACCCAGGCTGTCCAGCACTACCAACATCAAGTGGCGGGTCTGAAAACCAAGCTCAAAGCTCAGCGCGACATCTACACCCAGCAGATCGACCACTTCGTCGTAATGGGTGAGGTCTACTCGCGCGTCGATGAACTTTCAGCCGAGAACATCTCCGAGAAGCTCGGCAGCGTCCAGATCACGGTGACCTCGTGAATCCTGCCCCTCTGCTCGGCCTGCTGCTTGCGCTGAGCTTAACCGCATGCACGACCGAGACTGCCGGACAAGCACGCAGTGCCGACTCGTCGGCAGCGCAGACAGCTGAGGCAACTACGGCTGTCACTCCAAGCACTTCAGCGATCCCGCACCGACCTCCGACCAGTAAGAACAACGGGACAACTTTCGACCCATGCGTGGCCTACGGTCCCGACGACCTTCGAAAAGTCGGTCTTGATCCAGCATCGATCAAAGAGGCTGAGTCGACTCTCCTACGCGGATGCAAGTGGTACGGATCTGGATGGCGTGTTCAGATCCAAGTACTCAACGGCTCGATCGACCGCTTCCTGGACCCGAAACTATTTCCGGGCTCACAGCCGATCACGATTGAGGGACTGAGCGGGGCAACCCACCGCGACGAACTTGGGAACATGCGCAACTGTGCCGTCGAAATTCCGTCGCAGCAAGCCACCGTCTCAACCATCATCGAGGTCTCGGATGCTCCTGCCCTCGATCAGATCCCCGATGCCTGCACCAAGGCCGTCGAGGTCGCAACCTTAACCGCGAAAAAGCTTCCGAAATAACCGAGGAACACCATGGCAAATGACAATTGGTACGGAAAATCTTTCGAGACGATACAGAAGCAGCTTTCGGCGCTTGCGAACAACAACGCCCAGGAGCTGCTCACCGACTGGTACAACGTCTCTGTAACGGTCCATGCGTCCCTCGAGGCGCTCAAGAAGGCGCACGACAAGTTGGACGACGAGAAGTTCTGGACGGGTTCGGGACCCAAGGCCGCGCAAGCTTCACTACGTCAAACGTTGGCAGATCAGATAACCGACGACGGACTTCAGAACAAAACCTACAAAATGAGCGCGGCGCTCGCGAACGATGGCGGCACCCTCAATGCGTCTTCTGGTGTGCCCGGGCGCCATAAGCTGCCGGAGAATGCCACCAAGGCGCAGCGCGAGGACGCCACCTTCCAGCTGGCCCAGGATGCAGCCAGCACCTACAGCGCTCCGATGGACGTAACCCGTCCCAAGATTGACGACTCCGCCTCAGACTCCCCGGGCGGGAGCTCCATTCAGCAGCCGGGCGGCGGTAGCGGTGGCGGTGGCAATTCTGGCGGCGGATCCGGTAACAATCTGCAGTCTCCGGGCGGCGGCACCGACGGCCTAGCCGACAAGAACACCAAGCCCCAGCTCGCCAATGGCGAAGGACAAGGTGGCCAAGGACAGGGTGCCGGTTCAGGCTCCGGCAGCGGTTCTGGCGGTGGCCAGGGCGCTGGCTCCGGCTCAGGCGCTGGCGGAAGCTCACCGTTTGGTTCCGGAACCGGCACGGGCACAGGTGGTTCCGGGCTTCCACTGGGAGCGACCACTGCGGCTGGTTACGGCTCCTCCGGTTCTGCGGGCGGGACAGGACTCGCCTCGGGGACCGCCGGTGGACCAAGTGCGTTGCGACCCGGTGCGGGCATTCCCGGCGGAGCCACGAGCGGCGCGGGCAGCAACCCGGCCGCCGTGGGCGCGGCTGGAGTACGTGGCGGCGCCATGGGTCCCATGGGCATGATGGGCGGAGCTGGCGCACACGGCAAGGGCGGTGGCCACAGCGAGGATGACGACCATGAGACCCCGGCGATTCTGATCAACCTCGACAACACCTACGAGTTCATGGGAGACCTACCCAAGGCCTCACCGGCCGTCATCGGCGACTGGAGCGAGCAAGAGAAGGCCGACAAGCAGGCTCAAGAGCGCGAGAAGCGGCGGTACAAGAAGCTGGGCTGGGATGTCGAATTCGATTGAGCAAGTACGACTTTGGGTGACTGAGCCAGTCACCCAAAGTCGCTAGCCGCTACTTGACCCAACCCAGCTTTTTGCTGGCCTCCGCGATTACCGGCGCGGAGAAGTCGCACCACGTCTGTCCGGCGGGCAGAGCGGCCGCAGCGACGGCCGCCGCACTTGGCTCGAATACAAACTTGGCGATGTTGTCTTCAGGATTCACCAAACCGACACCGCATTCGTCAGGCTCGTCCTTCATAACGTAGATCTGTGCACCCTCGGACTCGAGGATCCTGACGTGAATCGCCCGGTAGTTGGACGCCCCGTCCGAATTCTTGAAGAGCGAGACGCTGAGCACCTCGCCACCGCTGGCTTCCTCGTACGAACACCGCTGTATGCCGTCTACCGTGTCCATGACTTCCGCCTTGATCGGCGCGGCACCCTGTGGTGCTAGCCGCTCTGGGTCAACAAGGCTGCATGGATCCGTGGCGGGCGTAAATGGTTGAAAACCAGATGCTTTCGCCTCAGAGGGCGGCGCCGACGATGTCGCTTGAGAACTCGGCGATCCTGGCGCGGACGCGGGTGTGGTCTCCGTCTTCTGCGATCCGCATCCAACGCCGAGAATTCCTAATGCCACGGCCACTACTGCCCATGCTCTCGTGTTCATATCACTTCCACTTATTCTTGCCGAGCGGATCATTGAAGGCATAGAAGTCATCCTCCTCAAGTTCCGTTGGGGTAGGGATGGTCTGGGGTTCGGGAGGAGCCTGCTTTCGCTCGGTGAAGACCGGGTCGATCGGGGTATCGATGAACCGCTCGGCCTCTAATCGAACCGCTTCCATCTCCGCAACGCCCTCGGTGACCTTAAGTACCAAGGCCCGTAGGTCCGGATCAACTGGAATGTCAATCATCAGTTGCCATCATCCCATGGCGTGCTGCCTGCGCTCACAGGAAGTCCTCCGTCAGGGGCCCTCTTGTAGTCATCCACCGAAAGGACCGCTGCGGGTAGATCCTTGGCGAGCTGTTTACCTGCATCGCTTTCGATTCCGGCCTTGTCCAGTGCACCGTCCAGCGCCTTACTCAGGGCATCCGAGCCCTTCTCCTTCAAATATCCCGCTGGATCTTTGAAGAACTCGATGACGGACTTCACCAGGTCAACGGCCTTCTGAACCTGATCGACCAGCTTCGTCGCCTCATTCCAGACCTGGACCAGAATCTCGCCCAGCCGTTCAATCTGCCAGGCGGTACCCGCGATTGGAATCTTCTTCGCCAGAACCTTCAGCTTGTCCTTCCAGCTGTCGATCTGGACTTCCTCTTCCAGCTTCTTAACGACTAGCTCTGCAATGGACTTGACCAGTTTCTTGATCTGCTCCACTAGTACATCCAGGCAATCCTTGATGACCTTCGTCAGCGGAGCCTCTGCCTCCAGGGCCTTACTCAGATCCTTGGAATATTTGTCAAACGCCTGCGCCGCCTTGCCATCCCAATGTGAGCCCGACTGCGTGGTCATTGTCTCCAATGACTTACCGGCGCCCTCCAGGCCCTTGCCGGCCTTCTCGTAGACGTTGCCGATCCGCGTCAACTCGGCCCAGTTGCCCACAACCTTTTTAAATGTGTCGTTGATGGGGCTCCATCCGGAGACCTTCTCGATTTGTTCATCCGCGTCGGCAACCCACCCAATCGAGTCCTTGATGAGTCCGCGCACATCGGCTTCTTCTTCCTTCGGAGCCGCCAGGTCCGGCAGGTCGCCCGTCCCGAGGTGAGCAGCCGACGTCGTGGCATCACCCTGTCGCCACGAGTCATGCGCGGTCAGCCCAGACGCCGCCGCCCGGATCTTCTCGCCCCTCTTGCTTTCTTGTTCCTTGTAGACGTTGGCCAGCGAGATCAGCTCATTGCCCGTCATGTACGTCGCGATCTGGCGTTTGTCGTATCGCTTAGACGTCTCCGCCTTGGTGCTCTCGAAGGGATCCTTCAGGTTGGACATGAGGCCCTCCCACCCGTTCTTCGGTCCTCCATCCGAATCGACGAGCCCCTGCACCTTGCCGATATACGCCGCTAGGTCTTGGACTCCCCCGCCGAAACCTGCCAGCTTCTCGGTGTCGACGCTGAACTTTTCACCCATGTAGATATCCCTCCAGCTGCTTTCGTACTCGTACGTACGACGGCACGGGGCGAGATTCGGTTCCACTGACCGACGAGAAAATTCCGGACCAAATTGAATCCGCAACTATCTCGCCGGTTCGGCTGGCGACCACTACACGTCGAGGAAGCGCACGTCCCTGGCGTTTCGGGTGATGAAGCTGCGGCGCGCCTCGACGTCCTCGCCCATCAAAATCGAGAACAGCTCGTCGGCCGCGGCGGCGTCATCGAGGGTCACCTGACGCAGCACACGCACGGACGGATCCATGGTGGTCTCCCACAGTTCCTTGGCGTCCATCTCGCCCAGACCCTTGTACCGCTGGATGCCGTCGTCCTTGTTAATTTTCTTGCCGGCCTTCAGACCAGCTTCCATCAGCCCATCGCGCTCGCGATCTGAGTACGCGAACTCGGGCTGAGAGCGCTGCCACTTGAGCTTGTACAGCGGCGGCTGCGCCAGGAAAATGTGGCCATGCTCGACCAGCGGGCGCATAAATCGGAACAGCAGCGTCAGCAGCAGAGTCGAAATATGTTGGCCGTCAACGTCGGCGTCGGCCATCAGCACGATCTTGTGATACCGCAGCTTGGCGAGATCGAACTCGTCGTGAATACCGGTGCCGAGCGCCGTGATAATCGCCTGGACTTCCGTGTTCTTCAAAACCCGGTCGATACGGGCCTTTTCGACGTTGATGATCTTGCCGCGCAGCGGCAGAATCGCCTGGAACATCGAGTCGCGGCCGCTCTTGGCCGAACCACCGGCCGAGTCGCCCTCCACCACATACAGTTCGGACTTCGATGGATCGGTGGAGCGGCAGTCGGCCAGCTTGCCGGGCAGCCCGCCGATGTCGGTGGCGCTCTTGCGGCGGACCAGCTCGCGTGCCTTGCGCGCCGCGATACGCGCCTGCGCCGACGAAACTGCCTTATTGACAACAGTTTTCGCGTCCGCGGGGTTCGAGTCGAACCAGTGCTGCAGCTGCTCGTTGCAGACCTTCTGCACAAACGACTTGACCTCGGTGTTACCCAGCTTGGTCTTGGTCTGGCCCTCGAACTGTGGCTCGCCCACCTTCACCGAGATGACCGCCGCCAGGCCCTCGCGAATGTCGTCGCCGGTGAGGTTGGTGTCCTTCTCCTTGAGGAGCTTCTTCTCCTTGGCGTACTTGTTGACCACCGTCGTGAGTGCCGCCCGGAATCCTTCCTCGTGCGTACCGCCCTCGTGGGTGTTGATGGTGTTGGCGAAGGTGTGCACCGACTCCGAGTAACCGGCGTTCCACTGCATCGCGATCTCCACCTCATGGCCTTCGCCCTTGCCAGAGAAGTCGACGATCGTGGAGTGGATGGCCGATTTGGTGCGGTTGATGTGCTTGACGAAGTCAACCAGGCCATCGGGGTAGTGGAAGACACGGTTCTTAACCTTATGCGGCGCAGCAGATTCCGCAGCCTGCTCTTCAGCTGTCTTGGGTGCCTCAGCGGTATCGCTGACCACTTCATCCGTCACATCCGCGTTGCTCACTCGCTCATCGGAGAGCTTGATGGTCAGGCCCTTGTTGAGGAAGGCCTGCTCTTGCAGACGCCTGGCGACCGTCTCAAAGTCGTAGGTCGTGGTCTCGAAGATGTTCGGATCCGCCCAAAATCGGACCGTAGTGCCCGTCTTCTTCGTCGGGGCGCCCTCCTCCAACGTTCCCGGCACCGACGCGGTGTACACCTGCCGCCACTCGTGCCCATCCCGCAGGATCTCCAACTCGACCTTTGTCGAGAGCGCGTTCACCACCGATATACCCACGCCGTGCAGACCGCCCGACACCGCGTAGGAGTCCGAGTCGAACTTGCCGCCGGCGTGCAGCTGCGTCATAACGACATCAACGGTCGGGATTCCGGAGGCATGCATGGCCACCGGAATACCGCGGCCATCGTCCTTGACCTGGATACCGCCGTCCTCAAGCATCGTCACCTCGACGGTGGAGGCGTACCCGGCCATCGCCTCGTCGACGGAGTTATCGACAACTTCCCAGATCAGATGATGCAGACCGCGCTCACCGGTGGACCCGATGTACATGCCCGGGCGTTTCCGGACCGCCTCGAGCCCCTCTAGGATGGTGATCGAGTCGGCACTGTATTCGCTCTTGGCACTCTTCTTCGGCGCAGCCACGATCGACTTTGTCTCCTGTCTGGAAGTAACGACTCTCGCGGGCCATAGACCCAGCGATCCGTGTTAAGACCATCCTACTGGTCTGTACCGACGGCACCTAGTTTCAGGGCATGTTTCATCCCCTCTATTTACGCCGTCCGTCGCATATCTCGGATTAACCCGTGTCAGGACGCTCTAGACGCCGGTTCCATCGCGCGACGCGGCGATGAGCCCTCAGCCGTAGGTGTCGCGCGGACCGCGTCCGGCAATATGACGGGGGCCCTTGCGCCAGGACGGCGCGGTCGGTCCGGAGATCTTCAAACTGGTCACCACACCGTCTCCGACGGCCGCCGCAATCTTCGCCAGCAGCTGTGCCTGCACCAGCCTCAGCTGTGTCGCCCACGCCGTCGACTCCGCAGCCACCGTCAGCACACCCTCGTTCAAGGCAGTCGGTGTCGCGTGTGCGGCGATCTGCTCACCGACGACGGCATCCCACCGTCCGAACACGGCGCCCTCGGACACCCGCGAGGACCACCCGCGCCGGTTCGCCAAATCTCCTGCGGCCCTTCCTAACAGCTGTGGGTCTCGGGCATCCGGACCAGGGCCCGACCAGGTGCGTCGCCCTCCAGCCACCTTGCGACGCTGCTGCGGAGATCTACCTCCTCTGCCGACATCTTTACCCTGCTGCTTAGCCGCGCCGCGCGCTTCTTCGAGCACCCGGCGCACCAAATCCATCCCGGTCACCCCGGCCAAATGCTCCGGCGGCCAGGCTTCTTCCTCACTCATACGCCACCGACTTTCGTCCCGAGGAATCTTCCTGCACATCGACGGTAACGGTGCGTGCCGACAATTCCTCGGGAACATCGTCCGGGACCGCCGCCGTCACCAAAACCTGCTCCGCATCGGCGGCGACGGTGGCCAAGGATCGACGCCTGGCGCCGTCCAGTTCCGCGAACACATCATCGAGCATCAGAAGCGGATCGGTCCCGTCGGAGCGGAGCAGGTCAAAGGCCGCCAACCGCAATGCCAACGCGAACGACCACGATTCCCCGTGGCTGGCGAATCCCTTGGCCGGTCCGTCCCCCAGCCGCAATTCCAGGTCGTCTCGGTGCGGTCCCACCAGGCAGACGCCCCGCTCGATCTCCGCCGACCGTTTAGCCACCAACCCCGCGTGCAAGGCGTCCGCGAGATGCTGCACCGACAGCTCCCCCTCGACGCCCGCCACGCTGCTGCGGTACGCGATGTCCGCGGGCCGTGACGCCGGCGCCAGCAGTAGATAGGACTTCTCCACCAGCGGCCGTAGCTCACCCACCAATTCGATACGAGCAGAAAGTAATTCGGCGCCATGAGCCACGAGGTGCCCGTCCCACACGTCCAGTGTGTCCAGCACGCTTTGATCGTTGCGTTGCCGCAGCGCTGCCCCAGCCGTCTTGAGCAACGCGGTGCGCTGCCTAAGCACCTTGTCGTAGTCGGCACGCACACCGGCCATTCGGGGCCGGCGCTGAATCAACAGATCATCAAGGAAGCGCCTCCGGTCGGAGGGGTCGCCGCGCACCAGGGACAGGTCTTCGGGTGCGAACAGCACCGCGTGCAGGATCCCGACGATCTCCCGGGGACTACGGACTGGGGATCGGTTGATCCGGGCCTTGTTGGCCCGACCCGCGGCGATTTCCAGGTCGACAGCCAGCTCTCGACCCTCGTTCACGACGATGGTCGACACGACCGCCCGCTCGGCACCAGTGCGGACCAGGGGTCCATCGGTAGCTACCCGATGAGACCCCAGAGTGGATGAATACCACAGGGCCTCAACGAGATTCGTCTTGCCATAGCCGTTGGGTCCCACGAACACCGTGCGCCCTGGCTCGAGCTCCAGGTCGACTCGCTCCCACGACCGGAAATCCCGCAATCCCAGCTGTCGTACGTACACCTAGTCCACGCGCCTGCCTTAGCCGGAGAGACCGACGCGCTTCACCGCGTGGCCGCCGAACTGGTTGCGCAGTGCCGAAACCGCCTTCATCGCAGGCGAATCTTCTTGCCGCGAGGCGAATCGAGCGAACAAGGACGCCGCGATAACCGGAACCGGAACCCGGTGGTTGATGGCCTCTTCCACGGTCCAGCGGCCCTCACCGGAATCCTCGGTGTATCCCGAGATCGCGTCGAAGCCGGGGTCTTCCTTCAACGCCTTGGCCAACAAATCCAGCAACCAGGATCGCACCACGGTTCCCTTGGTCCAGGCTTGCAGCACGGCCTGCACATCGGTGATCAAAGGCTCGGCAGCCAGCAGCTCGTATCCCTCGGCGTAGGCATGCATGAGCCCATACTCAATGCCGTTGTGGATCATCTTCGCGTAATGGCCCGCACCCACCGGCCCGGCATGCACGAAGCCGTCCGCGCGGTCGCCCTCCGGCCGCAACGTATCGAAGATCGGCATCGCGCGCGCGACGTCCGCGTCACTGCCACCGACCATCAATCCGTAGCCATTGTCCTTACCCCACACACCGCCGGAGACTCCCGCGTCGATGTATCCAATTCCCTTGGTAGCCAACAAATCTGCGTTGGACTTATCTTCGGTGAACCGTGAGTTACCGCCGTCGATCACGAGGTCACCTTCGGACAACTCGTCAGCAAGCTCGGCAATCGTCTGCTGGGTGACCGGCCCGGACGGCACCATCACCCACACGACACGTGGCGCCTCGAGTGCCTCCGCCAACGCTTTGAGCGACGGCACGTCGGTGACCTCCGGGCGGGGGTCGTACCCGATGACCTCATGCTCGCCAGCCCGCAGCCGATCGCGCATGTTGAAACCCATCTTGCCGAGCCCAACCAAACCTAGCTGCATGACCCATAACCTCCGATGACCAGTACGTATACCGTTTGGGGCGCAAGCCCTAGCCGGGCAGGCGCACCGGCATCAATAGATACACATAGTCAGTTTGCGCTGCCGTGAACGGCCCGGTGCCTTCTGGGGAGCTTTGATCGTCTTCCGCAGGACGCAGCACCGCCGGCCGGCTGGGCGTGGTGAAACCGAAGGTCACCCGGCTCGAGTGCAGCGACCCCAGCCCGTCCGTCAGGTAGGTCGGGTTGAAGGCAATGGTCAGCGGTTCACCAACGAACTCAACGTCCAGCTCTTCCTCTGCGCGACCCACATCGTCAGCGCCTGCCGACAGACGCAGCAGCCCCGGCTCAAATTCCAACCGGATCTGCGCTCCACGATCAGCAACCAGCGCAACACGTTTGATGGCTTCAACCAACTCTGCGATGGCTATCGTCGCCAAGGCGGTGTGCTCGGTCGGCAGCAACTGCCGGAACTTGGGGAATTCGGCATCAAGAAGGCGGGTAGTGCTGCGCTTGCCGTTGCTGACAATTCCGAGCAGGCCCTCGGATCCGATGGCCGAACCCGCGCCCAGCGCAAGCTGCACATCTGACCCGCTCGATGCCGACTTTGCCGCTTCCGACAACGTTTTGGCCGGTACCAGCACGGCGGCGTTGATCTCACCTGCGCCCGAGGTCCACTTCAGCTCGCGAACCGCCAATCGGAATCGGTCGGTTGCCGCCAAAACCACTGTGTCGCCATTGATTTCAACACGAATACCGGTAAGCATCGGAAGGGTGTCGTCCTTGCCGGCTGCTACCGCAACCTGACCGATCGCCTCCGAGAACACGTCAGCACCCAGTGCACCGGTCTCCTCCGGCAGCGAAGGCAGTGCCGGGTAATCCTCGACCGGCATGCTCGGCAGCGAGAACTTCGCGCTTCCGCAGCTGATCAGCAGCCGCGTGCCCTCCAGGGCCACATCGACCGGCTTGTTGGGCAGTGATCGCGTGATATCCGAGAGCAGTCGGCCCGATACGAGTGCGCTACCGGAAGCTGCGACCTCGGCCGGCACCTGCACCTGCGAGGAAACCTCGTAATCGAAGCCCGACAACCTCAAACCGGCGTCATGCGCGGTCAGCAGCACGCCCGCCAACACCGGAACCGTCGGCCGAGAGGGCAGACTCCGCGCGACCCACGCCACCGAATCGGCGAAGTCATCACGCGCGACCCTGAACTTCAGGCTGGTGTCTGCGGCAGTGGGGCTCGCAAGATCCATGAATACCCTTCGCTTCCTCATTGTCCAGGTCGGACTGTCTCCACACAAAAATCCCTGATAGCCATCGTGGCACGTCCGGGTGACAGTGTTGACAGCGCATCGGCGGCCATCCGGTATTGACCGGGGCACCGGGCACAAGTCCTGTCACTCGCAGTGGGAAGCCGACAGGCCACGCGGCTTCCGAAGCACAACCGTAGATGCTTTCGACGCATCGGGAAAGCGGATCGGTCTCTCGAAAGGTCCCTTTCGTCCACCGCTCGGTTACCGGCTCGACTAACCATGTTGACGTGTCCATCCACACAGCTGCTTTTAAAGAGGAAGATTAGATAGAGATTTAAGCAGTATTAGTAGGTGCTGTGGAATCTGTGGACAGACAAGTGTTGTCGCACGACAGGGGCTCAGCGGGGGTGTCAGGGGATTGTGGATTCAGACGTGGTTCGCGGCCGCCGGGTGTGGACCAGATGTCATTCGTTCAGCAACTCCCAACCGATCCCAGGTTTGCCCCACAGGAGTCCACAGTTCTGTGCACAACCTCCACTGGTGTGGATGTGACGTGTGAGCCACACGAGGTGACAAAAAATCGTCGAGAAAAATGTTGAAAAGTCTTGAAATACGTGCGTGTTGAGGGCCGGAATCGGTGCTGTGCGACAAAAAAACCCGGCCGCGCGGGCCGGGTGGGGGAGCAACGAGGTCAGTGTCGGGAGCGCTGACGGATCCGCGCGGTGAGCTCCTTGACGTGATCGAAAACCTCACGCCGCTGAGCCATTTCGCCACGTACCTTTTTGTCGGCGTACATGACGGTGGTGTGGTCGCGCCCGAACGTCTGGCCGATCTTGGGCAGTGACAGGTCGGTGAGCTCGCGACACAGGTACATAGCGATCTGGCGTGCCTGAGCCAGCGCGCGCGTCTTACCGGGCCCACGAAGTTCTTCGAGGGTGGTATCGAAGTACTCGGCCGTGACGGCCATGATCGTGGCCGCGCTGATCTGGATGGCGTTGGAGTCCGGGATGAGGTCGCGCAGCACGATCTCGGCCAACGACAACTCGATGGGGGACTTGTTCAGTGATGCGAACGCGGTCACCCGGATCAGCGCGCCTTCAAGCTCACGGATATTGCGCTCAATCCGGCTCGCGATGAGCTCGAGCACGTCGTCGGGGACGTCGAGCCGATCCATTTGCGCCTTCTTACGCAGGATCGCGATCCGAGTTTCCAGTTCAGGGGGCTGGACATCGGTGATGAGACCCCATTCGAAGCGGGTGCGCAGCCGGTCCTCGAGGGTGGCCAGGCCCTTCGGCGGCCGGTCTGAGGAGATCACAATCTGCTTGTTGGCGTTGTGCAAGGTGTTGAAGGTGTGGAAGAACTCTTCCTGGATACCTTCCTTGCCCTCGATGAACTGGATGTCGTCGACCAGGAGAACATCGATGTCGCGGTAGCTGCGTTTGAACGCGACCCGGCGGTCATCGCGCAAAGAGTTGATGAAGTCGTTGGTGAACTCTTCGGTGGATACGTACTTGACACGCATACCGGGGAACAGGCGCTGGGCGTAGTTCCCCGCGGCATGGAGCAGATGCGTCTTGCCCAACCCGGATTCGCCCCAGATGAACAACGGGTTGTAGGCCCGAGCGGGGGCTTCGGAAACCGCGACGGCCGCTGCGTGGGAGAACCGATTGGACGCGCCAATGACGAAAGATTCGAAGGTGTAGCGCGAATTGAGGCTCGTGTCGGGGGTTTCGGCCTTGTCGGCTCCGCCAGGGCGGTTGATGAAGTACGACGGCCACGATTCGTGTGCGCTAGCAAGCGCCTCGGTGGTCTCGTCAACCTCGTCGAGCTCGAGTTCTGGAGCTGCGCCGGCGACCTCCGGATCTTCGCCAGGAGCCGGCGCCGCGATCCGGACACCCAGTTCGACGTTCTCGCCCAGCCTCCGGGAAAGAGCCTCCACAATGGGTCCGCGCAGGTGCCGTTCGATCTCGTTTTGCACGAAGCTGGACGGCACGGAAAGCAGCGCGAAGCCCTCGGCCATCGTGAGTGGTTTGACCAGAGTGAGCCAGGCGCGCTGCTGCGGAGTCAACGGCGGAAAACTGGACAGATATTGATTGTCGTCACCGTTGAGCTCTGCGACGACGGTATTCCATACCGCCGTGAACTGGGAATTCAGTTCATCAGTCAACGGCGAGCATCTCTCTTACTGGAGGGGACACGTCGACATTAGCCCCTTTTCAATGATCGGTCGTGGCTTTCCACACGGTTATCCACACCTGTGGACAACAAAGCAGACCACCATGATGGTGATCAGTGTGCGCATACCAGGGGATCACGTCAGATCACCTGTTCCGGGGGACCGGCTAGTCGGTGTCCGACCGCGATCGGCATCGGCCCGTGTGGGTGGTTCCGATGTGTTCGCCCGGTGGAAACGGCATTCGCAGAAGCTAACAGTTTTTGTTCCGCGCTGCCAACCGATCTGGAGACATCGCTGACAACTTTCGTCAAGGTGACAGACTCCTGTGCAGAGGGGATACGCGTGTGACGACTGTGATCAGTTTGACCGGCGACGAGCAGGTCAGTACCCTCAAACAGTCGCCCGAACGTTGGCGGCTCGGCCGCGAACCGCACGTCATCAGGGATGAAACCCGAGATTCCGTAGGCACCGCGCCGGTGGCGAGTGAGAAGTACCAACGGACTGATGCGTCTCAGCACATCGCGTGCGTCGTGAACGATCGGCGTGAGTGATGTCAGATGAGGGCGTGACGGACATGAAGGAGTAGTAGCGGTGGCAAAGGGCAAGCGGACCTTCCAGCCAAACAATCGGCGTCGCGCGCGCACCCATGGTTTTCGGTTGCGCATGCGCACCCGAGCCGGCCGCGCGATCATTGCGGTCCGGCGTCGTAAGGGCCGCAAGGAACTGACCGCCTGAGTTTCGGGCGCAGGTAGGTAGTCGGTGTTACCGACTCGACACCGGATGACTAAATCATCCGAATTCCGGCAGACCGTCAAGCGTGGGGTGCGAAGTGCCCACGCGGACTTGGTGATTCACCTCCAGCGTGGGTGCGTGGGCTCTACCCCCGGGCAGGCTGAGGGTCCCAAGATCGGTCTGATCGTCGGAAAGTCGGTCGGTGGAGCAGTGGTACGCCACCGGGTGTCCCGTCGGCTTCGGCATGTCGCCGCAGAAGTGCTGCCCGGACTTGAACCGGTCGATCGCATGGTGATCAGGGCACTGCCCAGCAGCGGCACCGCACTGTCGGCCAGTCTGCGTCAGCAATTGCGAGACGGAATCGATCGGTCGGTACGACGGCAGGAACCAGCGCCAGAACGGCAGCGATGAGAAGCCGTCCGGCGCGGGCCGTGATCTTTCTGATCCGCCTGTACCAGACCTGGATCTCACCGATGCGTTTGCCCAGTTGTCGATTCATGCCGACCTGTAGTCAGTACGCGGTTGAGGCATTGAGTGTGCACGGACTGGTCCGCGGCGGTTGGTTGGCGACAATCCGCCTACTGAAGTGTGGGCCGTGGCATCACGGTGGGTGGGATCCGATCCCTGAACGCCATACCAAGCACGGGGACGTAGAGCACGCGAGCGTGCGGAGGAGTACAGCGGATGTTTGATTGGTTCAGTCTCGGGTTCATCTATTACCCGGTCTCGGCGATCATGTGGGTCTGGTACAAGCTGTTCGCGTACCTGTTAGGGCCCAAGAACTTCTTCGCGTGGGCGCTGTCGGTGATGTTCCTCGTGTTCACCCTGCGCGCGATTCTGTACAAGCCGTTTGTGCGGCAGATCCGGACCACGCGGCAGATGCAGGAGCTTCAGCCACAGATCAAGGCGCTGCAGAAGAAGTACAAGAACGACCGTCAGCGCATGGCACTGGAGATGCAGAAGCTGCAGCGCGATCACGGCTTCAACCCGATCCTGGGATGCCTGCCCATGCTGGCGCAGATCCCGGTGTTCCTGGGCCTCTTCCATGTGCTGCGCTCGTTCAACCGAACTACCGGTGGCTTCGGCCAAGTGCATATGTCGGTAGAGGCCAACCGCGCCACTGGTAACTACATTTTCAGCGCGGGCGATGTCGCCAACTTCCTGGACGCCAACTTGTTCGGGGCACCGCTGGGCGCGACCATGATTCAGACGACAGGTCTGGACGCCTTCACCGAATTTAATAGGTGGGCCGTGGCGGGTGTCGCGGTGCCGCTGATGATCCTCGCCGGCGTCGCGACCTACTTCAACAGCCGGGCATCGATCGCGCGTCAGAGCCCTGAGGCCCAAGCCAACCCGCAGACCCAAATCATGAACCGGTTGGCGTTGTACGTCTTCCCGCTCGGCGTCGTGGTCGGCGGGCCGTTCCTGCCGCTGGCGATCATCCTGTATTGGGTGGCGAACAACATCTGGACGTTCGGGCAGCAGCACTACGTCTTCAACAACATCGCCAAGGAAGAAGAAGAGAAGAAGCAGGCGGATCTGGAGCGCCGGGCAGCCAACGCCCCGAAGCCGGGTGCCAAGCCAACACGCGGCGGCAAGAACCAGCCGGCCAAACAAGCAGACGAGTCCGACAACAACGCAGACGGCGTCGAGGTTGCGGAGTCCGATGGTACGGACGAGGACACCGGGGGACAGGCTTCCCCGAACTCCACAAACGGATCAGGCACGACGAGCCGCACCCCGAAGCCGGGTGCTCGGCCCGATCGTCGCCGCAAGCGCTAACCGCCCGCGATTCTGCACGGGCGTGACAAAGGAGAAGAACGATGACTGATCTGGACACGCAGGCCGAGGAGACCACGGCCGAGGTCGACGTCGCACCCGAGGGTGAGACACGTACCGGAGACCTTGAAGAGCGTCTGGTTGCCGAGGGCGAGATAGCCGGCGATTACCTCGAGGAGCTCCTGGACCTCCTTGACTTCGACGGTGACATCGATCTGGATGTCGAAGGCGACCGCGCGATCGTCAGCATCGATGGTGGCGGGGATCTGACTAAGCTCGTGGGCCGCAAGGGCGAGGTGCTCGACGCGCTCCAGGAGCTGACCCGCCTGGCAGTGCAGCAGAAGTCCGGTGAGCGCAGCCGCCTGATGCTCGACATCGCGAACTGGCGCGGTCGGCGCCGCGACGAACTGGCGGCGCTGGGCACCAAGATCGCTCAGCGGGTACTGGAGTCCGGCGACCGCGAGGAGCTCGCGCCGATGACACCGTTCGAGCGCAAGATCGTGCATGACGCTGTGGCGGCGGTCGATGGCGTGCGCAGTGAGAGCGAAGGCGTGGAGCCGTCGCGCCGAGTTGTCGTCCTGCACGACTGACAGTCACCAAATCTCATTGATGTAATTCTGCGGCCGCGCTCCGGGAGGAATGTTTCACGTGAAACACGGCGAGACCCTCCCGGTGCCGGAGGCCGCAGCCGAGGTATTCGGGGAGCGGCTTCCGGTCGCCATCGAGTACGTCGAAGCGCTCGCCACGATTGGTGTGGAGCGGGGTCTGATTGGGCCACGCGAGGCCGACCGATTGTGGGAGCGCCACATTCTCAATAGTGCGGTTCTGGGTGAGCTGCTAGACCCCGCGGAGCGAGTGATCGACGTCGGGAGCGGCGCCGGGCTGCCGGGCATTCCGTTGGGTATCGCACGCCCCGATGTAGATATCGTTCTCGTCGAGCCGATGCTGCGCCGCACCGAGTTCCTTCGTGAAATGATCGAGAGGCTGGGGCTGACCAACGTATCGGTGATGCGCGGTCGGGCCGAGGAGCCGAGTGTCGTGGCGGCGGTTGGCGGGGCGGACGCAGTCACCTCTCGAGCGGTCGCGGCACTCGACAAGATCGGCCGCTGGTCGCTTCCCTTGACACGGGTCGGCGGACGCATGCTGGCGATCAAGGGTGATCGCGCCGATGAAGAAGTGCAGCAGTTCGGTAGTGCGCTGAGCCTGCTCGGTGCCGACGATGTGAGGGTGGTGCAATGTGGCACGCGGTACCTCGATCCGCCCACCACGGTGGTGGTCGCGCGGCGGAAAGAATGCGGCGGAGACCGCCGGCGGGGGAGCTCCCGCGGCGGGATGCGAAAGCGGAGCCGATGAGCATCCGATCAAGGAGACGACAGTGAGTAGCGACGATGTTTCACGTGAAACCGGCGCGGTGGGTGACGGCCACCGATCGCCCGCCAACTTCGAGGAGTCGGAGACTCCCATCGGTGCGGCCGCTCAGCGCGCGACCCAAATCAAGCAGGGATCGGTACGACTTCCGAAGCCGACGCATCGCAGGATGCTGACCATAGCCAACCAGAAGGGCGGTGTCGGGAAGACCACAACTGCGGTGAACCTCGCCGCGGCGATGGCGATGCAGGGGCTTGATGTTTTGGTGATCGACCTCGATCCTCAGGGCAACGCCAGCACAGCGCTGGGTGCGGACCATCGTGCGGGCACCCCGTCTTCCTACGAGGTTCTCCTCGGCGAGATCCCCATCAAGGACGCCATTCAATCCAGCCCGCAGAGCGAGCACCTGTTCTGCGTCCCGGCGACGATCGACCTCGCCGGCGCGGAGATCGAGTTGGTCTCGATGGTCGCTCGTGAAGGACGGCTGCGCGGTGCGATCGCGGGGCTACCCGCCGACGCCTTCGACTTCGTCTTCATCGACTGCCCGCCGTCGCTTGGTCTGTTGACGGTCAACGCGCTCGTCGCCGCCAACGAAGTCCTAATCCCCATCCAGTGCGAGTACTACGCGCTCGAGGGTGTGGGGCAGCTGCTACGGAACATCGAACTTGTCCAGGCGCACCTGAATCCCGCGCTGCATGTCTCGACGATTCTGCTGACCATGTATGACGGCAGGACCAAGCTCGCGGATCAGGTGGCAGATGAGGTGCGCAGCCACTTCGGCCCGAAGGTGCTGGGCTCGGTCATCCCGCGCAGCGTCAAGGTATCCGAGGCGCCGGGATACGGGACCAGTGTCCTCGAGTACGACCCGGGTTCACGTGGTGCGCTGAGTTACCTGGATGCGGCGCGCGAACTCGCGCAGCGGCCGAGCCCGTCGGCGAGTGATCCGCAATGAGCGGCGCGCGCTACGGGAAGATGATCACGTGTATGCGAAAAGGGAGAAGTAACCGATGAGTCAGTCGCCAGCATCACGGCGTAAGGGCGGACTCGGCCGAGGCCTGGCATCCCTGATCCCGACCGCACCGGTCGACGGCTCGCCCACCTCCTCGGGTCCTCGTCTGGGCGACGCGGCGGCCGATGTGGTCATCGGTGGCGGCCCTACGGCTCCGGCGGTGCCACCGGTTGATATCGGCGCGGTCTACCGCGAGATCCCGGTGACGGCCATCAAGCCCAATCCCAAGCAGCCGCGCCAGGTGTTCGACGAGGAGGCGCTCGCCGAGCTCGTCCACTCCATCCGCGAGTTCGGAGTGATGCAGCCGATCGTGGTGCGCGTGGCTGAGGGCGGCGACTATCAACTGGTGATGGGGGAGCGGCGGTGGCGCGCCACCCAACAGGCCGGCTTGGACACCATCCCGGCGATCGTCCGCGAGACGGCCGATGACAATCTGCTTCGCGACGCACTGCTCGAGAACATCCATCGGGCACAGCTGAACCCCTTGGAAGAGGCCGCCGCCTACCAACAGCTTCTCGATGAGTTCGAGGTAACGCACGAGGAACTCGCCGCCCGGATAGGCCGGTCGCGACCGGTGATCTCCAACATGATCAGACTGCTGCGTCTGCCCATCGCGGTACAGCGCAGGGTCGCGGCGGGCGTCCTGTCGGCCGGACATGCGCGTGCACTGCTTGCCCTTGATGGTGGAGCGGAGGCACAGGAGGAGCTCGCCGCCCGGATCGTGGCGGAGGGGATGTCGGTGCGTGCCGCGGAGGAGGCGGTCACGCTGGCGAACCGCAGCGATGCCCCCAAGCCGACTCCGCGCCGCAAGCCGATCCAGATGCCGGGTCTTCAGGATGTCGCCGAGCGGCTATCAGGTACCTTCGACACCCGCGTGACGGTGAGCCTGGGGAAGCGCAAGGGCAAGATTGTCGTCGAGTTCGGTTCGGTCGAGGATTTGCAGCGAATTGTCGACATGATGTCCGGCGAGGCCACGTCCTAACCCACAGGGCAAAAACGTCACAGTGACGTGAAGCCCGCAAGAATCCAGCTGTGTCGCGAAAGCGGTTGGTAAATAAGGGGTTTCGGCTCTGCAGGGTGGCCGCGTGCCCGGTCGCGGCTCCGGTAACGGTTTTGGCACCTCAGGACGGGGCTGGCGGGTGCCAAACCAGAAATTTCGCATATCCTTGAGGGGTTGCCGGACGCATGAGGCGTACCGCGCACCATGTTGACCAGACGTGGAGGCGTACAAGACCAGTGTCGGCTCGGATCGTTCCTTTGCGGCTCGATGGTTTCGAGCAGCTGCCCAAGCACGCCCGGCGGTGTGTCTTCTGGGAAGTGGACCCCGCTACCGTCGGAGATAGTCAGCACCTGTCGGACCCCGAGTTCGAGAAGGAAGCGTGGCTGTCGATGGTCATGCTCGAGTGGGGGTCGTGCGGTCAGGTCGCGGTCACCGGCCCGCCGTCTCGACAGTCCACCGTGGGGTACGCGTTGTACGCACCGCCCGGGGTGGTGCCGCGAGCTCAGTTGTTCCCGACGGCCCCGGTCAGCGCGGATGCAGTCCTGCTGACTTCTCTGGGGGTGGAGCCGGGGCATGAATCAGACGGATTGCCGCACAGCATCATCGCCAACGTCGTCGCCGAGTTGGTGCGCCGTGGCGTGCGGGCACTGGAGGCGTTCGGCCGGACCAATGAGGCGCTGGAATTGTGCGAAGGTCCAGGGTCGGATCCTCTTCGCCCGCGCGGCTCGACGACGGCCAGATTCGCCGACGCCGCAGATGTGTTGGGCGAGTGCACCATCGAGCAGTGCATGATCGACGTGGACTTCCTGAAGGATGTGGGCTTCACCGTGGTGGCGCCCCATCAGCATTTCCCGAGACTGCGATTGGAGCTTGACCGCGGGCTCGGCTGGAAGGCCGACGTGGAGGCCGCGTTGGAGCGACTGCTGGAATCCGTGCAGATTCCGCAACCCGCCGGGGCGGGACCTGTAGTGGGCGCGGTGTTCTAGCGGGCTTTCCAGAACACTGACTTACTGCATGGCCTGAGGGTTGTCCCATGCGAACGCGGCGCCGCTACGACGGACACCGAGCGGTAGATGTGCCGGGAAGTGGGCGGTCACAAGTTGTAGGCCTTCGTCGGCGCACCGCGCCAGCAGTGAGCGACGTGCGGCAATGCCCACGAGGGGATCGGCGTCCGCGAAAAAGGGCAGATCTGGAAACTGTGCTTGCATCGGGTGGTGCAGTGCGTCGCCGGCGATGATCACGCCCGCACCCGGAGCGCTGATTTCGACGGCCAGGTGTCCGGGCGTGTGTCCCGCGGTGTCATGGGCAGTGATGTGGGTGGAGCCGTGGGAGTGGACCCGATGACCTGGCTCGATAAGGACGTGCGTCGCGTGTTCGAGGACCGGGAGCACACTGTCCTGATAGACCCAGCCGCCGCCATTGGTCCACTGCTCTGCCGGAGCTGATTCCCATTGTGTCTGAATGTATTTCAGCTCAGCGGAGTCGAATAGGTAGGTGGCGTTTGAGAAGGTGGGCCGCCACGTGCCCTCGGTCAATCGTGTGTTCCACCCGCAATGGTCCAGATGAAGATGGGTATTGATGACGATGTCGACATCGTCGGGATCGAATCCCGCCTGCGTGAGGCGGGTCAGGTAGTCGGTATCGAGCAGGTGCAGGTCCGGGAAGAAGGGCCGGTTCTTGTGGTTGCCCGAGCAGGTATCGACGATTACCACCGCATCGCCCAGCTCGATGACGTAGTTGTGGATGGAGAAGATCAGCTGGGTACCGTCCTCCGAGACGGCCGACGGCGTGTAGACGGCCCGGGCGAATGCGAGCTGCTCGTCGCTGATGGCCGGATACCAATCACGTGGCGGGATGGGCCACACCTCGCGTTCGGTCAGCTGCGTGATGGTCGCGTCGCCGACGGTGAAAGTGTTCACAGCCGCCGGAAACGCTGACCGGTAGAGGCGTATTCCCCAGATTCGCGTCTTTACGGCACGACCCGTGGTGGATGACCCGCGCAGGGATGCTCTGCGCTCACCCCACCCGGCCCAATTGGCCGACCCGTGGTGGGCAGTGTCGTGGAGATGCGGCGGGAACCGTTCGAGTTCTTTCGCCGCTGTGCCCAGGAGTACGGCGACATCTACCGTGTCCCATTTCCCTTGGGCGGCAGCATCGTTGTGGCAAACCACCCGGACTACGCCAGCCAGGTGATGGATGATCCGGTGGGCCGTTACAGCATGATCGGACCGGGCCAGGCGGCAATGGGCATGATCGGCGCGGCGATTCCGATGCTGGAGGGGAGAAGTTCCGGCAGCGGCGCCGGATGCTCATGCCGATGTTCGGACGCCGTCACCTGGCACGGGTTGCCCGAGGTGATCGCCGACGAGTTTGTCACCCGAGTTGACCGGTGGTCACGATGGGTTGACACGGGGCAGGCAGTGGATCTGCAGCGTTCCTTCGCGCAGGTCACCTTGCCGGCGTTCCTTCGCGCGATGTTCTCCTCGGCGATTACTGAGCGCGAGATCCACGAAACCGATGTCGACTTAAGAACTTTCATGTCGCTGATGGCCTCGGTGACGCTGATGAGTTCACTGCCGCGTCTGTTCCCCTTGCTCGGACGGGATACCGCACCCAGGTCCATGTGGCGATTGCGGAGACTGACGAAGCGGCTGATCGAGGAGCGCCGCCGGAACCCTGTCGAGACACCGGACCTGTTGAGCCTGTTGTTGGAGGCTACCTACGATGACGGAAGTCCCTTGTCCGAACGGGATCTCAGTATGGAACTGATGATCTTGATGGCGGGCGGATACGAGACGGTGGTGGCATCGCTGTCGTGGACGCTCGCGCTACTGCTGGCGCATCCCGATCACCTCGGGCGGCTCTACGCAGAGATCGACTCCTTGCGCGGCGCACTCCCGACCCCGGATGACTTGCCCAAGTTGGCCTGGGCGAAAGCGTGTTTCGACGAGGGGCAGAGACTTCAGGGCCACCCGCTCAATCCGAGGTTCGCGATGGAGGACGATGTGATTGGCGGGTACTTCATTCCGTGGCACACCATCGTCGGCCCATCGCTGTACTCGATGCATCGAGATCCGCGATGGTGGGTGGAACCGGACTCCTATGACCCCAACCGATTCATGGACGAGGCGCGGGCTAAGCAGCGTCCAAGGCTGGCGTTCATGCCATTTGGGTCGGGTAGGCACCATTGCCTGGGCACTGGCATGGGGTACATGAATGGGCAGTTCTTGCTGGCGGTCATCTTCCAGAGGTATCGCTTGACGCTGCCGAAGGGCTGGAAACCCAAGCACCATTTCAACTTCTCGGTGACTCTGGACGGTGGACTGCCCGCCATGCTCACGAGGGCGTGAGCATGAGCACGCCCGGTGACGGGTTCACCGTGACCGTCGATCAGGATCCATGCATGGGGTCGGGATATTGCATCGCCCAGTACCCGGAATTGTTCGAGGCCGATGCGGACGGTACTGCCATCCCGCGGAGCGTCTGCCCGGCGAGCGCCATGGAGGTGCGGAGTGGGAATTAGCTCCCGGCGGACAGTTCGTGGGCCAACAATTCGTCGAAAGTGAATGTGCCCGTGGGTCTGTCATTCTTGCCGAGTAGATACACGCGTTTGACTGCCGCCAGAATCGACTCGGCGACCACATCGCGGTAGTGCGCGGCGCTGAGGATGGAGACGTCATTCGGCGAGGTGATGTATCCGATGTCCACCTGCACGGTGGGCATCCGGGTGAGACGCAGCAGGTCCCAGGTACGGCCGTGCGCGCGACAGTCACGTAATCCGGTGCGTGCCGCGACTTCTCGTTGAATGAAGTCGGCCAGCATGTGCCCGATGGTGGACACCGAGCCGTGCAGGTTGCCAAAGTGGTAGGACGCGACGCCGCTGGCCGCCACCGTGGGCTGCGAGTCGAAACGCAGGCTGATCATCAGATCGGCGCCCACATTGTTGGCGTAGGCGGCGCGCTCGATGTCGGTGGGGTTGTTCTGGATGGCGCGCGAGATGTAAGTATCCATCCCGATGGCGGTCATCCGTCCCTCGAGACGGCTTGCCAAGTCCCACAACATGTCTGCTTCGCTGGTCGGGCCCTCGCGGCCGGGCACGATCACGCCGCGGTCAACCCCGCCGAGACCGGGGTCGATCACGATGCGCTTTCCCGACAGTTGCGGGCCGGCGTTACGGACGTGCTCGGTCTCGCGAATGGCGTGCGCAGATCCGCCGGTCACGTGACGGCCCAACAACTGGAAGGAGCGCAGGGTCTCCGGTCCACAGATACCGTCGGCGGTCATGCCGTACTCGCGCTGGTACGACATGAGCGAGTTGTAGGTCTGCAGGCCGAAGTTGCCGTCGACGAGGCCGGTGTAGAACCCGAGATCTTGCAGACGCTTCTGCAGGGTCGCCACGTCGTCGCCGTACATGGGCGCCGAGAACTGATGGAAAAGGGTGCGCGCCCCGAGACGGTATGAGGCTTCCTTGAGGGTGCGATAGGTCGCGGCACCGACTATCCCGTCGACCAGTAGGCCGCGGCGCTGCTGGAATGCCCGCACGGCGTCGTCCAACGTCGCATCGAAGTGGTCCATTGCGACGTGCCGACCGGTCGCCAGGACCTCATCGGGGTCCTCCAGGAACCCGAGTGCGGTCAGCACCTCGCGCACCTCAGTGACGGCCGGGCCTCGATCGCCGTGGCGAATGTTCGACGCGCCTGTCGTCATACTCCGCCTTTCACGAGAAACCGCACGACCATCGACCAGAGAGCGGGTGCCCGTCGTCTGGACCGCAATATTGTCTCAGATGCCTAGGCGATGGGCGAAACTCTCGGCCCTGTCGACCGAGCGGTGTTGGGCCGGTTAGACGACCCCATCCAGCTCACGTAGCAACGCCGACTTGCTCTTGGCACCGACGATGCGCTTGGTTGCCTCACCATTCTGGAACAGAATCAGCGTCGGGATCGAGGTCACCTGGAACGCGCGAGCGGTCTCTGGGTTGGCGTCGACATCCAGCTTGGCGATGGTGAGCGCATCACCGTGGTCCTTGGCGATCTCCTCGAGCACGGGGGCCACCATCTTGCAGGGCCCGCACCATGTCGCCCAGAAGTCCACCAGGACGGGCTTGTTGCTGGAGACGACGTCCTCCTGGAACGAATCGTCGGTGACGGTAATGGTCGCGTGGTCGCTCATGGTTCTCCTTGTGATCAGTGGCGGTGAGGCTTAAGCCTCGATGAGGGTCTGGGAATGTGCCGTCTCGGCAAGCCACCGTTCGGCGTCGATGGCTGCGGCGCAACCACTTCCGGCGGCGGTAACGGCCTGGCGATAGGTCCGGTCGACGAGGTCGCCGGCCGCGAACACACCCTCCAGTGAGGTGTAGGTGCTTCTGCCCCGCACCAGCACATATCCGTCGGGATCAACATCGACGACGTCACGGACGAGTTCACTGCGCGGGTCGTGTCCGACCGCGACGAACATGCCGGTGACGGGCAGCTGCGAGGACTCCCCGGTCACCGCGTTCTCCAGCTTGAGCCCGGTCACCGAATCGGTGCCCTCGACCCCGACGATCTTGGTGTTGGTCAGGACGTTGATCTTGGGATCCGCGTACGCGCGCTCCAGCATGATCTTGGAGGCGCGGAACTCGTCGCGGCGGTGGATGAGTGTCACACTGCGGGCAAACCGTGTGAGGAATGTCGCTTCCTCCATCGCGGAATCGCCGCCGCCGATGACGGCGATGTCCTGATCCTTGAAGAAGAAACCGTCACAGGTGGCACACGAGCTCACCCCGCGGCCCAGGAGGGTGTCCTCGCCCGGTACACCCAGATACCGCGGTGCGGCGCCCATGGCCAGGATGACGGCCCGGGAACGGTAAACCTCGTTACCGACGGTGACGGTCTTCACGGGTCCGCGCAGGGACACCTCGTCGACGTCCTCGGTGCGCAGATCGGCACCGAAGCGAATGGCCTGTTCACGCATCTGGTCCATGAGATCGGGCCCCATGATGCCCTCGCGGAAGCCGGGGTAGTTCTCGACCTCGGTGGTGGTCATCAATGCACCGCCGAACTGGGTGCCCTCGAAGACAATCGGTTTCAGCTGGGCACGGGCTGCGTAGACCGCCGCGGTGTACCCAGCGGGTCCGGAGCCGATGATGATGAGCTCGTGGACGTCCGATTCGGACTCGGTCGATACAACCTCCGACATGCGGTTCCCTTCTGATCCGATCTGAGTCCCTGTTCCACACAAGGCCCTGCGAGTGCTGAAACAACAGCCTAGAGCGGGATGTTCCGCACCGGGCGGGGCGGTGGGAGATAACACTGGGCGGGGCGGTGGGAGCTACACCGGGCGGGCGGGGTTCTACCGGCCGGGTGTCGCACCGATCCGGGTCTGGGCCACCCGCTGCGGATCGGACTGGTTGCATCCGGGCCGCACGGCCACGGCCAACAGCTCGCCCGGACGTTCGGCCGGCAGGACCATCAGCACCGCGGGGCCGTCGATGTCCAGCGTTTGCGCGCCGAGTACGGGCGTCGAAGCGGAGAAGCCGAGGCCGGTGAGGCAGGACGCACGCCGCGAGGCATCCTCTAGATCGCCGAACGCGGGGGTGCGGCCGACGAGGGCGGTGATCTCGTTGCCGGAGATCGGGAACGACGCCCCACCCAGTGCGCTGTGTGCGGGCAACTCCGGCGCCACAGGGGCGCCCGTCTTGGGTCCGATCTGTTGCGATAGCGATGGACCCACGGCGGTGGTGGTTTCGGAGGCGCGGTGATTGTTCTGCGCGACCACGGTGATCGCGACGGCAACACAGGCGGCGGCAGCCAACCCGGCGCTGGAGTATGCGATCCAGCGAAGCTTTGCCGCGGGGCGTCGGCGATGGTCCAGCGGGACCGGGCCGGTCACCAAGTTGAGACCGGGGTCGGTGGGCCGAACGGCATGCGCAGCTACCGCAGGCAACGTCGATTGGGCTGACTCGGCGTGCAGCGCGGCAACGATGTTGTCGACGACGGCCTCGGGTACATCGGGTGCGGGGCTCTCCATCCACGCCACCAGGTCGGCACGCACCTGATCTAGGGCGGCGAGCGCCGTGCGCGCGTCCGGATCCTGCTCTGCCCGTTGCCGAAGTACCTCAGCGTCGCCGGCGTCATAGACGCCGGCTTGCAGGTCGGCCAGGACCTCGAGTGACAGCGGTACCTCGGCGAGGTTCACCATGTCGAGGTTACCTTCGCCTTCGGGGCTGTCCGGGGTGCTGCTGACCATTTGAGTTCATTGTTCCCATATCCAGCTACCGCTGGCCACGCCAGTTGCCCAATTGGTAGGCGGATCGTGACACGGTGGCACACGGCTAGTAGTCGATGGTTTCCGGTTCGACGGAGCCGGCTTTGTCGAGATAGTGCAGGGCGACGGCCAGACGTGCGCGTGCTCGCGCACAGCGGCTCTTTACCGTCCCCTCGGGCACACCGAGCAGCTCAGCGGCATCGGCCACCGAGTATCCCTGCATATCGACTGCTATGACCGCGGCGCGTTGCTCGGCGGGCAGCCGTAGCAGGGCCTTCTGGATGACGATCGAGGTATCGATGTTGGTCGACGGGTCGTCGAGGGTGTAGACGTCCTCTTCGAGTTCGATCGGGCTGTGCGCCTTGGTGCGACGCAGACGGTCCAGACAGGCATTCACGACAATGCGATACAGCCAGCTGGTGACGGCGGCGTCATTGCGGAAATTGGCGGCCCCGCGGTGCGCGGACAGCATCGCCTCCTGGAGCGCATCGGCGGCATCCTCGGGGGTGCGGCTGGTGGCCCTCGCCAGTCGGTAGAGCCGACGGTGGTGACGGCGGAACAGCTGTTCGAAGGCTGAAGGATCGCCGGCGACATGGGCAGCCAACAACTCGGCGTCCGAGTGCTGAGGAGTCGTGAGAACCCCCTGAACCATGCCCACACGCGCACAGTAATCAAAAATGGGGCTCGGCGTCGACCACGAGCTGACCCCACAGCAAACTGTTATACAACTTTCAATAATCTGTAACAGTGATTTGCGTAACTGA
Source organism: Mycobacterium sp. D16R24 (assembly GCF_002013385.1). NCBI lineage: Bacteria > Bacillati > Actinomycetota > Actinomycetes > Mycobacteriales > Mycobacteriaceae > Mycobacterium > Mycobacterium sp. D16R24. The sequence goes on along the minus strand of NZ_MAEV01000007.1, from coordinate 211,808 downwards.
GCAACATGAACAGCAGTTCAGCGCCCAAATCCGAGGTTGCCATCGGGTTTCAACTACCGCGAAAAATATAGGGGTAGAAATTGCGGAGCCATACTGAAAACCGTTCGGTAACTCCTCGACTGTCAGGCGATCCTGCAGCTAGGAAGCAGTTGTGACCGTGATTTCGCCGATTTCCGCGTGGTGATCACCGTTGGTGGAACCCAGCTTGTTGATCCAGACCAGCACATGAGAGACCTGCGAGCTGCTGGTGATCGGAATCGTTGTTTTGCCGGACTGCAGGGTGGTGGTAGCGGAGATCTCCTTGGTGTCGTTGAGGGAGCCGGGCGTAGCCGAGTCGGCGGAACGAATCTGCACTTGTGTTCCGACACTGTGAGATTCGATGCTCACGCTACTCAGAGCGCTCGCGGACTGCAGATCGAGCAATAGCCCCACACCGGGCTTGAAGAGCACCGGGAAGGGATCGGCATCGGTGTAGGTGTCGGTTGCCCACGATGTGGAAGCGTTGCCATCCACGGCCAGACTTGCCTTGCCGGGCTGATCGGCGTCGGGGCCCGGAGGGAACACGGTCGCTTGCACAATCTTGGCCGGGCTACCTGGCTTCGTGGTGTCGCCGTTGGACGACTGGGTGGGTAATCCGATCCCGACATTGATCTTGTCCAGGGGACCGACGTCGCCGAAGATCCGCGTGACCCAGACACCCAGTGCAATGCACAGTGAGATGACGAGAACGCCGACCACGCCGAGCCCGATCAGGAAGATCTTGCGGTGGCGTGCGGCTTCTTCCGGGTCGTCGTCGAGATTCTCGTCATCCTGGTCGTCGTCGAGATCCCCCGGACCATGGAACCCATGGGTCCGGCCCACGTTCAGGGCCTGGGTGGGCGCCGCGGCGGCGGGCTCCAGCATGGTGGTGTGGTCGACGCTCGCGATGGCTGATTCCAGCCCGTCGAGTAGGTCTGCGGCAGAGCCGGGATCATCGCTCAGCGCGCGTGCGGCCACATCGGAGATCTCCGTGGGGACCGTCGGCACAATGATCCGTGCCTCCACGGGCAGACCGTCAGGAGCCCGACTGGCACCGGGAAGGCCGCTCGGCTGGCCGGTTTCGGCCAGCGGCCAGCGGCGTGTGGTCAGCGCGTAGAGGGTGGCGCCGAGGCCGTGAACGTCCTCGTCCGCGGTGGCCGAGGACAGGGTGGCGGGGAACGCGAGCACCGCGTCTCCGTCAATGCTGATACGCACGCGATCGGGGTGGTCGATGCTCAGGGCCGACCCGGCCTCAAAAGCTGCGTCGGCAGCCTCTGCGAGGGATCGGACGGCTCGGCTGGCACCTACAGCGGACGGCTCGGTATCGGCGACCTCGCGCAGCGAACCGCCTCGGACCCACTGCGCGACGATGATGCCACCGGTTCCCTCACGCACGGCATCTAGCACTCGGGCCAGGCCCGCTGATCCAATCTTGCTGAGCCGCAAGGTATTCGAGAGGATGTCCTGCACCTGATCGGAGCTGAAGGTGGCGCCATCAATGATGGTGAGCGCCACCGGCCGATTCAGCTCGGTATCGGTGGCCTGCCAGAACTGCAGCCCGTCCGGGCCTCCGTGCGAGGTGAGCAGGCGGTAGCGGCCGCCCGCGATGCTGGCACCGGGCCTCATCGAGGTGGGTGCTGAACCCCCGGACGGGGGCTGGGTGGAAACAGACCGGGTCGATGACCCTGGGGTGTCTGTCACGGCCCGGCCCTTTCTCGTATCAGCACCGCCCCCGTGCGCTGGTTTGTTTGCGGTTGTGGAGTCGTCGGCACCACCGCCGCCGACTCGATCACCCGAATCAGGGTACGGCAGGGTTGGCGCAGGGGAGTTGCCCATGACCGAAGCGTGATCTTGGACGCCGGCCCCGAGTCGACCGCCCAGGCGGCGCTGCAGCATGGCGACGACGCTGAGTGCCTCCGGGAGCTTGACCGCCACCATGAGTGCGAAGGTGACCGTGAGCATGACGGTGCCCAGGATGGCCAGCCGCAGGACCGAGCCCAGGCCGCCGCCCGCCCGAGTAAGCAGGTCCAGGTCGAATCCGCGGTCGACGCCCAGGCCGATGGCGGCCGCGGTCGCCGAGACGGCGAGAGTGACCAGCACCGTACGGGCCACGTCTGGACCGATGAGCGGTCCGGAGGCGCGCCCGATGCTCCGGCGCAACAACAGGTATCCGCAGATGGCCCCCGCGACAAAGCCGAGGCCGTTGGCGGCACCGAGATAACCCGCGACCAGGCTGGGGTCGTCGGTGAGGTGCGGGGCAATCACCGAGCCGACAATCTTCACCGCGGTGATCACAACGATCATCAGCGTGGGCGTCCACGCCTCGTGCCGCGCGTAGAACACCCGAAGTTGTAGCAGCACAAGGGCGTACGCGATAAGGGTGAAGGACGAGAGCGAGATTGAGAGCCCGAGGTAGTGGGCGTTGCCGAGGGTGAAGTGCCCGTAGGCGGAAAGTGCCGGCCCCATCGCCGGACCGCCGACGGTCATCACCGCCACCACCGGGATCAGCACGACCATCGTGAGCCGGGTGGCCAGCGACATGTCCCCAACCACCGCGGCGGTGTCCTTGGCGGCCGCGTTTCGGCTGAGCCGCGGCATGACCGCGGTGAGAATGGTTACGCCGACCACCCCGTAGGGCAGCTGCAGGATCATCCAGGTCTGGTTGTAGATGATGGGGCCGGAATCGGCTGCGTGGGCGGCGATCCGGTTGGTGATGACGAATCCGAGCTGGCTGATCGCCACGTACGCGAACATGGCCGTGGCCATGCCGGCGAACTGTTTGAGCCTGTCGTCAATCCCCCACAGCGGTCGCAGGGGAATCCGCTGGCGCCGGATCGCCGGGATGAGGACCAGGGCCTGGGTCACCACGCCGAGCGTGGTGCCGATGCCGAGCACCAGGAGTTTCGGATCGCTCATCCGGGTTGGGTCCAGCGTGAGCTCGCCGGGCATGAGCCAGAACAGAATGAGCGCGGCGATGGCGACGAGGTTGTTCCATACCGGAGCCCAGGCGGGGGGCCCGAACACATTGCGGGTGTTGAGGATCGCCATGAACACCGAGGACAGGCCGTAGAAGAAGATCTGTGGCAGAAGCAGATACGCCAGTGCGGTGGTCAGCGGCGTACTGACCTTCGGGTCGCCGCCGAGTAGCAGTGCGGCGAGCAGGGGTGCGGCCAGCACGGAGAGCACCGTTGTCAGCAGTAGCAGCGTGGTGGCGATGGTCAGCAGCTTGCGGATGAAGGTCAGACCGCCGTCGGCGTCCTCCCGCTCGGCGCGGGTGAGCACCGGAATGAATATGGCGGTGAAGGTGGCCTCGAGCACCAGTGCGGCAATGATGTTGGGCAGCTGGTTGGCAGTCGAGAACGCGCTCGCGGACGCGGCGCCGAGCGCCGCGGTGATTAACAGCAGCTTGATGAAACCGGTGATCCGGCTGACCAGGGTGGCCACGGCCATCGAGCCCGAGTGTGCGACGACGGCCGCGTCGGAAAGCTCCTCGATCGTGTCGTCGGACTCGGGATCGGGTAGGGGGTCCAGCGGCTGTCTCACGGCTGCCATGTTTCGTTGTCGCGATCCAGATCCGCCCGGTCCGGTTGACCGCGGAACCGGTGCCACAGGCGCCGGCCCGTCAACGCGAAGAGCACCGTCGCGGCACTGATGGTGATGAAGAACAGCGGCTTGCCGTAGGCGTTGGAGTGCACGGAGAGACGTACCGGATCGCCCAGGGGCAGACCGTCGGGCGTATGCAGCGTGACGTCTACCGCCATTCGCTGGGACACGTTGACCTCGACGGGAACCTTCACCGGCAAGAATCCGGGCGGAATCTCTTGCACACCAACATCTGTCGCACTCATGCCGGCGGGTGTCTCGACGCGGAGGGCGACTCTGATCGGTACCGGAAGCTCGTTGCGTAGCACCAACGGCAGCGGGCTGTGCTCGGTGGCCAGGGTGTAGGAACCTCCTGGATTGACGACGGTGACGGCGTTGAACAGGTCGCCGACCGTCCGGCGGATGGCAGAGAGCCGTTCCTGGGCGGTGTCGTCACGCGCGTCCGGCGGCACGCTTTGGCTCACGGCGCGCAGGGCGTCCTGGCGCAGCGGATCGGTGTATTGGGCACCGGTGAGCCCGGTGCGAGCATCCACAGTCAAGGCGGCGGTCAGTCCCCACAGCCGCCGGACCTCGTCGCCCAGCCCCAGCGACACCCCATCGTCCACAGCACCGTGGGAATCCACTCCGAACGCGGTATCCACCGGATTGGCCTGGGCGCCGGCACGCGCCTCGCCGATGACCGTCGGCAGTGGTCGGGGTAGCGCGAGTCCGGCGTGCAGAAGCGTGGAGGTGGCGGACAGGATGGCGCGTGCCTCGCCGTCGGACAGGTCCCAGGTGGCGTCCGGGAGCAGAATCGTCTGGCGGGGAGTCTGCTGGGGAGTGAGCGCCTGCCAGGCCATCGCGCCGAGCGCGTCCTGCATCCGCGCCACGCGTGAATCATGTTGCAAGGCAAAACGAAGTGAAGTCGGCACGTATTCGGGGGTGCTGGGTGTGCGACCGGCGGCACTCAGCGCGGCACCCACCGACGGGTCGAAGGGTGACGCGACGACGGTGTCGGACACGCGGCGCGCGTTGAAGTCGGGTGGAGTTTCCTCACCCGAGGGCAGAGCCGACACCGCGACGGTCGGCCCCAGTCCGGTGAGCAGGTCGATACCCGCCTTGGAGAGGTGGCTGTCGCCAAGCAGCGTGGCGCCGCGCAGGCTGTTGATTCCCAGAACTTGATCGAGGACGTCGGCGGCACCGGTGGTGGCCTGGTGGGCGAGGCCCTCGTCGGACATCTGAGCGACCGCGTTCAGACTGGCCTGTGCGTACGGCAGCGGTGTGATGCAGGTGTGCCTGGCCAATGCGCGCAGCCGGTCGAGCCATGCGACGGCGAGTCCCTGCCCGGTGCCGGGGTGCACGGGACCGGCGGGATCGGCGGCGTTGTCGAGAACCTGGTAGCCCAGGGTCATTTCGTTCACCGTGACCAGCAGATCGGGGTCAACGGCCATGCAGACCGTGCGGCCCAGATCTCCCTTGGGGTCGACGGCCGGGTCGGTCGCGAACTCCAGGGCGCCCAGCAGCGCGTCCAGTCGGCCGCCGGGAGATAGCGAGCGTTCCAGCTGATCGTCGAGCAGTCGTATGGGTGTCGGTCCACCAGGTTGACCGGGCACCAGTCGCGGCCGGTCGGCCAGGGGCCAGAGCAGAGTCAGACCCACGGGACGGGAGGTATCGGGGGCGACTTCGGGTTCGGAGGCAGCACCGGTCGGGGGCGGAACTCCGAGAACCGGGAGCAGAAAGCGGGCGTCGTCGAGCCGTGCGGGGGCCCCGTAGTCCGGGGTGCCGTTGACGTTCACCAGAGCCGGATAGACCCCAGGGGCCGCGATGTTCCAGGTCGGTCCGGTGCCGCCGCGCAGCGGGAAGGCAAGTGTGAAGGGACGTTGCTGCCCCTGTGTGAGAGTCCCTGCGACAGTGACGAACTCGCCGACGGGCTGGTACTGGTCATGGCGGCCATGAAGACTGGCCCGCAGCTCGGAGCTGGTGGCGACGGCTTCGGCCCGCTCCAGCCGGACGACGACATCGGTGACCGGTCGATCGCCGACGTTGGTCACGGTGCCTCGCACGGTCACCATCGAATCGACGGTGGTGACGGTCTGCGGTGTCACCTCGTCGAGGACGACCTTGAGGAACTGCCCGTCGCGATAGGCCTGCGCGCGGGGGGCGGACCATGGAGTGCCGAGCAAGACAAGCGCGAGGACGGCAAGTACTGCCGCCACACGCGTCGCGCTGCGATGCGTGAGTCGGGTCATTGTTGCGGACCGCGCCCGGTTCGCCGGCCCGGTGTCCTGTGGGTACTCGAGTGCGTTTGAGGTCGCCGTCTCGGCGTGGATTGGGGTAGGGGTGGCAGCGATTCGGGCCCCCCGGAGTGCAGTTTGTCGATGAGGTCGCCGGCCACCTCAGCCAGCCGTCGTTCGTCGGCGTACGCCAGACGGGTGGGCAGCTCGCCGAGGGGAACCCAGGCGACTTCGGTGACTTCGACATCGTCGTCGGACAGCTCGCCGCCCAGGGAGCGCATCAGATAGTGATGCACGGTCTTGTGTACGCGGCGGCCCTCGGTGACAAACCAGTAGTCGATGCTGCCGAGTGCGGCGAGCACGCTGCCGCGGATTCCGGTCTCCTCGGCGACCTCGCGGATCGCGGTCTGTTCGGCGGTTTCGCCCTGTTCGATATGGCCCTTGGGCAGTGACCAGAGCATCCGGCCGCGCCGGTCGGTGCGCCCGATCAGGGCCGCCACCTGGCCATCCTTGGGGCCGTCGATGCCCGCGATGACCAGGCCACCGGCGGAGGTTTCGCGGACGGTACGCAGCGAGATTCCTGCGGTGCCGCCCTTCGCGCGCCCGCGGCCCTTTCCGCCGGTGGCAGCTGCCCCATTGGATTCGGAGGAAGCGCCAGCGGCGGGTGCGGCCGCCGGAGTGCCGGCGCCTTGCGCCCTGCCCTGTGCTCGGCCCTGCGATCGGTTGCGCCGACCACGGCGTGACCCTTTGCCGCGCGCTGAACCGTTGGGCTCGTCCGACGACCCACCCGTGCGGGAACCGCCGGAGGAGTCAGACACCCATGTGATAGTAGTTCCCGCTACTGAGAGCCCTATCGATACGCGCCGGTAGGCTGCCCGACGTGCCCGAATCGATACCGACCACCGAACTGTTGGCCACCGCCGCAGTGACCCTGAACCGGCACCAGAAGATGCTGTCGGAGTTAGGCGCGCTCTTCGATTCGGCGGGCTTTGACCTGTATCTGGTGGGCGGCACTGTCCGCGACGCCCTGCTGGGCAAGTTGGGCACCGATCTGGACTTCACCACCGATGCTCGCCCCGAGCAGGTGCAGGAATTGGTGACCGGCTGGGCCGAGGCCATCTGGGATACCGGTATCGCCTTCGGCACCATCGGGGTGGCGCGCAAGGGGCAGCGGGTGGAGATCACCACGTTCCGCAGCGACAGCTACGACCAGCAGACACGCAATCCAGAGGTGGTTTTCGGCGACAGCCTCGAGGGTGATCTAGTGCGCAGAGATTTCACCGTCAACGCGATGGCGGTCAAGATCGGGCCGGACGGGCCCGGAGAATTCTGCGATCCGCTCAATGGGCTGGAGGCACTGCGCGCCGGGGTGCTCGATACCCCGGCGGCTCCGGAGATTTCCTTCGGAGATGACCCGTTGCGCATGCTGCGGGCGGCCCGGTTCGTCTCGCAGCTCGGCTTCACGGTGGCGCCCCGGGTGCTGACGGCGCTGGACGCGATGTCCAGCCAACTGGGCCGGATAACCGTCGAACGAGTGCAGGTCGAGCTGGACAAGCTGATCCTGGGTGCGCATCCGGTCGCCGGAATCGATCTGCTGGTGGACAGCGGGCTGGGCGCGGTGGTGCTGCCCGAGGTCGGCGAGATGCAGCTGACCATCGACGAACACCACCAACACAAGGACGTGTACCGGCACTCGCTGACGGTGCTGGAGCAGGCCGTGGATCTCGAGGACGAGGGCCCCGATCTGGTGCTGCGGTGGGCGGCCCTGCTGCACGACATCGGTAAGCCGGCCACCCGCCGGCATGAGGACGGCGGCGGGGTGAGCTTTCACCACCACGAGGTTGTCGGGGCCAAGATGGTGCGCAAGCGGATGCGTGCTCTCAAGTACTCCAAGCAGATGGTCGATGACGTGTCGCAGCTGGTGTATCTGCATCTGCGGTTCCACGGGTATGGGGACGGCAAGTGGACCGATTCCGCGGTGCGCCGGTATGTCACGGATGCCGGCCCGTTGCTGCCCCGGCTGCACAAGCTGGTGCGTGCGGACTGCACGACGCGGAACAAGCGGCGTGCGGCCCGGCTGCAGGCCAACTATGACGGGCTCGAGGAGCGCATCTCCGAGCTGACCGCTCAGGAGGATCTGGCGCGGGTGCGGCCCGATCTCGACGGCAACGCGATCATGGAGCTGCTGGGTGTTCCCGCCGGACCGATTGTGGGACAGGCCTGGCGGTTCTTGAAGGAGCTCAGGCTGGAACGGGGTCCACTCGACCACGACGACGCGGTCGAGGCGCTGCAGGAATGGTGGGCGGCCCGCGACGGCTCCTGATCAGCCGAGCATGTCATAGCCGAGCTTGCCGACCATCACCACGACAACCACTAGTAGCACCACCCGGACAAATCCCGCGCCGCGTCCGAGTGCCATATGCGCACCGAGCTGAGCACCCGCGATGTTCGCGACGCCGAGTGCTAGCCCCAGCAGCCACAGCACATGGCCCTGCGAGGCGAAGACGACGAGCGCTCCCACGTTGGTTCCGGAGTTGAGCACCTTGGCGGTGGCCGAGCTTTCCAGGAAGGTCATCCCCGCGACGGCGGTCAACGTGATGATCATGAAGGTCCCGGTGCCTGGGCCCATGATGCCGTCGTAGAAGGCGATGAGAACGGCGGCCACCGCCAGGGCGGTGAGGGTGGCGGTCTTGGTGCGTGCGGTGGCTGTGGTCGAGGTTCCGAAATGGGGGCGTGTCGCGACAAACGCCCCCACCGCCACGAGCAGGACCAGCACCACGGGCTTGAAGACGGACACCGGTAGCCGCGAGGCGGTGTAGGCACCGGCGCTGGAGAACGCCGCCGCGACGACGAAGGCTCCGAGTAGCGCGCGCCAGTTCAAGGGCGTCTTGGGGAAGAGCCGGACAGCGGCCGATGCGGTACCCGACAGCGCGGCGAGTTTGTTGGTGCCCAGCGCGGTCGCAGGGGTCATCCCGGGGAAGACGAGCAGCAACACCGGGATGAGGACGAGCCCGCCACCACCCACAACCGCGTCGACCCAGCCGGCGGCGGCTGCTGCACTGAGAAGCAGCGTGAGCGTAGGGGCATCCACGGGGTGAGAGATTACGGATGGAACCGAATCGCTGTGGTTCCCCTCCTATCTATGTGAACCGAAATCAGCGCACGTTCTGTCCGGGGGGTTATCCACATGCCCGAAGAGGACGGAACGCCCGGGCTCGTCGGGGGCTCGTATCAGATATGGACTATTGCCTTGGTGGGGGAGACGGGGTCGTCACCGCGTGGGAAGCATCACCCAATGTCGACCTGGACGGTGACGGGATTCTCGACGCGGTGCGCCTGGATTTCGATGGTGACGGGTTGTTCGACGATGTGATGTGGGACGCCGACGGTGACGGCTCGGCCGACCACAGCGTCCTCGACGTGGACAACGACGGCAGGCCCGAGGCGTACTTCACCGATGATGGCTTGGGCACGTGGGCGTTTCACGTGGAACGAAGCGGATCGATCAGCTGGTTCGGCCTGGACGGTGTCGAACACACCGGTGGCGCAGCCGATATCGACGGGGATGGCAGACCCGAGCAGCTGCTCGATGTTGATGGCGACGGTGACGCCGAAAGAGCCTTCCGTACCAGCGAATCCGGGTCTTCCGTCTATGCCGACACTACCGGTGACGGTCGCTGGGATGTCGAGCTTATCGACGCTGACGGCGATGGCGCCGCCGATGCGGCCCGGCCGCTGGGACCTCCGCTCCCGTCAGCGCAGAATGCGGTCGAAGGCCCGCCCTAGCGGTTGGCGCTAACGGGACATCATGCGGTCTAGTACTGCTGTCGGCCGGTAGGCGGGCGTACAACTGGCCCCGCGCAGGAGGCCACAGATGCTGAACAGGTGCGCGAGAATTTCGCATCGAACCGCCACTAGCGCAACCGCTCTCCCCTTAGTCTGAGTTGACGATGTTGGCGAATGGGGGAAGCATGCGGGACCAAAGTCACTACATTCCGATTCTCAAGGCTCGGCTCGGCGAGTTCACTGCGCTGCGAAACATGGGGGAGGCCCGGTCAGCACAGTTCACTCCGCTCATCGAGTTTATGCCGACCGGTGATGAATTGGACGACGAAACCGGTGAGCCGATCCCTGAAAAGGTCAGCGCAACGGTGTTGAAGACGTCGAGTCGGCTATACGAGAACTGGAATGGTTCACAGGATCTCATTGTCGATCTACACGCGTTACCCCCAGTAGAGGACTATTTTCCTGCTGCAAACATTATCGACGAGTTCTATGAGCGAGATGAATCCAAGGTTATACCTGTCTGTCGCCCAATGGATTCCGACAGTGTTGCATTGATCGAACGCCTCCGTGAGTCGCTTGGGCGATTCGACAAGCGCGAGGTCTGCATACGGCTGTCAGACGAAGATCTAGACGAGCGCGATGAGCCGATGGCCAAAACATTGGACAGACTTTTGAGTCAGCTGAGGACCCAACCGGACTGCGTGGATTTGGTGATCGACTTCGGAGCAGTCAACGAGGCTTCGGCATCATTTGCGGCCCGAATCGCGCGGCTCGTGATTCTAGATCTTCCCCACCGCGACGAGTGGAAGTCGTTGACACTCGCGGCCGGAGGATTTCCTAACGCGCTCGATGGCGTCTCGCCGTGGAGATTGGCCGACCTGCCGCGATGGGAACTCACCACGTGGCGCAATGTTCGAGATCGATTGCAGGACAAGCTAAGAGTGCCGTCCTTCGGTGACTATGCCGTCGCGTACCCCAGTCAACAGGCCGGGGTCCCCTTTGCGCCGGCGCCTCAGATTAGATACACCGCTTCAGAGGCGTGGCTCGTGTTGAAAGGGCGAAAGAATGACCGCCGCGGTAGCGCGCAATTCTTCGACATCTGTGAAGTCGTTGCGCAGCATCCGGAGTTTACTTCGGAACTGTCTTGGGGTGATACACAGATCGCGGAGAAAGCGCAGTTTGCACACTTGGATCCGGTGCCGAACGGGGCAAGATCAGGCAATGCGATGACATGGCGCGCCATCGGAACAAGCCATCACATCGCCCACGTCGTTGACCGCCTTACCACGCGGGGCGAACCTTGAGCTGCGTACGGACACCGAGCTGCAGATCCGCAATTGGCCAGTCGGCCAGTCGGTCCCAGAGATTCCAACGGGTTTCGCGGGCCTTTACACATTCACCGTGGGTCTTCAGGAGAGAAGCTGCTTCATCGCGCCAGAGCAGCTGTGCGACCGAGAGTGAATCGCACTCGCGGTTGCGGCGCGGCTTCCGCCTCTGTTTCAGAATCACGCCACCGTCTAGCTCGCGAGTTTCGACGATTCCCCACCACGAAGGCACTACTTCGCGCATCTTGCTTAGATACCTATCACCGCAAACAATGGTACAGAAATCCAGTACCTTGCTGTATAGCTCGATCTGTGCTGGAAGGCGCGCGAGAGTATCTCGGTCGCTTTTGATCTCGTACCCATGGAGTGATCCGTTGATCACCGCTACGTCGACGCGCGTCGCGCCTAAGCAAAGTCCCATTTCATTGACGATCTTGTCGCCGTGGAATTCACGCCGAAGCTTGTCGACTAATGCGGCGCGAATATCAACGTCACGCATACCCGCACTATACGACATGCCCAGCTCCGGGCGTGCCGGGCAGGCGGGTCTATGAGTTGGGAATGGGTCACGCCAGTGGCAGCAGGGTATGGCGCTGTCACTGCAACGTATGCCGCCATCATGTCGACACTGGGGCGGCGCGATGCCAAGTGGCGGAGAGCAGCCAAGCAGCTCCCCGAAGTGCGAGTTGCCATCGTCTCACTGCGCGATGCCGTCGCTGAGGTCGAGCAGAAGAGTCGATCACTGGGCTCGCTGCGGGACAACAACCTTCGTGCGCACCTCGAGGTTGTCCAAGAACTACAACCGCGATTGTCTGACAAGAAACTGGCGATCCTGCTGACGGATATTGATCACAGCTATTCGGCGCTCCTTGCCCTTGAAGCAGATTCGGCGGATCACAAGAAGCTGGACAAGGTACGTGCTGCGGCCGCTAATCTGCGAGGAGCGATCAATCGGGTATCCGTGATCGAGCGGAAAGCCCTTCCGTAGATTCGTCTTGTAGCGGTGTCCCCTTCGGGTGCGTGGGCATCGCAAGGGTGTTGATGAAGTACCTGGTGATCAAAAGGTGGTTCGTGCCGGTTGATGCGGGTAGCTCTGCTGGCGGCGAAGGCATCGTCCCACTTCGTGGCAGAAATCACGAGGCGACGAATTGTTGCGTACTGCGGGGCGCCTCTTTCATGTCGGCCTTTGATTCGATGGCGTCGCCGATGCGACCCGGCCGCTGGGACCTCCGCGGCCGTCAGCGCAGAATGCGGTCGAAGGCCCGCCCTAGCGCCGCTGTCCACGCATCAGTGGGATCGGACTCGTCGTTCACCCATACCGGATGGTCGACGCTGAGCCGTCCATCGCAGGTGGTGACGAAGAAGCTTGGTGGAGCAGTTGTGGCTCGACCAGCTCGCAGGCCGCCTGCGGAGGCCCGAAAGTCGTCGACTCGTAGTCCGTCGGGCAGACGCAACGCGGGAATGCGTCCCCAGTTCGTGACCATGAGCGGGTTCGATGCGGGCTGACGCCAGATGTCTCGCGGCGACAGGAACGCTTGATGCGTTGTGCGGCGGGCGAGGCCTTCGGCGAGAGAGTCCAACACAGCGCGTCCGATGCGCGCGGGGTCATCCTGCACCTCGATCTCGACGGTCGCAGTGTCCGAGCCCTGGATGACGGTCCCTGCCTCGGCCGCAAGGGGCGGCCCCACCCGCGCACGCAAATCCACCGATGACACCACGCCGTATTCGTCTGACCCGGCCGATCCGGAAAGATCGTGAGCGGCAACCGCAATCGCGGCACAGACGACGCCGTGCACGGTGAGTCCGGCCGCATGGGCCGCGCCGAACAGCCGTGTGGTCTGTTCGCGCCCGAACCGGGTGCGCTCGTGCCGAACCATGACCGTTGCGTCGACCGTCGTCTCTGCCCGTGGCGCAGGGGGTGCACAGGGCTTGGGTGTGGCGAACCCGCGGTCGGCGAGGAATTGCTCCAGCGATATGGCCAGCGGATGCGCCGTGATCGTCCCGGGTCTCCCCGTCGCGACCACGCGGGTATACAACGCGCACAACGCCTCGAGATAGCGCAGCGAGGCGGCGGCATCGGCGATGCTGTGATGGGTCAGCAGGGTCAAGCGAAAGTCATTGTCATGCTGGGCCACATCCACGGCGCACACCGCATCGGCGTCGACGACGGTGAAACCCGTCGCGGGCAGGCCGGTGACTGTCCCCACCCGCAGCGCGGGGGCGCGGTGAGCCTGCCACAGGGCGTAGCCGTGTTCGTGGGTAACGATCTGGGCGTTCAGCACCGGGTAGGCCGGCAACAGCGCATCGAAAGCTGTTGTCAGGGCGTCGATATCGAGCGCGCCATTTCCGAACGCCGAGTACGCGACGGTGGTCCGATTGCCCGCGAACATCGCCTCCGAGCTATCGAGCAGGCGGTGGAACACCTAACCGAGCGAATTGCTATCCGCGGCCTTCACCGGGCGGGCCGGCGAAGGCCTGTGCGATGGACAGCCACTGCTGTGCGTCCTCGCCGGTGGCCCGCAGATCCAGCTCGGCGCGGGGCCGCCGCCGGGTCACCAGGTAGCAGAAATCTATTGCGGATCCGGTGACACGCTGCGCGGCATCTTCGGGACCCCAGGCCCATGTATCACCGCCGGGTCCGGTCAGCTCCACGCGGTACGGCTCGGCCGGGGCCGGTAGTGAATGCACCGAGAAGGCGTAGTCCCGGGTTCGAACACCAAGGTGAGCAATGGATTTCAGCCGAGCGGTGGGCGCGGGTACCACTCCGAGTGCGTCGGCGACGTCAAGCGCGTGCGCCCACGTCTCCATCAGGCGTGCCGTGCCCATGGAGGCAGAGCTCATCGGCGGTCCGTACCAGGGGATCTTCACTCCGTCCGGCACCGCGCGCAGCGCCGCATGCAATTGACTGCGGGTATCGCGCCAGCGGGTGAGCAGCTCGGCCGGAGGGGTCTGCGCGGTCTCCTCGGCGGCCTTGTCCACGAATCCGAAGGGATCGGCCAGCGCCTTGGGCAGCTCGTTGGCGAAGCCCTCCGGATCGGTGACCGCTAGCAGCGACTGCGCGTCGGTCCAGTGCAGATGTGCGATCTGGTGGGCGATCGTCCAGCCCGCCGCGGGAGTGTCGCGGGCCCAGTCCTGTGCGGACAGCGGTGCCACGAGGACGTCGAGTCCATCGCTCTCGTCGCGCAGGTCATCGATGACAGCGTCAGCGGTCGAGGTCACGGGCGTGTCCTTCCGGGTCGGTGTGATTCGGTTCGGCCGGGCTGGGCCATAGGGTCCGGGTCATATGCACGATCAGGCCGATCAAGTAGATCACTGCACCGGAGAAGGCCAGCCAGTGCGCTTGCGCGATGAAGGCGGCGGCCACGCTCATGGCACCGGTGAAGGTCACCCAGAACAACGAGTCCTGCACGGCGAAGACGTGTCCGCGCAGGGCGTCATCGACATCGGTCTGCATGCCGACGTCGGCACACAACTTGATCACCTGCCCCGCCATCCCCAGGCCGAACGCGGCACCGAGCACGATGGGCACGTAGAGACCGGAGGCAATCAGCTGGAGGGCAACCGCACCGCCCAGCGCTATTCCGAGGGTCCGTCCACGGCCGAAGCGTCGCAGCAGGGCAGGAGTGGAGACCGTGCCCAGGAATGAGCCGATACCAGTGCACGCCAGGAACAGTGCCGCGGCGCCGATCCCGGCGAACAGCGATGCGTTGTTACGCACCAGGACCAGGACCAGCAAGGTGTTGATGCCGAACACCATGCGGTGGGCGGCCAGACCGATGAGCGCATCGAACACCGAGGGCGTGCTGACGATGGTGCGGGCACCGTGCACCCAGCCGGTGGCCACGGCGTAGACGGCTGAACCGTAGACAGCGCGCACGCTGTCATCCGGGCCCAACCGGTCACCGGGAAAGCCCGAGGCCACCCAGGCCGCCGCCGTTGCCGGCACTATCACGAGGAAAATGACTGTGGCAGAACCCAAGTCACCGGCCCCGAAGACGGCCCGCAGCATCAGCATGAAGTTGGCACCCGCGAAGGTGGCGGTGGCGCCGACAGCGGTGGCCACCGAGTTCATGGTCGCGACCTGGTCGCGAGGTACCACATGGGGGAGGGCAGCCGATAGGCCCGATGTCACGAAGCGGGTGACCCCGTTGACGATCAGCGCACCCAACAGCAGGACCACATCGCCGGCGCTGAAGGCCAGTCCGATACCGACAAGGGCCACCAGCAGTACCCGGAGCAGGTTGGCGCAGATCAAGACCGCACGCCGGTCCCATCGGTCCAGTAGCGCACCCGCGAACGGACCGATCGCCGAATACGGCAGGAACAGCACCGCGAACGCGCCGGCGATGGCCCACGGCTCGGCCTCACGCTCGGGGTTGAACAGCAGGGCACCCGCCAGCCCGGCCTGAAAGAGGCCATCGCTGAACTGGGTGAGCAGCCGCACCCACACGAGCCGCCCGAAGTCGGGGAGATCCTGGATGGCGTGCCACAAGCTCAGCGGCGAGTGGCGCGCATTCATGTGAGTCGCTTTCGTATGTGGAGATCGGGTTACAGGAAGTAAAGCGGCAGGAATTAGGCGGACCGCTTAACGCCCACACTACAAATGTGTAGCGGTTGGCTGAGCACAAGTCATGAAACGGCAAACGATGTCATGATATTCAGGTGGCGCACGGCGACGAGCCCGAAGAGGGCGAGGCATATGGCGAGGGCTACATCGCGCCGCCCGCACATCGCCTGCGGGCGGGTACCTTGCTGGTCGCCAACACGAACCTGTTCGAGCCGACCTTTCGGCGCAGCGTGATCTTCGTCGTTGAACACAACGACGGCGGCACGCTGGGGGTGGTGCTCAACCGCCCAAGCGAGACCGCGGTGTACAACGTGTTGCCGCAGTGGGCCAAGCTCGCCAGCAAGCCGAAGACGATGTTCATCGGCGGACCGGTCAAACGTGATGCGGCGTTGTGTCTGGCGACTCTGCGGGCCGGTGTCAGCATCGAGGGTGTGAAGGGTCTGCGCCACGTGACGGGCCGTATGGCCATGGTCGATCTGGATGCCGAGCCCGAGGACATCGCCCCGCTGGTGGAGGGTGTCCGGGTTTTCGCCGGCTATTCGGGGTGGACGATCGGTCAGCTGGAGGGCGAGGTTGAGCGCGACGATTGGATCGTGTTGTCCGCGCTGCCGTCCGATGTGCTGACCGATGCGAGCCATGACCTGTGGGCCACAGTGCTGCGGCGTCAGCCGTTGCCGTTGTCGTTGTTGGCGACACACCCCATCGACGTCAGCCGCAACTAGACCTACAGGTCGTCGCCGACCGATGGGTCCGAGGGAATGACGGCCCGGCAGAAGTCCTCACCGAATGGCGTCAGGTGGATGCTGCGGCGGACAGTCTTATGCGCACGGCCCGCGCGGCGGCACGCCGCGACCACATCTGGCTGTACCTCCAATACCTGATAACGCTCGGCCGCAACCGCTTCCGGAGATGCGCGAACCAGGCCAAGGCGCACAAGGTTATTGGTGTAGGCGTTGTTGCGGTCGGTGTAGCGGCAGCCGGACCGCTCCGCGACCATCGAGAGCCCCTCGGCGATCATCTCCGAGCCGACGTCAAACGGACGACTGGTGCGCACGTCCACCACCGGCTGTGCGCCGTGCGCGGCCAGGAACCGCAGGATGCGTGCCTCATCGGGTGCGAGCTGATTGAGAATGCGGGCATAGGCGGGATGGGTGTCCTCAACGTCCGAGACATCGGCTGAGCGCCGCAGCAATTCGGCACCCCGGCGGCGCAATTCGTCGCAGTCGGGCGAACCCGATTCGGTGATGTCGATGGTGACCCGAGACGGGGCGGGCCGTTGTGGCTTGGTGATGGTGAGTCCGGTCGGGTCAGTGGGCAGCTGCAGCGCGTCGCGTACGGCACCCAGGACATGCTCGGTGGCCGACAGGGCGATATCGGAGGCCGAGCGCCCGGCCCGGACGTCGTCGATGATCTTGGTACCGGTGGTGGTGGCGATATCGGCCGACCACTTGACGCCACGCCACCAGGTTTTCGCGGCCAGCATGGCCACGCCCTGGACAACGCGATCGGGCCGCAGCTGCTGATTGTTGTGCGCGGGTACGGGCGTGTTATTGGTCATCGGGCATCATCTTGTCAGGTCGATTCGGGCCACGTGTCACCCTGCTGGCGGGAAGATGAGCAGGTGGGCCAGCCCGCCGGCCGCACCGAGGACGGCGCCGTGCACGAAGAGCAACCACTCGTCCTGTTTGACCGCTGAGCGCAGCAACTCGTTGAAATCATCGAGTGAGAGCTTGTGCATCTGGGTCGAGACGAAGGAACCGATCTTGCCTTGGCGCTGTTTGTTGAACTCCGGATCGGAAAACGCCAGCGGCGCGAATCCGGTTGCCTCGATGGTGACCGATTCGGTGATCTGGTCGTATTGGCGCCGACCAACGGCTACTCGAATGGCGCGGCGGGCAGGCCCAAGCGCTTGCTCCAGTGCCGGCCGGATGCCGTCGGCCAGCATCTGGCGGGTGCGGTCCGACCGCGGCCCGTTGAGCATCTCGTTACCGATGTTCTCCAGGGTGATGACGTTCTCGGAGATGGTGCGGGCGTACTCCTCCGAGATCTCCGACTTGCGCTTGATGAACAAACCCTGACGCCACGGCACCCATTTATTGGGATGCACGGGTTCGAAAATCATGGTGATGCCGAGGTAGTTGACGATGTACCCGATGACGATGCCGCCCACCGGCAGCACGATCCACGGTGTCCACCAGTGGTGTGGAACCGAGTGCAGGATGGCGACGAGAACGAAGCCCATGGGGTAGCCGAAGTAGAAACCGAAGTTCTGCATGAACTGCAGCTCTTTGTGCCCCATGGTCCGGAAGATGTCGTTGAGCAGCTTGGGATGAGCGGTGAGGTACCGGATGATCATCAGCTTGGCGTCGACGAGTTGCCCGATGTTCTCGCCGATTTGGTCGGTCATGTTCTTGACGATCTGCGGCAGCTGATTCTCGATGCGCTTGAACATCATCTCCCGCAATGCCGG
The DNA here is from genome assembly GCF_002013385.1 of Mycobacterium sp. D16R24. Lineage (NCBI taxonomy): Bacteria > Bacillati > Actinomycetota > Actinomycetes > Mycobacteriales > Mycobacteriaceae > Mycobacterium > Mycobacterium sp. D16R24. Next base: position 193,826 of record NZ_MAEV01000007.1, on the reverse strand, counting down.
CGGCAGGTTGTGCCACAGCTGCGGGTCCTCGCGTTCCATGATCTTGGTGATGACGCTGCGAATCTCTGTCTTGGCAATCAGTGCAAGGTGATTCGCGATGAGGTCCGGTTCGAGCTGCTCGTAGAAGTCCGAGATGCTACCGAGCTTGGCAAGGCTCTTGTCGACGGCGATGCTGGCCATCTTCTCCGCACGTGACGGCACAATGCCCTGCCACCCGAACCGTCCGTCGGAGGTGATGGCGGGGATGACCTGTACACGTCGGGGCAGGAAGGCGTACAGGGTGCGTAGCCCGGGGATGCGCCAGCCGTAGAAACGCAAGGGTGCGAACAGCATCAGCACACCGGTCCAGTTGGTGATGTACCCGATGATGCCGGTGAACAACGGCACGGTGAGCAGATCCACCATCAGCTGGTCGTCGCGATAGATATACGCGGCGATACCGGAAGCGAGCGTGAGAACACCAACGAGGATGAACTTGACCATCTGCTTGGTGTCTTTCACGGCTCCCTTTCTGACCACATCTGTCTGCGAGTGCCAGGGAACATAACACCAAAAAATGGGCCGACATGGGCGAATACGGATCACATTCAGATGAGGTAGCGCCGACGTGTCTAGAGATTGGACATGTCAGGGCCGCGCGCACACGGATGAGCCGCTTGCGCCAAGACCGTCACGGCCGGAAACGGCCGCACTGGGGCAGCCGCCGCAGGAACGGCCGCAGCTGCCCGAGGACGACATCTGTTGTGCGGCGGTGGTGTATCGCGCGACCTGCCAAGCCGCCGCACCCAGTGTCGCGATGGCAGCGGCGCCACATACCAGCAGTCCCACCAAACCGATTGCGGTGGAACCGAATAGCCCGGCGAGCGCGCCTGCCGCGAGGATGACGGTGGCTGCGGCCTGGGCGGGTGCGAGCATGCGCTGAGGGCTGCCGTGCGGTGCCCGCAGGAACCCCGCCGCCGACAGCGCGGCCAGCAGCCCGGCCAGGGCAATGGTCACGATGGCGGCGATCAACACCCGCTCAGTTTAAGCGGGATGCGGGGCCGCTTATGCCGCGGGCGGCGCCGGTGGGATAAGCGGAGGCAGGGTGGGCAGGCCCGGGATGCCGGGTGCCGGAGATGGCGGCGCGTTGGGGTCCGCGGGCGCAGGTGCCCCCGGAGCAGGCGTGACGGGTGCACCGGGCACGGCGTCCGGGTCGGCGAGCGCATTCGGATCGGCGACCGGCGCGGTGACCGGCGCGGCATCCCCGAAGCGCAGCCCGTTGACGATCAGGTCGGTGGCGGGAGCTTCGGCGATGGCGTTGCCGACGGTCGTGGTGACGGCCAGCTGGACCAGGTATCGGTCTTTGCCTTGCGTGATGATTGCGGCCCGGCGCGAAGTGTTGAGGGTTTCACCGTCCTGACGGAAGGTGCCTTCCACGATCGAGGACGGGGCGCCTTGATAGGTGACCAGCGAGGCGTCGGTGGGCTGCCAGCCCTGCAGAGACTTGACCTCAACGGGACCGTGAGAGACGGCCTCGTTGGTGTCGAACTCGCCGACAAGCTTGCTCATGGTGACCTGCGCGTTGGACTGGTAGAGCCCGGTGCCGTTGGCCTTGCTGACAATCACTTGGTACGCGTTGGGGACATTGGGATCCGGCACGTTCGCCCAGTTGTTGGGTATCGGGATGCTGACGCGCGGTGCACCGTGGCTGTTCTTGGTCAGCGGTTCCAGCTTGACGTTCTTGGAAGCGAAGAACTCCGTCAGCGTGCCCTCGTTGGCGGGCGCGAGCCCACCGATCGGCGCGGAAGGCTGCAGCGGATTCGTGGGCGCCGCCGCCGGTGCGACGGGAGCCGACGTGGCGGCGTTCGGAGTGGCCACCGGTGCCGGGGGCACAGGCTGTGGGTCCGCCAGCGCGATGGCGGTGGTCCCGGCGAGCAGTGCCGCAACGGAGGCCGTGGCCGCCGCGAACCTGACTGAATACCGTGTGGTCTTCACCTTCTCTGTCCTTCCGGCTCTGTCCAATGCGTCGTGTGAGTTGTCTGCGCGTGGTGGGCGACAACCGTGGGCGAGGAGGTGTCGACCGCGATGTCGACAGGCAGGCTCTCGGTTGTGGCGGTCCCGAAGTTAGTGAGCGCAGCTGAGAAACCACCCCGGACACCCCCGGAAGTGGCCGGATTGTGACCAGAGTGATTAACTCTCGTCGCCAAAGCGGCGATTTCTGTTCGCTGAGCTGCCGCATTTACCCTTGATGCGTGACTGAAGCCCAGCAGGACGCCGGCAGAGCTATTGAGGAAACCGCTGAATTCCCCAAGCATCGCTACTCCGCGCAGCTCGCCGGGCAGATCGAGCACCACTGGCAACAGAATTGGGCCGACCGCGGCACTTTCCATGTACCGAATCCGGTGGGGACGCTCGCACCGACCGACGGCACCCAGATTCCCAAGGACAAGATGTTTGTCCAGGACATGTTCCCGTACCCGTCGGGTGACGGGCTGCACGTCGGACACCCGCTGGGCTACATCGCGACGGATGTCTATGCCCGCTTCCACCGGATGCGCGGTGCCAACGTGCTGCATGCGCTGGGGTTCGACGCGTTCGGGCTGCCCGCCGAGCAGTACGCGGTGCAGACCGGTACGCACCCGCGGGTGCGCACCGAAGCCAACATCGTCAACTACAAGCGCCAGCTCGGGCGGCTCGGACTGGGCCATGACTCACGCCGCAGCTTCGCGACCACCGACGCCGACTTCTACAAGTGGACTCAGTGGATCTTCCTGCAGATCTATAACGCCTGGTACGACGTCGATGCCCAGCGGGCGCGGCGCATCGACGAGCTGGTGGCCGAATTCGATTCCGGCGCACGTACGCCTGCCGACGGCACCGTGTGGGACGAGCTGAGCGATGGTGAGCGCGCCGAGCTCGTCGACTCATATCGCCTCGTGTACCAATCGGATTCAGTGGTCAACTGGTGCCCGGGGTTGGGTACCGTGCTGGCCAACGAAGAGGTCACCTCGGATGGTCGCAGCGAGCGCGGCAACTTCCCCGTATTCCGTAAGCGGTTGCGGCAGTGGATGATGCGGATCACCTCATACTCCGACCGGCTGATCGAAGACCTGGAGTACCTGGACTGGCCCGACAAGGTCAAGACGATGCAGCGCAACTGGATCGGCCGGTCACAGGGTGCGTCGGTGTTGTTCGCTGTCCCAGGCGTAGGCGATATCGAGGTATTCACCACTAGGCCCGACACACTTTTCGGTGCCACCTACATGGTGCTGGCTCCCGAGCATCCGCTGGTCGATGCGCTGGTCGGCGACAGCTGGCCGGAGGGGACCGCCGCGAGGTGGACCGGTGGCCAGGACTCGCCACGGGCGGCGATCGACCAGTACCGGCGCTCCATAGCGGCCAAGAGCGATTTGGAACGTCAAGAGAACAAAGAAAAGACGGGCGTGTTCACCGGCGCGTACGCGACCAACCCGGTGAGCGGCGATCCGGTGCCGGTCTTCATCGCGGACTATGTGTTGGTGGGCTATGGCACGGGAGCCATCATGGCGGTGCCGGGACATGACCAGCGCGACTGGGACTTTGCGCACGCCTTCGGATTGCCTGTGCAGGAGGTGATTTCGGGTGGTGATGTCACGGAAGCCGCATACACGGGCGACGGCGCCCTGGTGAACTCCGACTATCTGAACGGGCTGGACGTCGTCGCGGCCAAGGCCGAGGTGACCCGCCGGCTGGTGAACGATGGACGCGGTGAATCGCGCATCGAATACAAGCTTCGCGACTGGCTCTTTGCGCGGCAGCGCTATTGGGGCGAGCCGTTCCCCATCGTCTACGGCGAGGACGGGCGACCGCACGCGCTGGACGAGGATGTGCTGCCCGTCGAACTGCCGGAGGTCGAGGACTACGCGCCGGTGTCCTTCGATCCCGATGACGCGTCGAGTGAGCCGTCGCCGCCACTGTCGAAGGCCACCGATTGGGTGAGCGTCGAGCTGGACCTGGGAGACGGACTCAAGCGGTACACGCGCGATACCAACGTGATGCCGCAGTGGGCGGGCAGCTCGTGGTACGAGTTGCGCTACGCGGACCCCGACAATGCGGAAGCCTTCTGCGACAAGGAGAACGAGGCCTACTGGCTGGGTCCGCGCCCGGCCGAGCACGGTCCGGATGATCCCGGTGGCGTCGACCTATACGTCGGCGGCATGGAGCACGCCGTCCTGCACCTGCTGTACTCACGGTTCTGGCACAAGGTCCTCTACGACCTCGGACACGTCAGCTCCCGCGAACCGTATCGGCGGCTGCTGAACCAGGGCTACATCCAGGCGTACGCCTACACCGACGCGCGCGGTATGTACGTCCCGGCCGCTGAGGTGATTGAAGAGGGCGGAAAGTTCTTCTGGCCCGGTCCGGAGGGGAAAGTCGAGGTGAAACAGGAGTTCGGCAAGATCGGTAAGAGTCTCAAGAACTCGATTTCGCCGGATGACATTTGCGACAACTACGGCGCCGACACCCTGCGTGTATACGAGATGTCGATGGGCCCGCTTGAGCTGTCGCGTCCCTGGGCGACAAAGGATGTCGTTGGCGCACACCGGTTCCTGCAGCGGGTGTGGCGTGCGGTGATCGATGAGGAGACCGGCGAGATCCGCGTCACCGAAGATGCCCTGACGAGCGAGGAGACGCTGCGGGCGCTGCACAAGACGATAGCTGGAGTCACCGAAGACTATGCGGCCCTGCGTAATAACACGGCAGCGGCCAAGTTGATCGAGTACACCAACCACCTCACCAAGGAGTACCCGGAGGGTGCCCCGCGCGCCGCGGTGGAACCACTGGTGTTGCTGCTCGCGCCGTTGGCGCCGCACCTGGCCGAGGAGCTGTGGAGGCAGCTGGGGTGTGACGTGTCGTTGGCCCACGGCCCGTTCCCCGAATCCGATGAGCGGTGGCTCGTGGCCGACACGGTCGAGTACCCGATCCAGGTGAATGGCAAGATACGTGGCCGCATCACGGTTGCCGCCGATGCACCGGCGAACGATATCGAGGCCGCTGCGCTCGCCGAGGAGAAGGTTCTTGAGTTCCTGGCGGGCGCCACCCCGAAGAAGGTCATCGTGGTGCCTGGCCGCATGGTGAACCTGGTCGTCTAGGGCGCTCGCTCAGATCCGTCCGTCAGAGCCTTCCACTTCAAGATCACGGGGGCCAGGATGGGCGGATGGACGCACGCAATACCGACGCCGTGGTGATGCCGGATTTGGCGGCCGTTGCCGAGGCGGTCGCGGCCACGATCCGTGCAGGTGATCGCGGTAAGCGCGAATTCCTGGCCTACCTGGACCAGGCGCTGCCGTACAGCGACATCTGGTGCCTGCCGTTGCGCCACCGCGACGACGACTGATTAGTTCTGCCGCACTACGATCTGGTGCACACGAGCGTCGCGCGGAAGGTTCACGGCATCGGCGACTAGCTGCGCCACGGACTCGGGCCGCATGTACTCAGCCGGATTGTATTTGCGCCCTTCATGTTCGGTGAGTTCCTGCTGCATGGGTGTGCTGATCCGGCCGGGATGCACCGAGGTCACCCGAAGCAGTGGTTCCTCGGCGCGCAGCACATCGGCGAATCCGCGCAACGCGAACTTGCTCGCAGAGTACGAGCCGATACCCGGGTGTGCGTTGATCCCCGCTCCGGAATTGATGAAGACCACGTCGCCTTGTGCCGCGCGCAGGGCGGGAAGAAGCGCCTGGGTGAGCGCTACTGGTGCTAATACATTGACCTCAAGGGTCTTTCGCCAGTCGGATAGCTTCGAGTCGGCGATTGTCGCCGGGTAGGAAACCCCGGCGTTATGCACCAGTAGGTCGAGTTCGCCGATGTCGGCTGCGGCCGCCAGCACCGCGTCCTCGTCGCCCAGGTCAACCGGCCACGCGGTCGCGCCCAGTCCTGCGGCCAACTCGTCGAGCCGTGTGGAGGGCCGGCCGCCCAGCAGGAGTGCATGCGTAGGGGCGAGTGCGCGCGCGATCGCGGCGCCGAGTCCGCCGCTTGCGCCGGTGATGAGAGCCAGGGGCATGCGCGCCAGGCTAGCCTCGTTCCGTCGAATGTCGACTTCGGACGGCTTCTCCTGGCACTTTCGCACCGAAACTGCGCTTTCGACGAGAGGGAATGGCCGGGTACGCCGCACAATGGACGGATGCCGTCCCACCCGATGTTCACTCCCACGCAGCTGGCGGCGCGTGCGGCGTACCTGCTCAGAGGAAATGACCGGGGGACGATGACCAGTGCCGCACCCAAGCTGTACCCACATATGTGGAGCTGGGATGCGGCGTTTGTGGCGGTGGGGCTGGCGCCGCTGAGCGTCGAACGTGCCGTCACCGAACTCGACACACTGCTCTCGGCGCAATGGGCCAACGGGATGATCCCGCATATCGTCTTCGCCAATGGTGTCGACGGCTACTTTCCCGGGCCGGCACGCTGGCAGACGTCGACACTGGCCGCGAACGCGCCGTCGAACTATCAGACATCGGGTATCACCCAGCCGCCAGTACATGCCATAGCGGTGCAACGCATTTTGGACCACGCGCGCCGCCGGGGCCGTAGTGCCCGGGGGATCGCCGAGGCCTTTCTGGACCGGCGCTGGGCCGACTTGATGCGGTGGCATCGTTGGCTCGCGGAGGCGCGAGATCAGAACCAGCACGGTCGAATCACCCTGTACCACGGGTGGGAATCGGGGATGGATAACTCGCCGCGCTGGGACAGTGCGTACGCAAACGTGGTTCCGGGCGAGCTGCCGCCGTATGTGCGGGAGGACACCGCGATCATCACCGACGCCTCGCAGCGCCCCAAAGACGCCGAGTACGACGTGTACCTCTGGCTGCTCGAAGAGATGAAATCGGTGGGGTACGACGATGCCCGGCTGCCGGACGTGATGAGTTTCGTCATGGAAGACGTGTTCGTTTCGGCCATCTTCGCGGTGGCCTGCGAGGTGCTGGCCACCATCGGTGAGGAGCACGCCCGGCCGCGTGCCGATGTGCGTGAACTGCACGGCTGGGCCGATCGATTCCGGCGCGGGGTTGTTGATACCACCGAGGAACGTAGCGGTGCGGCAAGAGATTTCGATGTCAAGACCGGGAAGTGGGTGGCAACCGACACGGTTGCGATGTTCGCGCCGCTGCTCTCCGGTGGCCTGCCGCGTGCGCAGGAGCTGGCACTGCTGAGGCTGTTGGAAGGTCCGCGATTCTGCGGTCATCCCGACCTGCGATACGCGCTGGTGCCGTCGACGTCGCCGGTGTCCCGGGACTTTCGTCCGCGCGAGTATTGGCGCGGTCCGGTCTGGCCGGTGCTCACCTGGCTGTTCTGTTGGGCGTTCGAGCGGCGCGGATGGAGTGAACGTGCGTTCCTGCTACGGCAGGAAGGATTGCGGCAGGCGGGTGACGGATCCTTCGCGGAGTATTACGAGCCGTTTACCGGCGAGCCGTTGGGCAGCATGCAGCAATCCTGGACGGCCGCAGCGGTTCTAGACTGGCTGGGTTGAGCATCAGTCGTGCCCGGCGAGGCGCCGCAGTAATGGCGTCATCCGGAATGCAACCAACTCGTGCATGGCGATCGCGATGGATGTGCGGGTGATGCCCGGGATATCGAGGATGTTCCCGGCGATTCGGTAGAGGTCGTCGCTGTCGACCGCCACCACCTTGATCATCAGGTCATCGGCGCCCGCCAGGCCGTGTACCTGCACGACCTCCGGTACATCGGCGAGCGCTACTCCGATGGTTCTCAGCTGGTGCTGGTCGATGCGAGCCGTCACGTAGGCAGTCATGGGATAGCCCATCGCCCGCGGCACGATCTGGTGGTCGATACCGGCCAGCGCCTCGTGCTGGTCCCAACGGGTGAGCCGTGCCTGCACGGTGTTGCGGGACAGATTCAGCCGCTGCGCCAGCTCCACTCCGGACGCGCGGGGTGTTTGCGTGAGCGCGAGTAACAACCTGGCGTCGGTGGCGTCGAGAGTGGTCATAGCGCGCAGTATCGCACAGAATGGCCCGGCAATTATATGCAGAATGCGCAATTCAACACGCATCGGTTGCGCAGTATGACTATCTGATGCACTGTGAGTCATGACACAACCACAGGGTGGTGGTCATCGGTAGGTGGTGCTTCACTTCGTTAGCGAGGCGGGTATGGAAACCATCCAGCTCCTGGATCCGGAAGGCAACCGGGTCGAGAATTCAGCGTATGCGCCGCTGGTCGCTGATATCGGCGACGAGCAGCTTGTCGCGCTGTATGAGGACATGGTGGCGGTCCGCCGCATCGACACCGAGGCCACGGCTCTGCAGCGTCAGGGCGAGCTCGCGCTGTGGGCACCGCTGCTGGGCCAGGAGGCCGCACAGGTCGGCTCTGCCCGTGCGCTGGCGCACGACGACTTCGCCTTCACCAGCTTCCGTGAGCACGGTGTCGCGTACTGCCGCGGCGTCGAACCCACGGCCATGCTCCAGTTCTGGCGGGGCTCCACCCAGTCGGGCTGGAATCCCCGCGACCACAACGTCACAGCACCCGCGATCATCGTCGGCGCGCAGACGCTGCACGCCACCGGATACGCCATGGGCGTCAAGTTCGACGGGGCGGATACCGCGGTCATCGCGTACTTCGGCGACGGCGCCACCAGTCAGGGCGATGTGTCGGAGGCCTTCGCCTTCGCATCGAGTTTCGGTGCGCCCGTTGTCTTCTTCTGCCAGAACAATCAGTGGGCCATCAGCGAGCCGGTGCGGGTGCAGAGCCATCTGCCACTGGCGGCGCGCGGCACCGGATTCGGGGTGCCGGGAATTCAGGTGGACGGCAACGATGTGCTCGCGGTGATGTCCACGACGCGGGCGGCGCTGCGTCGCGCGCGCGAGGGCAGCGGGCCCACCCTGATCGAAGCGGTCACCTATCGGATGGGGCCGCACACCACCTCCGACGACCCCACCAAGTACCGCAACGCCGCCGAGCTCGAGGAGTGGCGCGCCAAGGATCCGCTGTCGCGGGTGGAAAAGTACCTGGCGCGACGAGGAGCCCTGACGGATTCGGAGAAGCAGCGCATCGCGGCTAGGGCCGATAAGGTCGCCGCCGAGATGCGCGCCGGATGTCTCGGCACGATCGAGCCAACTGCCGCGGACATGTTCAATCACGTATACGCAGAGCCACATTCACTTGTCGCCGCGGAACGACGCGACTATCTGGAATACCTCGCAGGCTTTGGAGTCGAAGGGGTCGATGAGCCGCTTGCGCGAAGAGAAGGGACCTACGCATCATGACCAGAATGACCATGTCCGGTGCCCTGAATGCAGGTCTGCGTGCGGCCCTGGAAGACGACGACAAGGTGATCGTCATGGGGGAGGACGTGGGCAAGCTCGGCGGCGTCTTCCGGGTCACCGATGGGCTGCAGAAGGACTTCGGTGACCATCGGGTCATCGATACGCCGCTCGCCGAGTCCGGAATCATCGGCACTGCAGTGGGTTTGGCCATGCGTGGATATCGCCCGGTGTGCGAGATCCAGTTCGACGGCTTCGTGTACCCGGCCTTTGACCAGATCGTCAGTCAGGTGGCCAAGCTGCACTATCGGACCAAGGGTGCGGTGGGCATGCCGCTGACCATCCGCATCCCGTTTGGTGGCGGAATCGGTGCGGTGGAGCACCATTCGGAATCGCCGGAGGCGTACTTCGCCCACACGGCCGGCCTCCGGGTGGTGGCGTGCGGATCGCCGCAGGATGCCTACGACATGATCCGCCAGTCCGTGGCCTGCGATGACCCGGTCATCTTCTTTGAGCCCAAGCGCCGCTATTGGGAGAAGGGCGAGGTCAACCTGGAAGACACGGCGGCCCCGGCCCTTTCCCTGTCCTCTGCCCGTATCGTCCGGCCCGGCACCGCGGCGACCGTCGCCGCGTACGGTCCGATGGTCGCCGTCGCCACCGCTGCCGCGGATATGGCAGCCGCGGAGGGTATGTCGATAGAGGTGGTGGATCTGCGCTCCCTCTCGCCGGTCGACTTCGACACCCTGGAGGCGTCGGTACGCAAGACCGGACGGCTGGTGGTGGTTCACGAGGCATCGGTGTTCATGGGATTGGGCGCGGAGATCGCGGCACGCATCACCGAGCGGTGCTTCTATCACCTGGAGGCCCCGATTCTGCGCGTCGGTGGCTTCGCCCTGCCGTACCCCGCCAACAAGGTGGAGCACCACTACCTGCCCGACGCGGAGCGAGTGATGGACGCCGTCGACCGCGCCATTGCCGCCTAGGAGGAATGCGAAATCCATGGCAGTCAAACAGTTTCTGCTCCCAGATCTCGGTGAGGGGCTCACCGAAGCCGATCTGATCTCGTGGAAGGTGAAAGTCGGCGACGAGGTAAAGCTGAACCAGGTGCTCGCCGATGTGGAAACCGCGAAAGCGATGGTCGAGCTGCCCTCCCCCTACGAAGGAACCGTGGTGGCGTTGGACGCGGCCGAGAATTCGACCCTTGCGGTCGGTTCACCGCTGATCTCGATCGAGGTGGCCGGTGCCGAACCGGACGCGCCCGCGAACCTCGTCGGTTACGGTCCGTCGGAATCGAGTGGCCAGACCCGGCGTCGACGTCGTGCGGGAACCGGGGCAGCCGCGCTTGCGCTGGTGGAGGAGACGGAGGCGACCGCGCCGGTGGCAGTTCAGCCGGCGGCGTTGGACCAGCCTCGCCCCGCTGCCAAACCGTCGGTGCGCAAGCTGGCCGACGAACTCGGCGTGGCCCTCGACCTGATCAGCGGCACCGGGATCGGGGGCATCATCACCCGACAGGATGTGGAGGCCTACACCCGCAGCCTCACCGCCCGCGCTCCGCAGGTAGAACCCGCGGTACCGGTGGGCGGGGAAACGCGGATCCCCGTCGCGGGCGTCCGCAAGCACACCGCCGCCGCCATGGTCCGCAGCGCCTTCACCGCGCCGCACGTCACCGAATTCCTGACGGTGGACATGACCGCGACGATGGAGCTGCTCGCCGAGTTGAAGTCCAAGCACCCCGATCTCAAGCTCACCCCGATGACGCTGGTCGCGCGGATGGTGCTGCTGACGCTGCGGTCGCACCCCTCCCTCAACTCCACCTGGGACGAGCAGGCCGGCGAGATCGTCATCAAGCACTACGTGAATCTGGGTGTCGCGGCAGCGACCGAGCGCGGACTAGTGGTTCCGAATGTCAAGAGCGCCAACGGGATGTCGCTGCGTGAGCTGGCCGCGGTCTTCGCGCAGTTGGTGACCACCGCGCGTGAGGGAAAGACGGCGCCCGCCGATATGACCGGTGGAACGTTCACGCTGACCAACATCGGCGTGTTCGGCATCGATGCGGGCACCCCGATCATCAATCCGGGTGAAGCGGCCATCCTGGCCCTGGGCTCGATCGCCAAACGCCCGTGGGTGGTGGACGGCGAGCTCGCGGTCCGCGACGTCACCACGCTGGCGCTGTCCTTCGACCACCGGTTGGTCGATGGTGAGCAGGGGTCGAAGTTCCTCGCGGATCTGGGTGCGATGCTGACCGATCCACGCATGGCACTGGTGGTGTAGCTACACTCCTAGCAAACCCCGATCGAGGGTTGCGGGGACAGGGGGTGTGCATGCATCGAGGTATCGCGCTGTTGTGTGCGGCGCTTAGTTTGGCTGGTTGCACGCGGATTGCCGATGGTGAGGCGCTGGTGCCGGTGGACAGGGAGAGCCTCTACCGCGAGATTCAGCCGGTAGACGGCAAGCTTCGCGGGCGGCTGCTCACTCCCGAGGAGGTTCGGGAAGTTACCGGCCTCCCGAGACTCCTGAAGGTGTGGGACCCGGTAGACGGCATGTTCGGGTCGACTGACCCCGGCCTGCCATGCGCGCTGGGTTATTCGCTTGCCGAGGTCGTGCAGTACTCGGGATACGAGGCCGCGCGAATTGAGGGGTACTCGCAAGAGACCGAGGAGGTCAGGGAGTACTCGGTAGCGAACGCGCTGATCGTTTTCGGTGATACGCGCACCGCGCAGCGTGAGTTTCGGAGATTCGCCGGCCGGATGTCGCAATGTGATGGCGTCACCACGCAGAAGAGGCGTGACGCCGCCGACGCCTGGAAGCTGAGCGTCACCAGCGCCGATACCGCTGATGAGGTGGCCTGGACGCGTAGCGTGGTCGACTCCAGCTGGACCTGCTACATGGCCGCACGACAGCGGACCAACTTCGTGGCATCGTCGATGTTCTGCACCCATGGTTCCGATAACAAGGCGGGCGATGTGCTGAACCGATTGACGATGAAGCTCTCGGAGGCACGGTAATGCGCTGGTTACCAATCATTTTGCTCAGTCTGTCTGCGCTGTTTACGTCGTGCACCCATGCGGTCGCGGGTGAGGCCGCCGCCCCCGCCAAGCCGGAGAGGCTCTACCAGGTGTTGCCGCCGAGGCAGGCCGACCTTGAAGATCGCCTGCTGTCGGCATCGGATATTCGTGCGGCAGTGGGTCTTCCGGGGGTCAAGACCATTCCGCCGCTCGACACGGTGCTCTCGACGGCGAACACCGTGTCCGATTGCGCGTACGGATACTCCCTGGCCACGCGGCAGCAGTACCTGAGCTTCAGCGCGGCACGCATCCGGGCGTACTCCGAAACCGTCGGAAAGGTCCGCAGACACACCATCGGCACGGCGCTCATCGTGTTCGAGACCGCCAGCTCGGCGAGCCAGCAGTTCGAGCAGTTTGCCCAGCGCATGTCCCGATGCGATGGAGTGCATGGCACTACCGCGGTGGGTGGTGTCCAGGAGAGCTGGACGCTCAGCGTCGTGCACAGCGGTCACGACGAGGTGAACTGGACGCGCACCACCGACCGCTCACCGTGGTCGTGCCGACTGGTGGCGCGACAGCGCGCGAACTATGTCGCCTCGGTGATGTTCTGCCGACTCGACCCCAACGACGATAAGACCGAAGCGCTGTTCACCTTGCTGCTGGACAAGCTCGCTCGCTGATCGATCACGGCAGCCCTTGCGTTATCGGCGTCGCGTCCTTAATGTATCGATCGCCACATTAATGGAGGAGACTCGAATGCTGCAGGACAAGGTCGTCGTCGTCACCGGTGGAAGCCGCGGCTTGGGGCGAGCGATGGTGCAGGCGTTCGCGGCCCACGGCGCCGATGTGGTGATCGCGAGCCGCAAGATCGACTCCTGTAGCGAGCTGGCCGCCAAGGTGGAAGCCGAGCAGGGCCGCCGCGCGCTACCGGTGGCCTGCAATGTCAGCTCCTGGGCACAATGCGATGAGCTGGTCGACACCGTGTACCGCGAATTCGGCCGCGTGGACGTGCTGGTGAACAACGCGGGGCTGTCACCGCTGTACCCCAGCCTGGACCAGGTCTCGGAAGCATTGTTCGACAAGGTGATCGGGGTCAACTTGAAGGGTCCGTTCCGGCTGTCGGCATCGATTGCCACCAAGATGGCGGCAGGTGCGGGCGGCTCGATCATCAACATCAGCTCGATCGAAGCGGTACGGCCCGACGCCACCGCGCTGCCGTACGCGGCGGCCAAGGCCGGTTTAAACGCCCTGACCCTCGGGCTGGCGCATACCTTTGGACCGACCGTGCGTGCCAACACGATTCAGTGCGGGCTGTTCAACACCGATATCGCGGCGGCCTGGCCGGCGGGATTCGCGGAGGCGCTCATTCCCAGCATTCCGTTGCGACGTGTCGGTGAGCCGGAGGATATCGTCGGCGCGGCACTGTATCTCGCGAGCGACGCGTCGGCCTACTGCACGGGAACGACGATTCGCCTGGACGGCGGCATCCTGTGACGGAGGCCGGCGCCAAACCGCGGCGGGGCCGGCCGCCCGCGTCCGACGGTGATGCCGCGGCGACCCGCCGGCGGATCATGGATGCGGCAACGGAACTCTTCGCGGAAAAGGGATTTCACGGCACCGGGGTGGCAGAGATCGGCTCGGCGGCGGGTGTGCGCGGTGGTGCGCTGTACTACCACATCGGATCAAAAGAGGAACTTCTCTGGGAGATCCTGCGCAGCTACATCGACGAGATGCTCACCGAGGCCGCTCATATCGCGGGTATGAGCACCGCCCCGGCCAAGCGCCTGCGCACGCTGATCGGCTCCTACGTCATCCTCATCGTCAAGTACCGCAAGCAGGTCGCCATCCAGGTCCGCGATGGCTCCGCGCTGACCGGTGAGCGCGCCGCGGAGCTGCAGGTACTACGCGACGAGTTGCAGCGCTGCTGGCAGCGCGTCCTCGACGAGGGCCACGAGGCCGGGGCGTTTCGTACCTCCGATCACCTGATCACCAACGCGATTCTCGGGATGCTCAACATGGTGGCGGTCTGGTACCGCGCCGACGGCAAGAGCCCGGCACAGATCGCCAAACGCATCGCCGACATGGTCTTGGACGGTGTCCAGTTGGACCGTCCCGTTGAACCCGAACCGACAGGAAGTGACTGACATGGCATGGGATTTCGAAACCGACCCCGAGTACCAGGAGCTGCTGGACTGGGCCGAGGAGTTCGTCCGCACCGAGGTCGAACCGCTCGACTACGTGTTCCCCAATCCGTACGACAAGTCCGACAAAGAGGCCATGGACTACGTACGTCCACTCAAGGAAGAGGTCAAGCGGCGCGGCCTGTGGGCCTGCCACCTCGGACCCGAACTGGGCGGCCCGGGCTTCGGGCAGCTCAAGCTGGCGCTTCTCAATGAAATACTGGGCAGGTCGGTCTGGGGGCCTTCGATATTCGGATGCCAGGCACCCGACACCGGCAATGCCGAGATCCTCGCGCACTACGGGACGGAAGCTCAGAAGGCCACCTATCTGCAGCCGCTGATGGACGGTGACATCGGCTCCTGTTACGTCATGACCGAGCCGCAGGGCGGATCCGATCCGACGCTATTCAAGACCACCGCGGTGCGCGACGGTGGCGAGTGGATCCTCAACGGGGAGAAGTGGTTCAACTCCGAAGCGCGGCACGCGGCCTTCTGGATCGTCATGGCCGTCACCAACCCGGACGTCAGTCCCTACCAGGGCATGTCCATGTTCATCGTCGACCCGAACGCCCCCGGAGTCGAGATCGTCAGAAACATCACCGTGCACGGGTTCAGCGAGGACGAGGCATACACCCGCTTCACCAACGCCCGGATTCCCGCCGAGAACATGCTGGGTGCCGAAGGTGCCGCGTTCGTGATCGCGCAGACCCGTCTTGGTGGAGGCCGCGTGCACCACGCCATGCGCACGGTGGCCCAGGTGCGCAAGGCATTCGACATGATGTGTGAGCGTGTCATCAGCCGGGAAGCGCGTGGCGGCACCATTGCGAAGCTGCAGATGACGCAGGAGCGCATCGCCGACAGCTGGATCGAGATGGAATCGTTCCGTCTGCTGGTGCTCCGTACCGCCTGGCTGATCGACAAGCACCAGGACTACCTCAAGGTGCGCAAAGACATTGCGGCGATCAAGGCCGCCATGCCGAAAGTCATGCACGATGTCGCCCAGCGTGCCCTGCATCTGCACGGCTCGCTCGGGGTGTCCGAGGAGATGCCGCTGGCCAAGATGTTCCTGTACTCGGAGGTGATGGGTCTGGTCGACGGCCCGACCGAGGTGCACAAGGTGACCATCGCCAAGGAGGTCCTCAAGGATTACACCCCGTATGAGGGGCTGTTCCCGCCGAGCCACATACCGGCGCTGACGGAGAAGGCGCGGGCGCATGTGGCGGCGCGGATCGAGCACCGGGTGGGCAATCTGTAATGGCCGCACCGCAGCATGTAGATCCGAAAAGCGTTGATTTCGAGATAGTTTCGCGCTGGATGGACGAGCAAGGGCTCCCCGTGGGTGAGGTTGCGGATATCTCCGCGATCACGGGAGGCACTCAGAACATCATGGTGCGGTTCACCCGGGGCGGCCGCGAGTACGTGTTGCGGCGGCCGCCGAAGCACCTGCGTGAGGCCAGCAACAACGTGATCCGCCGCGAGGCGCGATTGCTGGGAGCATTACGCGGGCAAGGAGTTCCAGCGCCGGAACTCATCGCGGCCTGCGTCGACGAGACGGTGCTGGGTGGCGCGGTGTTCTACCTGATGGAGCCGGTCGACGGCTTCAATGCCTCGGTTACCCTGCCGGAGTTACATGCCGGCAGTGCGGATGTCCGGCATCAGATGGGGTTGGAGGCGGTCAGCGGTATTGCTGCGCTGGGCGCACTGGACTACCAGACGCTGGGACTGGATGGCTACGGCAATCCCGATGGCTTCCTGGAGCGCCAAGTGCCGCGCTGGCTCAAGGAGCTCGACTCGTATGTCAAGCATGAGGGATATCCAGGCCCGGATATCCCGGGCCTGCAGTCCGTCGCGGATTGGCTTGAGCAGCATCGGCCGTCGCAGTGGAAGCCGGGAATCATGCACGGCGATTTCCACCTGGCCAACATGATGTTCCGTCGCGATGGCCCGCAGTTGGCGGCGATCGTGGACTGGGAAATGTCGACCATCGGCGACCCGCTGTTGGATTTGGGGTGGCTGCTGGCGACCTGGCCGTCGGAGACCGACGATGCGTCACTGGGCGGAGCACTCGTACAGGCCGGGAACCTGCCCACACCCGGGGAGCTCGTCGCGCACTACGCCGAACGCACGGATCGTGATCTGAGTGCGATGGACTGGTACACGGTGCTGGCCTGCTTCAAGCTGGGCATCATCCTGGAGGGTACGCACGCGCGTGCATTCGCCGGGAAAGCACCTGTGGCGGTGGGTGATTACCTCCACGGTCTGACTCTGCAGCTGTTCAGGCGGGCGGTGGCGATTACCGGGTGACCGGCTCCTCGGGCAACGGGTCGCGTTGGCGGGTCAGCCGCAGCACCACGAAGGCGATCAGGATTACGGCCCAGGACAGCAGGCTGGCCCATAGCTGCGACCGGGTGCCGTCCTGAAAGCCCATGGCAACCAGAATCGTCACGATGGCACCTGCGGTGAGAATCGTCAACACCGGGTAGCCCCACATCTTGACGATCAGCTTCTCCGGGGGTGTGCGGGGCCTGAGCACCAGCTGCGATATCGCAATCATGAAGTACACAAAGAGGATTACCGCGCCGGAGGAATTGAGCAGGAACAGGAATACGGTGTCCTCGGCGATGTAGGCGAGTATTACGCAGACGAATCCGATGAACGAGGACGCCAGGATGGCGTGCATGGGAACACCGCGAGAGTTGACGCGTAGCCAGCTGCGTGGTGCCTCGCCCCTTCCTGCCAACACGAACAGCATGCGGGAGGCGGTGTACATCGCTGAATTGAGACAGGACAGTACGGCGGTGAGCACCACGATCCGCATGATGTTGTCGGCGTGCGGAATTCCCATGGTCTTGAATGCGGTGACGAAGGGCGAGGTGCCCAGGGTCGGACTGTCCCATGGCACGATCACCGCGATAAGGAAGATGGATCCCACGAAGAAGAGCCCAATTCGGTAGATGACCGAGTTAGTGGCCCTGCTGATGGCCCGCGCGGGGTCCTTGGATTCGGCGGCCGCGATGGTGGCAATTTCCGGGCCGACCATGGAGAACACCACGACCACGATGGCGGAGAAGATCGCACCGGTGCCGTTCGGTGCGAACCCGCCCTTGGTGAGGTTGGAGAAGTCCATCTGCTTATCCGGCCACCAGCCCACGACGAACAGCGTGCCGAGGACCAGAAACGCGATGATGGCAAGGACTTTCACGCTCGCGAACCAGTATTCGAATTCGCCATAGGAGCGCACCGAGAAGAGGTTGGTGGCGGTCATGGCCACCATGAGGACAAGTGCGATGAGCCACAGGGGAGTGTGCGGCCACCAATCTTGGACGATCTTGCCGCCGGCCACCGCCTCGAATCCGACAACGATCACCCAGAAGTACCAGTAAAGCCAGCCGACCGAGAATCCCGCCCAATCACCGAGTGCACGGCGGCTGTAGTCGGCGAAGGAGCCGGTCGACGGATTCGCCACGGCCATCTCGCCGAGCATGCGCATCACCAGCACGATGAGCACGCCGGTAATGGCATAGGTGAGGAAGGCAGCCGGTCCGGCGGCCTTGATGGTCGCACCGGACCCGACGAACAGACCGGCACCGATCACGCCGCCGATCGCGATCATCGTCAGGTGGCGCTTCTGCAGCGAGTGCTGCAGACCGCCGCCATGGGGCGCTTCCGCCGTGGTGCCCATGGGGTGTCTCCTTCAGCCGGGTAGGTCGATGTTGCACCCCGTAACCAGATCGTGCAGCGCGTTGCCAGGAATTTCGGGGGCCTGCGGGAGGTTCCTGGAGGTCGTGAGCCACTTCGGTATCTCCACCTCCTCGGCCGATGGATACGTGAGCCCGGACGTGCTCGCCCGCGCGGTAGAGGAACGCGGGTTCGATTGGCTGTTGTTCGATGACCACTCGTACTTCCCGGTCGACACACCCGATGAGATCGATGCGGAGTTTCGTGCTCGGCTTCCGTTGATCCGGGACCTTCCCGTGGTGCTGGCCTACGCGGCTGCGGCCACCGAACGGCTTGTGGTCGGGTCCGGAGTCGCGTTGCTACCCCAGCGCGATGTGCTGCACACCGCCAAGGCGTGGGCGACCCTGGCGACGTTGTCGGGTGGCCGTGCGGTGCTCGGCGTCGGTGTCGGGTGGAATCTGGGCGAGCTGCGCAACCACGGCGCCGACCCGACGGTGCGCGGTGTGAAACTCGACGAGCAGTTGGTCGCCCTGAAGCTGCTGTGGACCGATGAGGTGGCCGAATTCCACGGAGAGCATGTGGATTTCGGGCCCGTCGCAGCGAGTCCGCGTCCGCCATCGCCCATCCCGATCTACGTCGGCGGCCCGAGCCCGGCGGCACAACGTCGCGCGGTGCGGCTCGGCGATGGCTGGTTGCCGTACGCGGAGACGTCGACGCCCGATGATGTGCGCGAGGCACGCCGTCGGTTCGCCGAGCATGGTCGCGCGGACCTGCCCGCCACCGTGAGCGGCGCGGCCGGGGACGAGCGTGTTGCCGCGGAATATCTGGACGCCGGTGTGGATCGGGTGCTGTTTCACCTTGATCCGCGAAGTGAAACAGAAACACTGCTGGAGCTCGACAGGCTCACTGCGATCGCGAATCGCTTGCGCGCCAAAAAATAACGCGGAGTACGTGAGCGGTCAGCCCTCGATGAACTGCTCCAGCTGAACACGCGCGACGTCGTCGGCGAGCTGCTTCGGCGGGCTCTTCATCAGGTAGGCCGAGGCCGGCAGGATCGGGCCGCCGAGTCCACGGTCGAGCGCGATCTTCGCCGCGCGCACCGCGTCGATGATGATGCCGGCCGAGTTGGGGGAGTCCCAGACCTCGAGCTTGTACTCGAGGTTCAGCGGCACGTCGCCGAAGGCGCGACCTTCGAGGCGGACGTAGGCCCACTTGCGATCATCGAGCCAGGCGACGTAGTCGGACGGGCCGATGTGCACGTTCTTGTCGTACACCTTGTCGGCCAGTGAGCCGTTCAGGTTCGAGGTGACGGCCTGGGTCTTGGAGACCTTCTTGGACTCCAGACGCTCACGCTCGAGCATGTTCTTGAAGTCCATGTTGCCGCCGACGTTGAGCTGGTAGGTGCGATCCAGGGTGACACCGCGATCTTCGAACAGCTTGGCCATCACGCGGTGGGTGATGGTGGCACCCACCTGGCTCTTAATGTCGTCGCCCACGATCGGTACACCGGCGTCTTCGAACTTCTTGGCCCACACTGGGTCCGAGGCGATGAACACCGGCAGCGCGTTGACGAATGCCACCTTTGCGTCGATGGCGCACTGGGCGTAGAACTTGTCGGCCTCTTCGGAACCGACCGGCAGGTAGGAGACCAGGACGTCGACGTTGTTGTCCTTCAACGTCTTCACGACGTCGACGGGCTCGGCGTCGGAAATCTCGATGGTCTCGGCGTAGTACTTGCCGATGCCGTCCAGGGTCGGGCCGCGCTGTACCAGGACGTTGGTTGGCGGTACGTCGGCGATCTTGATGGTGTTGTTCTCGGAAGCGGCGATGGCCTCGGAAAGGTCGAAGCCGACCTTCTTGGCGTCCACGTCAAAGGCGGCGACGAATTTCACGTCGCGCACGTGGTACTGGCCGAACTTGACGTGCATCAGACCGGGAACATTGGAGTTCTCGTCCGCGTCCTGGTAATACTGCACACCCTGGACCAGCGAGGACGCGCAGTTGCCGACGCCGACGATGGCGACGCGCACCTCAGATGTGTTGTTGGACATGGACGGTTCTCCTTTACCGATGGACATACTTAACGCTCCTCGACCCGTGCCTGCGCGGTGCGCTCGGCGGCGATCAAGTCGTTGAGCCACTTCACTTCTCGTTCACTGGATTCCAGGCCTAGCTGGTGTAACTGCTTCGTGTATCGGTCGAACGAACTGCTCGCCCGGGTAATGGCCTCGCGCAGGCCTTCCCGGCGTTCCTCCACCTGACGGCGACGGCCTTCGAGGATGCGCATCCGGGCCTCGGCCGGGGTGCGGTTGAAGAATGCCAGGTGCACACCGAAGCCGTCGTCGGTGTAGTTCTGTGGACCGGTGTCCGCCACCAGCTCGCTGAAGCGAGCACGGCCGGCCGCCGTCATCTGGTAGACCCGCTTGCCACGAAGCAGCACCGTGGTGCCCGCGGGCGCGGAGTCCTCTGCGATGAGCCCGTCAGCCTGCATGCGGCGCAGGGCCGGGTATAGCGAGCCGTAAGAGAAGGCCCGAAAGGCGCCCAGTAGGCCCGTCAGGCGCTTGCGCAGCTCGTAGCCATGCATGGGTGACTCAAGCAGCAGGCCCAGGATGGCCAGTTCCAACATGAAGTCACCTCCCAACACCGTGTATGACGCCCGAGCATCTCTCGTGCACCGATCGGGACATAGTATCGCCGCGATATATGCGGGCGCCACACGGGGGAGGTTTAGTTCTCCGACGGGTAGAGGGTCCGAATCGGCGTGCCGTCGGGATTGACGTAGATCGAGCCGTTCTGGAACTCACCGCTCACCGAGATGTCGATCTGCACGGTGTCCGGCGGTGCGGTCTTATCCTCGCTCGGTTTGATGAAAAGGTAGGTGTTCTTGACCTCGCTGGCCTTGATGCCGAGGGTTTCGGGTGCACCGCGCAGGATCCCGACGATGGTCTTGACATCAAACTTGCCGAGATCCACCACGTGGTCGGCATGCGACCCACTGTCGTCATCGGGATGGTCCCACCCGCCCTCGTAGCGGTACCGCAGCGTGCGGCGCGGCTCGCGCGGATCGGGTCGGGTGAGTAGGGCGTACTCCCCGTAGATGTTCAGTTCGTACCCCGTGGTGTCGCCGAACTTTTGGCGCATCTGCTCGAACAGCCCGGTCAGACCGCCCAGCGACATCAGCTGGCGCGGCGGCGTCAGCACGATCGGCGCCACGCCGTCGGGCTTGGCGCCCGGGTCTGATTGGAAGTCCAAAGGGGAGCTGGTGTTTCCGTACGCGCCCCAACCGACGAGAACACCCACCAGGACCAGCGCCGTGGACACCCCGGCGGGGGCGTACCACCGCCGCCACCAGGGGCGTTGCGACCCCTGGAGGACGGGCATACTCGCCGCGGACTTTGCGTTCTGCAGATCCGAGACGAGGGCGCTCAGCTGGCTCAGTGTGGAGGCGTTGGTGGCCGCAGCGACCCGTTCCCGGTGCTCCTCCATGGAGAGCTGTCCGTCGCTCAGCGCATCGTCGAGCAGCTTGCAGGTGTCGTTGCGGTCGCCGTCCTTGGCCCGGGTGACTGTCGCCATGCGAGGAATCGTAGAGCGATCTTGATGCTCAGGATGCGGGCGTGACCTCTTTGGGTTCACCGTTACCCGCGACGACCATCCGTCCGGTGCGGTCCTTTTCCGAGACGGTGATGGTGATGTCGACGCCCTCATCACGGGGCTTGATCACCATGACGGTCCCGCCGTCGCCCGCGGCGGGCACATTCAGGCTCTCGGGAGCTCCGCGCAGGACGCCGACGATCTTGGCCGGATCGAACCGGCTCAGATCTCCGATTCGAACGTCGCGCCAGGTGCCGGGCATCGCACCACCGTCGCGGAACCCGCCCTGATACGGGTACGTGATGGGCAGGTTCGGATCCGCCGGTTCGATGCGGACCAACGACGCGTTGTTCGAGCGGACGGTCAGTTCGATGCCGACGGTGTCACCGAACTTCGCGCGCATTTGGTCCAGCAGGCCGGACAGACCCGGGACGGAGAACAGCTTGGTCGGCGCGATCACCACGGGGGCGACGCCGTCGGCGGCCGCGCCCGGGTCCGGTGGCACCGGCCGAGTCGCGTAGCTCCCCACCCCGGCTCCGACGGCGGCAGCGACAACGGCTGTGACAACGATCGCCGGCCAGCGGCGCCGCTGAGGCTGCGGCGCGGGTATGTGGGCCGGAAGTGCGGCGATCTGCAGATCGGAGACCACGCCGTTGAGTTCACCGAGAGTCTGCGCACGGGTGGCCACGGCGATCCGTTGACGATGTTCCTCCGAGGAGATCTGGCCCTCGCCAAAGGCGGCATCGAGCGTCTTGCAGGTGACGTCTCGGTCAGAGTCCTTGGCACGGGTCGCCATGCGAGGAATCGTAGAGTGGCCGGAATCAGCCCCAGTACGCGAACTCGCAGACCGGGTTCGGCTCGCTCTTGAACGACACCAGCATGTCGCCCATCATGATCGTGCAGCCGGTGGCGCCGGCGCCGTTGGCCCGGACCTCGGAGTGCGCCTCCTCGACGACGTCGATGGTGTGTTCCCAGGGCAGCGAGACGTCCTTCTCGATGTGGGCGGGGCTGCCGTTCTCCTTCCAGGTGACGGTTGCCGTTCCGGCGCCCGTCACCTTCAGGACTGCGGACCCGACGACCTTGCCGGTGCCCTTCACCCCAACCGGCGCGGAGGCGGTCGCTGCGGGACCGTCGACCGGGGCCGGGCGCGTCGTCGACGTGGCCGTTGAGGTGGCTGCTTGCGTCGACGAGATGTCGGCAGATTTCCCGCATCCGGATGTGATCACGGCGATAACCGCAAAGCCGGCAAGCGCCGGCGAAAGTCGAGTAAATGTCACCCTGCCCCCTCTTCCTGACAACCGACCAATCGTAACGAGTGGAACGCAGACAGACTTCGGCTTCGCAGAGGACATGCTGTCTGTGTGGCCCCGGGTCTGCCTGCGGGTAATCGCACGTACTCTGGTTACCGTGCGATTGCAGAGACAGGTGGTGGATTACGCGCTCAAGCGGCGATCCCTGCTGGCCGAGGTCTATTCCGGGCGTACCGGCGTGGCCGAAGTCTGCGACGCGAACCCGTACCTGCTCCGCGCGGCTAAGTTTCACGGCAAATCGAGTGCCGTGGTCTGCCCGATCTGCCGCAAGGAGCAACTGACGCTGGTGTCGTGGGTTTTCGGCGAGCACTTGGGAGCGGTATCCGGGTCGGCCCGTTCGGCTGAGGAACTCGTGATGCTTGCCACTCGGTACTCGGAGTTCGCCGTGCACGTTGTCGAGGTATGCCGGACCTGCAGTTGGAATCATTTGGTGAAGTCGTATGTCATGGGCGCCCTCCCGGCGCCGAAGGGGACCACCCCACGTCAGCGGACAACTCGTGCCCGGACGGCCAGTGAATAGGCCACCAGGTGAGGGCGGCGTGGTTGGCGGGCAGAATCCGGTAGCTCACAGCGGCGGCTCGGATTCACCGCGTACCCCCAGCATGGACGATCGCCCGACATCGATCCTCGACCCCGTCGAGGATCTGCCGTTGTACCGGCGCGACGAGGACGCCGTGGCCGCCGCGCGCGCGGCACTGGAGCGTGACGACGACGAGGGCATGGGGCACGAGCCGCCACCTCCACCCGGCAGGCCCGGTGGTCCGTCTCGTCCGCCGCAGCGCCGCCGTAAGCGAAAGACCAACGGCTGGAGAATTTTCCGTCGTGTGATGATCGCGCTGGTCTTGCTGGCGATCGTTATCCCGCTGGCGACGTTCGCGCTGGCGTATTCGGTGGTCGACATCCCGAAGCCGGGCGACATTCGTACCAGCCAGGTGTCCACCATCCTGGCCAGTGACGGCACCACCGAGCTCGCCAAAGTTGTTCCACCGGACGGGAACCGGGTCGATATCAAGATCGACCAGGTGCCTCAGCACGTGCGTGCGGCCGTGATGGCGGCCGAGGACCGTGATTTCTACGGCAACCCCGGCTTCTCCTTCTCGGGCCTGCTGCGCGCGTTCAAGAACAACATGTTCGGTGGCGACACTCAGGGTGGATCGACGATCACTCAGCAGTACGTGAAGAACGCGATGGTAGGCGCGCAGCGCGCCGGCCTCGGCGGTCTCACCCGTAAGGCCAAAGAGATCGTCATCTCCACCAAGATGTCCCAGTCCTGGTCCAAGGATCAGGTGCTGGAGGCCTACCTCAACATCATCTATTTCGGGCGCGGTGCGTACGGTATCTCGGCGGCATCGAAGGCCTACTTCGACAAGCCGGTCGAGCAGCTGACCGTGTCCGAGGGTGCGTTGTTGGCCGCGCTGATCCAACGGCCTTCGCGACTGGATCCCGCGGTGGACTTGCCTGAGTCGACGAACCGGTGGAATTGGGTGCTCGACGGCATGGTGACCATCGGTGCCCTGTCCGCGCAGGATCGCGCCGGGCAGGTGTATCCGGCAACGGTGCCGCCGGAGCAGGCCGCCGCACAGAACGCGACGACGGGCCCGAACGGCCTCATCAAACGTCAGGTGATGGCGGAGCTGACCGACCTGTTCAACATCGATGAGCAGACATTGAACACCGAGGGTCTGCAGATCACGACCACCATCGACACCAAGGCACAGCAGGCTGCCGAGAACGCGGTCAACAGCACCCTGCAGGGTGAGAACCCTGATCTGCGGACGGCCGTGGTCTCCGTCGACCCACGTACCGGCGCGGTAAAGGCCTACTACGGCGGATCGAACGCACAGGGCCTGGACTATGCGCAGCAGGGTCTGCAGACCGGCTCGTCGTTCAAGGTGTTTGCCTTGGTGGCGGCATTGCAGCAGGGCATCGGCCTGGGCTATCAGCTGGACAGCTCGGAGTTGACCTATCAGGGCATCACCATCAAGAACAGCGAAGATGCTTCGTGCGGAACGTGTTCGGTGGCGGAGGCGCTCAAGCGCTCGCTGAACACCAGCTTCTACCGGCTCATGCTGAAGCTGAAGAACGGGCCCGATGATGTGGCTACCGCCGCGCATTCCGCGGGCATCGCCGAGAACTTTCCCGGTGTCTCACACACCCTGTCCGAGGACGGTCAGGGCGGCC
The DNA here is from genome assembly GCF_002013385.1 of Mycobacterium sp. D16R24. Lineage (NCBI taxonomy): Bacteria > Bacillati > Actinomycetota > Actinomycetes > Mycobacteriales > Mycobacteriaceae > Mycobacterium > Mycobacterium sp. D16R24. Next base: position 168,648 of record NZ_MAEV01000007.1, on the reverse strand, counting down.
CGCCGAACAACGGCGTCGTGTTGGGCCAGTATCAGACCAGGGTGATCGACATGGCCTCGGCGTACGCGACGTTGGCGGCGTCGGGGACTTACCGGAAGCCGCATTTCATCCAGAAGGTGGTGAACGCGGACGGTCAGGTGCTTTTCGACGCCGGTTCCTCGGACAACACCGGCGAGAAGCGCATATCCGATGACGTTGCCAACAACGCGATCTCGGCGATGAAGCCGATTGCGGGCTACTCGCGTGGACATGCGCTGGCCGGTGGCCGAGAGTCGGCCGCCAAGACCGGTACCGCACAGTTGGGCGACACCAAGGACAACAAGGACGCCTGGATGGTCGGTGTCACCCCGTCGCTCTCGACAGCGGTGTGGGTGGGAACCGACGACGGCAAGCCGATCAAGAACAGTTGGGGCGGGCCGATTTACGGATCCGGCCTGCCGTCGGACATCTGGAAGAAGACTATGGATGGTGCGCTGGACGGCACTACCAAGGAGACCTTCCCCAAGCCCGGTGCCATCGGTGGTTATGCCGGTGTGCCCGTCTACGTACCGCCGCCTCCGGCGCCGAATGGTCCGCCTGCGCCCGCGCCGGGCGGTGGCGGAGAGGTGACGGTCATCCAGCCGACCATCGAGATCGCGCCGGGTATCACCATTCCGGTGGGGCCCCCGACAACGATTCCGGTGGGCCCGGCCGCGCCACCGGCGGGTGACGTACCGCCACCTCCGGGGCAGTAGGCAGGTGCCGGCAGAATCCCGGAGCCGCACCATCGGCGACATTGAGCCGGTGAGCCGCAGCGTCGGCGACATGGAGTCTGTGAGCCGCAGCGTCGGCGACATGGAGTCTGTGAGCCGCAGCGCCGGCGACATTCAGGGTGCGACGGTGTCTCCCGAAAAGCTCGCGGGTGACCTGCGCAGCGCCGACGACCGTGACTTCCCTAGTCGCACAGATGTGATGGGTGCCGAGCTGTCCGAGGTGGTCGGCGGACCGCTAGGTCGGCACGCGCTGGTCGGCAGGCAACCGTTCTGGACGCCACTGCGGGTGGTGTTCATCATCGCGCTGGGGTTCCTGATCCTGGGGTGGACCAGCAAGGCGCCCTGTCTGCAGCAGAGTGGAACCGGCAATGGTGCTCAGCGCGTGGCCAATTGGGACAACAACCGCGCCTACTACCAACTGTGCTATTCGGATACCGTGCCGCTCTACGGCGCGGAGCTCTTGAACCAGGGCCGCTTCCCGTACAAGTCGAGCTGGCTGGAAACCGACTCGAGCGGGCATCAGAAGATTCAGTACGACGGCACCCCGGCGGTCCGGTACATGGAGTACCCGGTGGTCACCGGGGTGTACCAGTACACCGCGATGGCTCTGGCCAAGACGTACACCCAGGCCAGCGACCTGCTGGGGCTGCCCATCGTCGCCGAAGTCGTGATGTTCTTCAACATCGTGGCCTTCGGGTTGGCGCTGGCCTGGCTGGTGACCATTTGGGCCAGTGCGGGATTGAGCCCGCGTACACGTCCCTGGGATGTGGTGATGATCGCCGCGTCTCCGATCGTGATCTTCCAGATCTTCACGAATTTCGATGCCCTCGCTACGGCTTTCAGCATGACGGCGCTCTTGGCGTGGGCGCGCAAGAAACCCTGGCTTGCCGGTGTGCTGATCGGGCTGGGGGTGTCCGCCAAGCTCTACCCGGTACTGCTGCTGTTTCCGCTGCTGTTGGTGAGCCTGCGGGGCGGCAAGATGCACGAGTTCTCGAAGACCGCCGCCGCCGCGCTGGCCAGCTGGGTAGTGGTGAACGCGCCGGTGGCGATGCTCTTTCCGCGAGGGTGGGGGGAGTTCTTCCGGCTCAACACCCGGCGTGGCGACGATATGGATTCGCTGTACAACGTCTTCAAATCCTTCACGGGGTGGCAGGGCTTCGACGGCTCGCTGGGCTTCTGGGAACCCCCGGTCATTCTCAACGCGGTCTCGGCAGTGCTGTTCGGGATCTGTTGCGTAGGTATCGGATACGTGGCGCTGACGGCGCCGCGGCGTCCGCGCGTGGCGCAGCTGGCCTTCCTGGTGGTGGCGGTGTTCCTGCTGACCAACAAGGTGTGGAGCCCGCAGTTCTCGCTGTGGCTGGTGCCGCTGGCCGTGGTGGCGCTGCCGCACCGCCGAATCCTGTTGGCATGGATGACCGTTGATGCGCTCGTGTGGATTCCACGGATGTACTACCTGCTGGGTATGGAGAACAAGGGACTGCCCGAGCAGTGGTTCACCGGCACGGTGCTGGTGCGGGACATCGCGGTGATCGGTCTGTGCGCCTTGGTGCTGCGCCAGATCTATCACCCCAGCGAGGATGTGGTGCGCGCGCACAGCGACAACACCGACGATCCGGCGGGTGGGCCGTGCGACGGGGCCGCCGACGACGCCCCGGCATGGCTGCCCTCCTGGCTGCGGCCGCGTAAGCCCACACCGCATATCTCCCGCGCGTAGTTCCTCCAGTCGGGCGATTTCGCCGGTCAGGGGGCTGTGCGGTAGCCTTGGCCGGTTGCCGACGCAGGCGACTCTCCTGCCACGGATACGCCGTGGCCGCACTAGACCACAGGAGGTGATGAGTTTCTCATGCGTCAGTACGAAATCATGGTCATTCTCGACCCAACCCTTGACGAGCGCACCGTAGCTCCATCGCTGGATACGTTCTTGAACGTTATCCGGGGTGACGGCGGAACCGTTTCGAAGGTAGAGGTCTGGGGCAAGCGTCGTCTTGCATACGAGATCGCCAAGCATGCCGAGGGCATCTACGCGGTGATCGACGTGGTCGCAGAGCCCGCCACCGTATCGGAGCTTGATCGCCAGCTTGGCCTCAACGAGTCCGTGCTACGGACCAAGGTCCTGCGCACCGGAGCCCGTTAGAGGTCCTACGGAAGTCAGTCGACTTCCGTAGGCTGCCGGTTAACCACGCCAGCTGACAGACACGAGGAGGAACCGTGGCAGGTGACACCACCATCACGGTCATCGGAAATTTGACCGCCGATCCAGAACTGCGTTTCACCCCGTCGGGGGCCGCCGTCGCCAACTTCACGGTGGCGTCGACTCCCCGCATCTTCGACCGACAGAGTTCGGAGTGGAAGGACGGAGAGGCGCTGTTCCTGCGGTGCAATATCTGGCGTGAGGCCGCCGAGAATGTGGCCGAGAGCCTGACCCGAGGGTCCCGTGTCATCGTCACTGGTCGGCTCAAGCAGCGCTCCTTCGAAACCCGCGAGGGCGAGAAGCGCACCGTCATGGAGGTCGAGGTCGACGAGATCGGCCCGTCTCTGCGGTACGCGACCGCCAAGGTCAACAAGGCCTCGCGTGGTGGTGGCGGTGGTGGAGGTTTCGGTGGCGGCGGAGGTGGCGGCGGGGCTTCCCGTCCCAGCGAGCCCGCCGACGATCCGTGGGGCAGTGCCCCGGCCTCCGGTTCCACCGCAGCGGACGACGAACCGCCCTTCTGATCTGGGCGACACAACTTATCTAGCTAGAAAGAAAGAGATTCACCATGGCCAAGACGACTAAGCGCCGTCCTGCCCCGGAAAAGCCGGTCAAGACACGTAAGTGCGCGTTCTGCACCAAGAAGGCGCTGAACATCGATTACAAGGACACCAACCTGCTGCGCACGTACATCAGTGAGCGCGGCAAGATTCGTGCCCGCCGGGTTACCGGCAACTGCGTTCAGCACCAGCGCGACATCGCGATCGCGGTGAAGAACGCGCGCGAAGTAGCCCTGCTGCCGTTCAGCTCGGCGACGCGGTAGGACCGGAGGGACATCTGATGAAGCTGATTCTGACGACCGAGGTCGAGCACCTCGGCACTGCCGGTGACACCGTTGAGGTCAAGGACGGTTACGGACGCAACTACCTGCTGCCCCGCGGACTGGCGATTGTTGCCACCCGTGGTGCAGAGCGCCAGGCCACCGACATCCGTCGCGCCCGCGAGGCCAAGGAGATCCGTGGCGTCGAGCACGCCCACGAGATCAAGCAGGCGATCGAGGGCCTGGGTGCCGTGAAGCTGACGGTGAAGACTGCCGGCGAGGGCAAGCTGTTCGGTTCGGTGACCGCCGCTGACGTGGTGGGCGCCATCAAGGCCGCCGGTGGACCGAACCTGGACAAGCGGACCGTCACCTTGCCGAAGGCACATATCAAGCAGATCGGTTCGTACGCACTGGACGTGCATCTGCACGCCGGGGTGGCAACCAAGGTCACGGTGGATGTAGTCGCCGCAGGCTGATCGATCCGAAATACTGCCGGGTCAACGGCGTCGCGGGTTTCCGCGGCGCCGTTGCCGTATCTGCTGGCGAACGTATTGTACGCGTGTGCCACTCCAGCGAAGCTACCTCTAGTTAACCTAGAGGGTTGAGAGGGGTAACAGAACACGCCCGAGTACGCAACCTGATGCGACACGCCGAACGGATTCCCATCCACAGTCCTGTCAATTAGTTAACCGGCCGCCAACTGGGAAAAGTGCAGGACTGTAGGTAGCTATCCCCAGGTTGTCCCCAACCCCCTAACACCGGGTTGGACAGTAGTCCACACTCCATACCCAGGCCCATCCACAGGTGCACTTGGCAGGGTCGCTAGCAACATCTAACGTCTACCGCGGCGCGCCGGGACCACGAGGATTGTCAGTCGCCGTCGTTACCATGACTGCGAACATACGTTCGATCTGAGTTGAGTAGGAGGACCGCGCGCCGTGGCAATAGTCGACGATCTAGGCCAGTCCGGTCCAGTTGCCCCTCCCGAGGAGGAGTTCGGCCGTCAACCCCCTCAGGATGTGGCTGCCGAGCAGTCCGTGCTGGGCGGGATGCTGCTGTCCAAGGACGCCATCGCCGATGTGCTGGAGAAGCTGCGGCCGCACGATTTCTACCGGCCCAATCACCAGAGTGTGTATGAGGCCGTCCTCGATCTGTACGGCAGGGGCGAGCCCGCCGATGCGGTGACCGTGGCCGCCGAGCTGGACCGGCGTGGGCAGCTGCGCCGGGTGGGCGGGGCGCCGTATCTGCACACGCTGATCTCCACCGTGCCGACCGCCGCCAACGCCGGGTACTACGCGGGCATCGTCGCCGAGAAGGCGCTGCTGCGCCGGCTCGTGGAGGCCGGGACCCGCGTGGTGCAGTACGGGTACGCCGGGGCCGAGGGTGCCGATGTGGCTGAGGTGGTGGACCGCGCCCAGGCCGAGGTCTACGACGTCACCGACCGTCGAATGTCGGAAGACTACGTACCTCTGGAAGAACTGCTGCAGCCGACGATGGATGAGATCGATGCGATCGCGTCCGCCGGCGGCATGTCCAAGGGTGTGCCGACAGGCTTCACCGATCTGGACGAGATCACCAACGGTCTACATCCGGGTCAGATGATCATCGTGGCGGCGCGACCTGGTGTCGGGAAATCGACGCTGGGTTTGGATTTTATGCGGTCGTGTTCCATCAAGCACCAGCTGCCCAGCGTCATCTTCTCGCTGGAAATGAGCAAGACCGAGATCGTCATGCGACTACTCTCGGCCGAGGCGAAGATCAAACTGGGCGATATGCGTTCGGGCCGGATGAGCGATGACGACTGGACCCGGCTGGCGCGGCGGATGAGTGAGATCAGCGAGGCCCCGCTCTACATCGACGACTCCCCGAACCTGACGATGATGGAGATCCGCGCCAAGGCGCGACGGCTCAACCAGAAGGCCGGGCTCAAGCTGGTGGTGGTGGACTACCTGCAGCTGATGACCTCCGGTAAGAAGCACGAATCCCGTCAGCAGGAAGTCTCGGAGTTCTCCCGAAATCTGAAGCTTTTGGCCAAGGAGCTCGAAGTTCCGGTCATCGCGATCAGTCAGCTGAACCGTGGTCCCGAGCAGCGCACTGATAAGCGACCGCAGGTGTCGGATCTTCGTGAATCGGGCTCGCTGGAACAGGACGCCGACATGGTCATCCTGCTGCACCGGCCCGATGCGTTCGAGCGCGATGATCCGCGCGGCGGCGAGGCCGACCTAATCCTGGGTAAGCACCGTAACGGCCCGACGGCGACGATCACCGTGGCCCACCAGCTGCACCTGTCGCGCTTCACCAACATGGCGCGGTAGCCGACAGCCGATAGATAGCCTCACGGCCGACGGCGGAGTCGAGTTGAAACTCGATCGCCCGCAACGTATTCAGCGCTTCGTCATCGATCTGCGGAATCAACGACTCCGCAGTCAGGGCGGATTCAACTGGTCGTCGCAACACCTCGATGATGGAGGTGTTGATGGGCAGACCAGCGGGGTGGATGAAGGAGTTGACGGGGCGCTCGCCGTAGCGCAACGCCGTCCCGGCGCGACGATGCGGAACCCATGGCACGCATGCCCGACGGCGTGATGCCGCAGCTCCGGGTAGCGCCGTCCTTATTTGTCGTCGTGAGTGAGGAATCGGAGATGGTCCAGTTGCCAGGCGGCTAACGCGACGAGGGAAGCGGTGATCCATAGCGCGAGCAGCGCATTGTGGATGCCGATGGAGGTAAAAGCGATGCCGCCGATCGCAGCCCCAGTCAGGAATCCGCAGTAGATAGTCAGGTGAGCTACCCACGTCCATTTGGTGACTCCTGCCAGATGAAGGGATGCGCCCTGCCCGATCTTTACCAATGTTCCGGTTACGCAGGAAAGCGGCATGACCACTTCTCCCCGGCGGCTTATCGACGTGTTGAGGGCGCCGAGGCCGAATGCCAGACACAGGACAGGTATCGCTCCGATCTGCGGCCCGTCGTCAGGGAGTAGCACATCACATAGCCACGCAGTGAACCGCCACCGTCGCCACGACCGTGGCACCGTGTCTGGCCTTGCGCCACAGATACAGTCTGGCGAATGTCGCTGTGCTCACACCGAAGAGGAAAGCACCGACAGCTGCGGCGGCAGAAAGTCCGAGTGCGTGATTGCCGTTTACATGTTCGAGCACTAGGCGCTCGGTGTTGCCTGTCATGAAGGTGACGTACCACCCCGAGGTGTAAAGCCATGCCGCTGCACCCGTGGAGCCGGCGAGCACGGCCGGAAGTGCCCCCAGGGCCATCTCCCTTAGGTCGTGGAAGGGACCCAAGGCAGAGTGCTTGACGGCCGCAGCCTCTGTCTTCGAAGGCATTGTCTAGGAATCACTTCCGTGTGGCGGCGAGGGAGTCGCCGGTGTGGGGCGTATCGAGCCGCAAGGAGTCAACGAGGCGGCGATACAGCGGGCAGCGGGTCAACAGGTCGCAGTGGCGACCGCGGTCGACAATCTGCCCTTGGTTCATGACGACAATGGTGTCCGCATCGATCACCGTGGATAGCCGATGCGCAATGGTGAGCACTGCCCCCGCCGATGCTTGTTCCCGAATCACCTGGTGCACTGCCGATTCGGTCAGGCCATCGATTTGGGCAGTGGCCTCGTCCAACAGAAGCACCTCAGGGTTCCCGAGCAGGGCCCTGGCCAGAGCGATGCGTTGTCGCTGCCCGCCGGAGATATTCGTGCCCGCCACGTCGGTATCGAGGCCTTGATCGAGTCCCTCGGCAAGTTCGGTCAGGTGCACCCGCCTCAGAACTTCGGCGATATCGCCTTCCGCGGCTTCGGGGTTGGTAAATACCAGGTTGTCACGCAGGCTTCCTGGCAGCAGCGGAGTATCCTGCTCGACGTAGCCCAGTCTGCCCCGGATCTCGCCGATGCCGAGCTCGCAGTACGGTGTTCCAGCCATCGACAATCGGCCGCTCTCAGGATCAATGAACTTGAGGATCAGCGAGAAAAGAGTTGTCTTGCCTGCACCGGAGGGACCCACGATCGCGGTGTGTCCACGGCTGGGCACCTCGAGGCTGACATCGTGAAGGATCGTCGGTCCACCGTCGTGGTAGCGAGCCGTCACCTGGTCGAAAGCGATCACCGGCGCCGGGTTCACGTCGCGGCTCACTGGTGGAGTGATCGAGTCTAATTCGGTGTCCAAAACTTGCACTTCGTGAATCCGGCCGGCGGCCGCTATGCCTGCTTGCAGCGTGGCCAGATCGTTGCTCAGTTCCATGGTCGGGCCGAGTAGGCCCACGGCATAAAGCAGAAAGGCCACCAGGGTGGACATTGTCATCTGGCCGGTCGACACCAAATAGGCTCCACCACAGACGATAATGAGGGTGGCTGCCTGAATTCCGGAGAAGGCCACACTCCACACCAGCGCCTCGCGCCGGACCGCGCGCAGACCGTACTGCCTCGACTCGGCGGCGTGTGCCAACAGTGCGTCCGCTTGGCGGTGCTCGGCAGCCGCCACCTTGACCGTTTTGATCGCACGCAGGGTGCTCTCCAGCGCGCCGCCGAGATTGCCCAACGAGTCCTGGGCCCGCTCCTGCGCCCGGGCGATCCCCGGCATCAGCACCACGAACACCAGCGCGATCACAGCGATGGCCCCGATCGTCACCCCACCGAGCAGCGGATGCAGAACGACCATCATCACCAGGGTCCCAAACAGGGTAATCGTGCTGTTCACGAGCCCGACGACACTTGACGACGCCGCCTCCCTGAGCAGAACAGAATCGCTTGTCACACGCGTCACCAGTTCGCCAGTCGGGTGAGCCTGCAGCGGGAGCACTCGCGCAAGAAGGAACCGCTGCACCATTCCCTGGCGTGCGCCGTACACGACATTCTCGGCGAGAGTGCCCAGAACCACCCACTGGCACCAGCTCATTACGGTGCCCGCCACGATCAAGCCAGCGAGCAGGAGTATCGGCTCAGTGAACCGGCTACCGCTGGCACCGATGGCGTCCAAGACCCAGCGAGTGACCAACGGGGTAGCCAGTTCCGCGGCCGCCACGCCCAATCCCAAAAACAGCGCGAAAACCAGTTTGGGAGCGTGCGGGCGGGCGAACCCCCAGAGAATCGCCACTCGGGATGGGCGTCCGAGCTGGGCCGCCGGTAGGGACGCCGTGGTTGAGGTCACGCAACAATTAGGACATGACTGTCCCATTGTCGTCAATTCGTGTTCGATTACCATGTCCTGGTGGACGATGGCTATATGACTGCTTCCCCGACCCGACCCCCCCGAGTTCGGGATCGAACACGCGGAACATTGCTCACTGCTGCCATCGAAGTGCTGAGCAAAAGCCCAGCCGCCGCGATGGGCGATATCGCGACCGCTGCAGGTGTCGCGCGCAGCACGCTGCATCGTTACTTCCCCGACCGCAGCTCACTGATGGAGAGCATCGAGAGCTACGTGGAAGCCCAATACGACGAAGCCATAGAAGCTGCCCGCATCGGCGAAGGCACCGGACTGGCCGCGTACACCAGGATCGTTGACGAACTACTAGAACGAATCGAAAGCCTCGGCTGGTGGATGCACACCGCCCGCGACGATGGCATCGATGACTTCGACTGCGACGCCGACCGCGGCATCATGGCCGTGGTTGCGCGCGGTCAGCAGGACCGCACCATGGATCCGCAATTCACCGCGGAGTGGATCATCACCATTATCTGGTCCTTGCTGTCATCTGCTTACCAAAGCCTGCAGCACCGACAGCAGCCACGCCGGGAGATCCGCGAAATATGCCGGAACGCGTTACTGAAGATCGCAGCGTCGCCTTCACCTTCTTCGCACTTGAACGCCACGCAGTAATTCGCGCCTATGAAACTCCGCCGCCCAGCCAGCGCCTTGTCGCATCGAAAGATGCGACGGGGCGGGCTGCCGGCGCTTGGCTTTGGGCGCGGACTCTGGGGTCGAATGTTCGCGAACTCTGGCGTCACCAGGGGCGTGAGAGCTTGCGGGATGTTCGGGAATGTCGTCGTCAGCGTTGGGGTTTTTCGCGGGCGTTGAGTGTGTGCGCGAGGCGGTAGGAGTCGGTGCCAGTTTCGATGATGTTGCCGCCAAATGTCAGGCGGTCGACGATCGCAGCGCAGAGACGGGGGTCGGTGAAGGTCTTGGTCCAGCCGCTGAAGGCTTCGTTGGATGCGATGGCTACAGACGCCTTTTCTTCGCGCTCGGTTAGTACTTGGAACAGCAGTTCTGCGCCGCGCTTGTCCAGGGCCATGTAGCCGAGTTCGTCGATGCAGAGCAGGTCGACTCTTCCGTACCGGGCGATGATCTTGGTGAGCATCATGTCGTCGGCGGCTTCGACGAGTTCGTTGACCAGTTTCGTGGCCAGCGTGTATTTGACGCGGAAGCCAGCCATGGCCGCTTCAGTCCCGAGCGCGATGAGCAGGTGGGACTTGCCGGTACCGGAATCACCAATGAGACATAGCGGTTGGCCTTTGCGGATCCAGTCGCAGGGGGTTGCCAACGTGTTGGTGACGGCGGGATCGATACTAGGGTTGGCGGCGTAGTCGAAGCCTCTCAGAGACTTTTCACGCGGGAACGCCGCGGCGCGGATGCGGCGTTCGGAGCGGCGACGGGCGCGGTCATCGCATTCGGCGAGCAGGAGGTCAGCGAGGAATGCGCGATAGGACTGCTGCTGTCGGGCTGCAGAGTCGGCAGTGTCGGTGAACTGACCCCGGATCGTGGGGAGCCGGAGCATGCGGCAGGCTTGGTCGATGGCGGCGTCGGCGGCTTGCTCGGTCAAGCCGCGGCGCGCGGGGGTGGATGCTGTTGTGCCCATTGGTGATCCTTGGTCTCATGCGGGTCAGTGAGTGCGTTGATGTCGGAGTAGCCGGTCATAGGGCGTCACCGTCGGTATCGGCCGGTCGTCGGGTGGTAGGTGGGTCAGCCTGCGCTGGGTGAGGGAGGCAATGCGCGCCCTTGTCGGCGCAGGCTCAGGTGGCTCGTTGGTGCGGTCGTGCAGGTGGTTCGCATCGGCGGCTTTGCGGGCCTCCAGCGCGACGGCGTCGGCGGTGAGCGCGCCGGCATGCAACGCTGCGGTGATCCCTGCCAGTACGTGTTCGTGGGGCATGTGACGATGCAGCAGGAGTACTTCGATGAGGGCCCGGGTGCCGTCGCCGTCGCCGTGGGCCTTGCAGGCAGCCGCCCACCAGGCGTCGTGAATTGGAGTGAATCTGCCTGCGGCTCGGGCCTGTTCGAGCGCGGTGGATCCGGGCAAGGCGCCGGGTTTGCGGATGAGGGCTTCCAGGTAGTGGTTAAGGTCGAGCCGGGCAGCGCCCTTGGTGAGTAGTCGCTCGTGTGCGGTGACCGGGGTACGGCCGTCGAAGACGGACAACTCGGAGGCATGGAGCAGAACGCGGACTTGTCGGCCAATGAACCTGGATGGAACGGAGTATCGGTTGGAGCGGACGGTGATCTGGGCGTACCGGTCAACGCGCGGTGTGAGCCACAGGCCGGTTTCGAAGCGCTCCATGGGTAGCGGCTTGAGCAGGCTCTGTTCAACGGTAAAGGCCTCGCCGACGGTGTGGGCGCGGCTGCCGATGCGCCTGTCGTCGTCGGTGATGTCGTAGCCGTTGACCATGTCGTTGAGATCTCGTATGGAGTCGACTTCGGGAACGGGAACGAGGTGGTTGCGACGAAATCGGCCGATATCGCCTTCGACGCCGCCCTTTTCGTGCGCGCCAGTGATGCCGGGCTGGCAGTAGAAGGCGTCGACGTCGAAATGTGAGCGGAACGCTACCCAGCGGTCGGTCTCGACACGTTGGCGAGAGAAGCCGATCACCTGGGCGACTGCGGCTTTGAGATTGTCATAGCGGATTTTGCCAGCAGGAATTCCACCGAGGGTGTCGAAGGCATGGACGTGACCTTCGAAGAAGGCTTCCTGCCCGCCAGTAGCCGAGACCCGGTGCACGGCTTTACCTGAGTAGGACATGCGAAGGGAGAACAGGTGACAAGTGACCAGCTCTCCGCGTAGCCGTATCGCGATCTCGCCGAAGTCCACCTCGGCTTCACGGCCAGGCAGGTGGGTTTGAGGAATGAACACACCGGGCTCGGCACGACCGTGTTCGGCGCGGATCTGTGGGCGGCGCTTGGCGACATATGCGCGCACGACGGGGTAGGAGACTTGGTTCATGGCATGCTCGTCACACAGCCGGTCGAAGATCCTCGTCACGGTGTGGCGCTGTTTACGAGGCGCATCGAGGTCGGCGGTCAGGATCTCGTCGATGATGTGTTTGAAGGGGTCGAGTTTCGACGCCCGAGTCGGGTAGGGCGCCCGCGGGGAGGGCCACGCCGAAGCGACCGCTTCCTGAACTGTGCGCCACCCAACACCATGCTTGCGCTGTACCTCACGCCCGGACAAGCCCGCCCGGGTGTCGCGGCGGATTGCGGCATAGAGCTCAACGCGAGACGGCCTAGCCACCATGCCCGCATTGCCCATCCCAGTGCGGCTGTCGGGCGACTCCGGCGATGACTTGCGCACCGACCCCGCGGCTCCGCCGGGTGAGACGATTGCCCCAGGCTGCGGCGAGCAGTGCGTAGCAGGCGACGCTGGGCCCGGTTACGCATTCCTCAGCCGCCCACCGTTGCGTTTCATTGCGACCAGCGTCTCGGTCGGTGGTGGTGGATCGTCGCATCGTCGGATTCCGATCAGTGCGGGGCGTGTGGCTGATGGGCTGGTGTAGCGGCGGAAGACGGTGCGGGAACGCCGTGTTCGAGTAGAGGTCGCCAGCCGCGCATGATGGCGTCGTCGGTGAGTTCACCGACGTTGGACAGGTGGTCGTTGTAGGCGCTCAGGCTGCGTTCGGCTTGGCGGGTGGTGAGCGTGGTGATCAGGCTGGCGGCTTCGCGGGCCAGTGCGGTAGGGAGGGGGCGGCTGCCGTTGTCATAGACGCAGCGTTTGATTTCACGGGTGATGATCGGCGAACGCCGTGCCAGGCGTTCGGCGACGGTATGCGCACGACCGAGCAGATCGGCGCGGGGAACGACTTCGTGGACTAGGCCCAGGTTGGCGGCCTCTGCGGCGTTGAGCCAGCGCCCGTCAAGCAGCAGTTCCACGGAGCGGCTGGTGCCGATCATGCGGGTCAGCCGTTGCGTGCCGCCGGCACCGGCCAGCATGCCCAGTGCCGATTCGGGGAGCCCCATCTGGGTGTCGTCGGCCATCAGGCGGATATCGCAGGTGAGCGACAAAATGCATCCCATGCCCAGGGCAAGCCCGTTGACCGCCCCGACGACCACCTTGTCCATGCTGTTCAGGCGGTTAAGCGATCGATAGGTGCGCGCCATGAACACGACCTCGCGCGCCGGAGTAGAGCGCAGTGCCCGGTCCACGGCACGGCTGCGGGTCGCCAGGCTTGCAGCGGCCGCGGCTGCGCGCGCCGCGGTGTATCCGACCGGGAATGGGGTGGAGCGGGCGCCGCGGAGGAGGTCGGGAACATCGAAATGGGTGATGAAATGGTCGCCGTGGCCGGTGAATACCACTGCGCCGATCGAGGAGTCCCGAGCCAGCGCACGGGTGAGGTCGTCGAACGCCAGGCTCATGTCCTCGTCGAAGAAGTGTCGCGGCGGGTTGGTGAATGTGACGGTAAGCACCCGCCCCGATTGGTTGGTAGTCAGCCGAGATGTGTGGGGGCTCATTGCTGGTTTCCTTCGGTAGCCCAGGTGGTGGCGATGTGCTCGGTCAATGCGGCGGCCTGGCTGACGGTGTGCCAATCGACTTGGTCGATCGTGTCGGAGGTGCGGTGAAGGTGACTGATCCAGCCGTGCTCGTCAGACAGCAGTGAGATGGTGGTCAGCCCGGCGTGGGTGAGGCCAACGGCGTCGGTCGCGTTCGGGATCGCCCTGGTTCGTAGCTCGATCCCTAGTTCGGCGGCGCACTGTCGTGCGCGCTGCACTGCTCTTTTTGACAGCGGGTTGGTGAGGCTTTCGCGGTGCGCTACGGCCAAGGGGCCGCGGCTGCCGACAGCATCGAGGTTTATCACCAGTGTGGCCTCGGGGTCGAGCTGCCGACGATTCTGTCGCAGCCACTGGCGGATACCAGTGTTGCCGACCTCTTCGCCGCCGGGGAAGACCAGCAGGACAGTGGTGTCGGGTAGCGGGTTGGTCGTCAAACGTCGTGCGAGTTCGAGGCCGACGGCGACTCCGGTGGCGTTGTCGTTGGCCCCGGGGGTGGTGCGGCTGCGCGTCGACTGCACCATGAGCGCGGCGCTGGCCGCCAGGGCAGCGGCGCCGGCGATCCGTGCCGCCCGGGCAGGCAACGCGGTTGCTGCCAATGCCGCAAGGGTGGGCGCGTGGCTGGGGATGGCGCGGCCGGTGTGGCGTGACAGCCATTGGCTGCCAGCCACCGCGGAGCGCTGCCACATCCACCCGGTATGCGCTGCGTCGTGGTGCGCGACGACAACCAGTGTGCGGTGCGACTCGCCGGCAGCCGGGATTCGCGCGGTCACCGACGTGCCCCGGCGTGCCGGGATCAGCCGGCGTATCCATTGGCTTCTGCCGGAGACCTCGAGCTCGTAGGAGATCGTGACGAGCGCGCCCAAGGTGCGAGCGGCTCCGTGGTCGATCGCGGCGGCCAGCCCCCCGATGGCGATGTGCGCCAGATGTGGGGGCACCCACGATGAGTGGGTTCGAAAAATCGGGAGCACAACATCTTTGGCGCCGATGGCGATCAGGGAGTCGGCGATGTAGCGCGCTGAACGGTACTCGCCTGCCGTCGCCGTGCGCCGATCGAATTCGAGTAGACGGGTGACGTCATGGTGGAGCCGGTCACGCTCTGCGCCGTCCGGTGCTGGGTTAGTTCCTGCCGGTGCGGTCGCTGATATACCAGGCGTGACGGATCCGGTGGAGGTGCTTCTGGCGTTCATGGCAGGTCTTTCGTCGGAGCGGGTGGGCGTGTTGTTTGAATGAACGCCACGATCTCGCTGGTGAGCAGTTCTGGTTGGTCCTCGGAAACAAAGGTGTAGCTGTCGCCGGCGTCCACGAGACGAGCGTCGGGCAGGATCTGGGCCCAGTGCTCAGCGTGTTCGAATGGGAAGAACGGTGCACCTCGCGGCCACACCAACAGGACGGGTTTGTCGAAACTGCGCAGGACCGTAGCGGCGGCCAGGGTGTCGCGGTGATCGATTGCTGCAAGGAAGCGGGCGGTGTCGCGGCGCACCTCGCCGCTGGTGAGCATCGGATGTACCCACGCAGCGGCGATGTCGTCGGGGACACCGTGTTTGGCCAAGGTGCGGTACACGAGGCGGCGCACGAAACGGCTGCGGAGCGGTTGCACCCCAACCGCCAAGAGGCCCGGAACTTGTGCGACGTGTTGCAGGATGCGAATGGACGGCGGTAGGAAGTTGTCGAATGAATCGCACGGAGTCAACACGACGCGCGCGATGCGGTCGTGGCGCCCGGAAGCCAGGAGTAGTTGCACGATCGCGCCCCCGGTGTCGGTGGCAACTAGCGTGACATCCCGCAAATCCACGACGTCGAGAAACTCTACGAGCAGGGCCGCCACTGCTCGTGGTGACATCTTCGCGTCTGCGTGCATCGGCAGCAGGTGAGAGCCCAACGGCAAGTTGGGGGCGACAACGCGGAATCCCGCAGAGCCTAAGGGGGATTCCAGCTTGCGCCAGACCGCCGAATCCACGAACACGCCGTGCACGAACACCACCGCCGGCCCGTCACCGCCGTCACGGTACCGAATCCGTCCGGCCGACAACTCGACCTCTCGTAATGAAGCCACGGGTCCTCCGTTCGCCGGGGTGCGCATGTACAGAGTAACACTCTGTGAAAAAGTCGTGTTCGGCGAGTATGCTTCACTCCATGAAAGTGGTCAAGCCTCGGCGGCGCGACATCAGCGCAGCCTTGACCCGCACGGCGGTGCTGAACGCGGCACGAGATCTGTTCATCGCCAAGGGTTTCGAAGCAACATCGATCGATGAAATAGCCCGCGCCTCCGAATCCAGCAATGGCGCGGTGTACCACCACTTTCGAGACAAACAAGAGATCTTCGCCGAGCTGTTCCAGGACAGTCAGGCCGCAGTTCTGCAAACCGCGATCGCGGCGATGCCTAGCGAAGCCTCTGCATGGGAGCGTGTCGAACTCGCCACCCGCGCATTCCTGCGCAGCTACGTCCTCGACGCCGACGCCCGCGCCCTGCTCGCACAGGCGATCAGTGTGCTCGGATGGGACAGGGTGCGCCAGCTCGACGAAAAGCAATCGTTGCCGATGATTCGAGCCACCCTCACCCACGCTATCGAGACCGGTGAATCCAAACCCGTGCCCGTCACGGCGACCGCAGACATTCTCTTCAGCGTCTACTGCAACGCCGTGCTGTTCGTCGCCGCCAGCGAAAACCCCGACCAAGCCGCACGAGATGCCGAAACAGTCATCGCCACGTTGCTCAGCGGAATGCGCGCCGCACCCTCTTGAGGGTGGCCACGGTAACCCAGCCGGTCCCGGCCACATCCGGCCGCATAAAAGCCGGCGCCAACCGACACCAACTTTAGTGCGCCAAATGTTCTTGATGCCGCCCGCCGTCCGCGGTCTCACCGGCCGTGTACATCGGAAGTCAGCGTGGCGCGCTGGGCAGACGCTGAAATTCGCGAACACTCAATCAGCGATGTCACGCGCCGACGCAGATATTCGCCACCAAACGACGCCGACATTCGCGTTCAAGGCCACGGCGCTAATGCTGCAACTTTGAATGAATACGCGCCGCTCACCTGAATTGGGTCGGTATTTCAGCAGGATTTGGTAGTCAGATATTTGTTGGTGCTGATGACTAGCGTCAGCAATGACAGTGCCGCCGCTGCGGCGCACCCGGCGCCCGGTATCGCTTTGTCGGTCAACTGGTTCGACACCGTGCAGGAGAGCCAGGTGCTTGCCGGCCAGCGGGAGTTCCGCGGACGCCTCAGCGACGCCGGTATCCCACACGAGTTTCGTGAGGAGCCCGGCGGCCGCGTCTTCCGGCCCAACATGTTCGTGCTCGACCTCGACGGGATCATCGCGCGGCTGCGCCCCGCGAGTAGCAGCGTGGCCGTTTGAGACCTCGTCGACAGCCACCGACGTGGCGGGTCGGTGCTCTACGACCTCATTGATGGAAGTTCCACTGGCCGACATCCTGGGCCAGGGCATCGCTGACGTCGACTTCGAGCCCGCCAACCACCGGGCCCGGATTGGACGCGGTGCTCACGATGCGCTGGTAGAGGACCGCGCCGGAGAAGACCTGGCCGCGAGACCAGGACCGGGTCTGCCAGGCCCACACGTGGCCGGGCGACCGTGAGTTACCGATCACGCCATCGGCGGCGGCCCACTGGCACGGATTGACACCCCCGTAGATGCCGGTGCGCTGCACCCCCAACACCGAATTGATACCCCGAAACCACGGCAGCGCAACGTCATTCCAGGTGTCGCGGTTGATGTCGTCATCGACGGAGAAGAAGACCGGTGCGCTCTGGCCGCCGCCGGCCGCGGTGTGCAGCTGCCAGGCGGTGCGAGCGTCCTCGACGCCGCCGGAGAATCCACGCGTGAAATCCGAAGGCGCTGTGCCACCGGGCTTTCCGTATTGGAAATTGCTGACGATCACCAGCCCGGCTGCGGTGAGCGCCTGGGCGTAGGGCCGGGTGATCGGTTTGGCGCCCATGGAGGAGCCGGGACGTGACGTGGAGACGTAATTGATCACTCCCGCGTGCCCGGCGGCCTTGATGTGCTCCGCGGGAATCTGGCGCATGGCGAAGTCGATCAATGTAGGAGCGGCGGCCGAGGCCGTCGGTGTGCCGGCACCAAGTGATGCCGCACCCAACCCGGCGAATGCCGATACCGCAGTGGCGTAGCGCAGCGCGTCACGCCGGGTTACCGGACGTGAGGTGCGCCGAAGGCTGTCAGTCCCCGACGAGTCTTGCATTGCGCGATGTTAACAAAGTGACTGATGTTAAAGCTGTCGCCTCGACGGCCCTTGCATAACGCTCTTGTATCAATGCGAAGGATCTCGTGATCGTCACGGGCGCAGGCGTTCTCGATTGCAGGGCCCGATTAGTTGCTGTAGAGATGCAGAATCTGTGCGGCTGTTGTAGCGATATCGCCGCTCAGCCTCACGATGGGTGGGCCGCCTCGTTGATGGATGACGTTCGCCAGGACGATTACGTACGTGTCCGACCTTGGGTCCAGCCACAGCGACACCCCGGTGAAGCCGGAGTGGCCGAAGCTGCCGGCGGGAAAGAGCATTCCGCGCGGCTTGGACAGTTCGGTATCGATATCCCAGCTGAAGCCGCGGAGGTTCTGTCCGGCGATGGCCGGGTATCTCGGTGCAAGCAGGGGATCTGTTGGGTTAGGGGCCTTTTCGATGGCCTGGCGGATGGCGTCGTTAGCGGCATTGAGTTGCGCGGGGGTATGGCCGGGCTGCTGCGGACTCGTCATCAATTCCAGGGTGGATTGTTTCAGCGGGAACGGGCTCGCGCGCCCGGCGAGCCGATCGAGAAGCGCTTGGGAGTACCGGCCGACATCGTCGGCGGTCGAGAACACACCAGCGCTGCCGGCCACACCGCCCATCCGGCGCGCGGTCGGGTCATGCACGGTGCCGCGAATCAGATGGTCGTAGTTGGGGTTGAGGCCTGGGGAGTCTTCGTCATGAGCAGTCGGCGCGATGCGTGTCAACAGCTCGGTGCTCCAGGTACCTGCTGAGCACGGGGTATGCGCGGCCGTGTCGAAAGCAATTGCCGTACCGATGATTTGACGAGAGCCACACGACTTCGCCGCGGGAAGGTATCGAGTGTCGGCCATGCCCAACGGCGCAAAGACATTGTTCTGCACATAAACATCCAAGGACTCGCCGGTGATCTTTTCGATGAGTGCTCCGAGGATGATGAAGTTGATATCGGAGTAATGGAACGTCGTGCCGGGGTCGAATGCCAACGGGGCGGTGAGTGCGCGATGGATGCCGTCGGCCTTGTCTGCTTCTGTCAGTCCCCACGGGCCCTGATGGCTCAAGTCACCTCCGGCGCCCGAGGTGTGAGTGAGCAGCATACGAAGCGTCACCTGGGCGCGGCATGGGTCGTGGGCGGGGTTGAAGTCCGGTAGATACGTCTGCACGGGCTCGTCGATTCCCACCAGGCTCTTTTCGTACAGCTGGAGAAGGGCCACGCTTGTCGCAAGGGGTTTGGTCAACGATGCCAGGTCGAAAATCGTGTCTGTGGTCATCGGTTCGGCGGGGGAGGGCGACCCATCCAGGCCTGGTTCGTCGGGGAGCTTGCGCCACCCGAAAGCCTGCCGGAAGACGATCTTGCCGGCGTGTCCAATTTCAACCACCGCACCAGGCAGTCGAGGTGCCGCAACCGCGTCGTTCACGAGTTGGGTGACTGGTGCGAAAGGACCGTGGGGAACCACGCTCGGCGCAGGGGTCGGATGCACTGAGTTCCCGCACGAAGGCACCCCGGCGAGGGCCAGTAAAACGGCGACGACGGCACAGGCCCGGACGACGCACGATCCCGATACGGTCACAAGCTCGACGGTAGTTGAGCGGCAGGCACGGGAAGGGTCGTCGAGCGGCAGAACCACGAACTTCCCGGGGTGCACCGACGGCCGACGGCTACGAGGATGGATTCAGTGGAACATCTACGTGGTGACGGGTGCACCGCTGGCGCAAACCGGGGGTTCTCCAGTCTGGTGATTGGCAACAACGTGCGCTGGGACCTGTCACACACTTCAGGTGGGTAGCGCCGAAGCCCCTTCCTCCGATCGTGGCGTCCCCTAGGTTCGTTCCAGTGAGTACAACGCAGTACGGACGCGCGAGGAGCACCATGGTGAAGAACCCGCTTCGTCGTCCGGCCGAGGTACTACGCACGGAAACCGCCGAAAGTGTGCGCGACGAGTACTCGGTGCAGGTGTCCGCACCGCCGGAACAGTTGTGGGACATGGCTTCCGATATCACCCGCATGGGCCGCTTCAGCCCGGAGAACCGTGCCGGGTGGTGGCTGAAACCCTCGGCTGCCCCTGTGGTGAACTCGTGGTTCATCGGGGTCAACCGCATTGGACCGGTTATCTGGGCGACGCCGTGCCGCGTGACGGCACTGGAGCCTGGCCGTCATTTTGAGTTCAAGGTCTATCTCGTCGGCACGGTATGGGGCTACTACCTGGATCCCGATGAGGACGGCGGTGTCATGGTCACCGAATACCGCGAATGGCCTCGCTCGGCATTTCTTCACCGAGTGTTGCGCTGGTCTGGTCCGTTCGGCAGGCCGCGTGACGTCCTTGCGCTGGACGGACTGCACCGCTCGTTGCAACGCATCAAGGAGACCGCGGAGGGCTAGTCCCCGGAGCTCCGGGTCTCCACGCACTTGGCGACGCGTTGGTCTGCCGGGTTGGGGGACTGGCGTAGTCCGTCGATGACGCCGGTGCGATTGCGTTCGGGCTGGTTTTGGGACATCTTCGTCTTGCCTTCGACACGATCGATGCTCAGTTCGATCCCGACGATGGCGCGTATCTGTGCGGTGGTGAATGCCTCTGGCGCATCATCGATTCCCCACGGTGACTCCCTGTTCTGCTCATGCCGGTCCGTGAGTTCGGCGACGAGCGTGCGTACCCAGTCTGCATCGTCATGAGCGGTGAGATTGCCGTGAACGGCGATGACTTCGTAGTTCCAGGTGGGCACCACCTTGCCGGTCTCGCCTTTGGTGGCATAGAAACTCGGGGAGATGTACGCCTGCGGCCCGGGAAAGATCGCGACGGCCGGTCCACTTCGTTGCCAGTGCGGGTTGGCCCGAGAGACATGCCCCACCACAGTGTTGGTCGCGGCCCGATAGAGCAGGGGAACCGGTGTCACCAGGTATCCGTCGGCGTCGTGGGTGACGAGGTGTGCCAGGCCGACTTCGGAGAGCGCCGCGGCTGTCTCGTCGTCCCGTATCGCGAAGCTCTTCGGTACGTACACGAGCTTATTGTCCTCAACCACTGTGGTGAAGCGAGCGAGATAACCGGGCTCTGCCTCGTCAACGCGAACGATCTCGTCCCCAGCGGCCCTCGCGCAAGACCACCTACAGTGGTTGTTCGAAGAACATCGAGAGGACCGTATGTCTACGGAAACGCCTGTTACACGCCTTGAGGCGGATGTCAGGGTTGTGCAGCCGCGCGCCTTCCTGCCGGTCTTTCTGCTGGCCTACTTCGCCTCCGCGGTCGCGCTGCTTGCCGCCGGTGCGGTGAGCATCCCCCTGCGTCTTGCCGAGCTTGACCCAGGACACAAGACCCAGGCGCTGTCGCTGACGATGGCTCTCGGTGGAATTGCGATCATCGTGGTGACACCGCCGCTGGGCCATCTCAGCGACACATCTCTCTCGCGATTCGGTATCCGCAGGCCGTTTCTCGTGGGAGGCACCCTCATCGGGGTGGTGGGTCTGACGACATTGGCCACGGCACCCACGGTCGGCGGGGTCGTCGCTGGCTGGTGCATCACCCAGATAGGTTTCGCGGCAACGCTTGTAGTGTTTAACGCACTGTTGGCAGATCAGATATCGGTCGCCATCCGCGCACGTGTTGCGGCGGTGTTCGGCATCTCCACCAGCCTGGCGCCCGTGGTCGGTAGTGTTTTCATCAACGTCTTGCCCAACGACCCCCGGTGGTGGTTCGGTCTCCCGGCGGTGATGGCGCTGCTGTTCAACGGCGCCGCCGTACTTGTTCTGCGCGACATCGTCCGCACGCACCGGGTCCCCCGAAGCTGGCAGGCGATCCTGGCCAGCTATTGGATAAATCCCAGGAAGCACCAGGATTTCGCGTGGGCGTGGATCTGCCGGCTCTTCGTCACGATGTCGGTGCTGTTGGTGACGGTCTACATGCTGTACATCGTGGCGGGCACCCTGGGGTTGTCCGAGCATGAGGCGGCCGCCAAGTACGGCGTGATCATCGGCGCCTTCTTGATCACCAATATGCTCACCGCAGCGGTATCTGCCTGGTGGTCGGATCGCACCGGGCGGCGCAAGGGCATCGTTTGGGCCTCGTGCCTGATCACGGCGGTCGGCCTGGTGATTCTGTTGCTGTTCAAAGACTTTCATGCACTCCTGCTCGGCGCGGCGGTAATCGGAGCCGGGCAGGGTGCCTACGCCGCGGTGGACTTGGCGCTGATGACGGAGGTGCTCCCCGAGACGGAGTCGTCGGGGAAAGACCTTGGCGTGGTGGCCATGGCGTACCTGCTGCCGCAGCTGCTTGTCCCCCTGCTGGCCACCGCGCTATTCGGGTTGCACCATGACCAAGGAGATTTCAGCGTCCTGTACCTCGCGTCGATGATGCTGTCGGTCCTCGGTGCGCTGGCGGTGCTTCCGATCAAAGCCGTGCGATAGCAGCGGCCGTCTGCGGGATCGGATGCGGTCACTCCTCGTGGGGTTCGATGTAGGAGGCCACCGCGGCGTAGAAGATCTCGACGTAGATGTCGATCATGTGTTGGCGGTTTAAGTCGGGACGGGATTGCCACCAGTGTCCGAGGCGCTCAGCGGCCCCGGACATGGCGTGGGCGAGACCTTCGGCGAACAGCTCAGGTATGCCTGGCCGATCCTTGATGATCAGTCGGTACGTCGTCTGGATGTTGTCCAACCGCAGGGCAGTGAGTTCTTCTCGTGATTCGGCCGGCAGCACCGCGGCGCTGCCGTAAATAAGCTCCCACCGCTCGGGATGGGTCTCTAGGAGCTCAAAGAACAGGTCGGCGGCGGTGGCGAACTGTTCTCGCACCGCCAACGAGGCGTCAACTCGCAAGATCAGTGCCTGCGCGAAGTCGGCTTGTGCTCGGCGAGCGCAGGCTAAATATGCGCCATCTTTGGTGGTGAAGTGGCGGTAGGCGATGGGCTTCGTGACGCCCGCGGCCTGGGCGATATCACCCAACGACACCGCGGCGAAGCCGCGCTCAAAGAACAACTGCTCGGCAGTGTCGAGTAGGTGGGTGTGACGCAGCACCCACGGTTGACGTGTCGAGCTGGCCTCCATGAGCCAACAGCCTAGCCCACTTGTTACTTTCGGTAACAAGAGTTATGTTACTCGTAGTAACAAAGGATTCTGTGGTCGCAAGGAGCATGTGATGAGGGGATTCGATGGTCGTGGTGCATTCCGCTCCCGACACACCGCCTCGAAGACGAGCAGTCGCAAACGGTCGAGTGGCCGTGCGGGGCGAATCCTCGGCACGTTGTGGATGCCCTTGGTGGCGCTGATCGTCGTCGCGGTCGTCGCGTTCGGCGTCAATCGGATTCGAGAGAAGTCGCAGGCGATTAGCCACCCGCCGACTACCCGTCCGATTCCGGCCACGGTTGTTCAGATCAATCCCAAGAACGTCACCTACGAGGTGTTCGGCAATTTGGGAGCTAGCGGGAAAGTGTCCTATGCAAATCTCAAGAGCGAACCGGTTGATGTCGTGCTGACATCACTGCCGTGGTCTGTCTCTGAAACCACGATGTCGTCGGCTGCGTCGCTGAGCCTGGTCGCTCAGGTCGATGGAGACTCGTTGGGCTGCCGCATCCGGGTCAATGGCGAGGTCCGTGAGGAACAGGTCGTCAACCATGCTGGTGCCGCGGTTGCATGCACGGTGACGGCAGCATGACGTCGGGTCAGCAGCCGCCGGAGGACGCGGATACCGGTCCGGTGCAGGTACCTTCCGCACCGCCGGTGGTGAAGGAGCCCGGGAAGCGACCTGGGCCAGTGCGATTGCTTCGGGTGCTCGCGATTCCGGTGGTGATTTTCTGGGTAGTGGCTGCCGCCGCGCTGAACATCTTCGTGCCCACCCTGGAAGAAACCACCGCGGCCAACGCCAAGGCGATGATTCCGCGTGATGCACCTTCGTCGGCCGCTGCCATCACCCAGGGGCAGGACTTCCAGGAGTCCGATTACACGAGCATGGCGGTGGTTGTCCTAGAAACAAAGGGCCGCACGCTCGGCGAGCAGGACCATCGTTACTACGACGAGATGGTCCGCCGTCTGCTTGACGACAAAGAGCATGTGCAGTCGCTGATGAATCTGTGGGGCGACCCGGTGACCATGTCGGGTCAGCAGAGCGCGGACGCGCAGTCGGCAACGCTGACGGTCAGACCTGCCGGAGATTTGGGTGATGCCGATTCGAACAGATCGATCAAGGCCATCCGCGGCGTCATCGAGAAGCTGGATAAGGACAAGCCCGAGGGTCTCACGGTCTACGTGAGTGGCCCCGCACCCCTGGCCTCGGACACCCTCAACGCCGCCGATGAAAGCATGGTCACACTGACCATCGTCACCGTTGTGGTGATCATCGCCATGCTGCTCATCGCCTACCGCTCGTTCACCCGGGCGATCATCCCGTTGATCGGCGTCCTGATCACGTTGGCGACGGCCCGCGGCGTCGTTTCGCTCCTGGTCGAGAATCACATCATCGGGATCTCATCGTTCGCGATGAACATGGCGGTGTCTTTGGTCCTGGGTGTGGCTACCGACTACGGGATCTTCTACCTGGGTCGCTTTCAGGAGGCCCGGCGCGCGGGGGAGGACCGCGAAACGGCCTACTACACCTCGGTGCGCAGCGTGGCCCATGTCGTTCTGGGATCGGGTGTCGCCATATCGGGTGCGTGCCTGTGCCTGAGCCTCACGACCCTCGACTACTTCCGTACGCTCGGTCCGCCGTGTTTCGTGGCCATGGTCGTGGCCGTCATCGCCGCACTCACGCTGGGTCCGGCGCTGCTCACCCTGGGGAGCAAGGTGCCCTGGTTGTCCGAGCCGGCCAAGACCAGCCCGGTCTGGCGCAAGTTGGGAACGGCCATCGCCAAGTGGCCCGCCGCGATGATTGCGGTTGCGGCGCTGGTGATTCCGTTGTGCATTGCGAACCTGGCCAACTACACGGTCAGCTACAACGATCGTGATTACGCGCCCAAGAGCGTCGAGTCGTCTCGCGGGTATGACGCCGCGGATCGGCATTTCCAGCCAAGTCAGCTCTCGATCGACACGCTGTACATCAAGGCCGATCACGACATGCGCAACACCACCGACATGATCAGCCTGGATCGCATCGCCAAGAATATTGTTCGTACGCCGGGTATTTCGATGGTGCAGAGCATCACCCGGCCCAACGGCCGACCCTTGGAGCACGCCTCGCTGCCCTACGCGATGGGTTCGATGGGAACCAAGATCGGTCAGAATCTCGGGTTCCTGAAAGACCGCGTCGCCGATATCGACACCATGGCCGCGCGGATGGGCGACATGATGCAGTTGAGTAAGAACATGGCGGACATCACCGGTCAGCTGTCCGCGGGCACGCAGATGTCTGTGGAAGCTTCTCGGGGTCTGAAGGCCGCGATGGACAAGACGCGCGACAACCTGGCCACCTTCGATGATTTCTTCCGGCCGGTGCGCAACTATTTGTATTGGGAGCCGCACTGCTTCGACATCCCGATCTGTTGGGCCATGCGCTCGCTGAACGAATCGGTCGACAATATTGACGAGGCGACTTCGCAGCTCGGCCCAATGGTCGATGGACTGAGCATGGTGGACGCGGCCACGCCGCAGATGATCACGCAGCTCAATGCGATGGTGCAGAACATGGCCGTCATGCAGCAGCTGACCTTGACGATGCAAAGTCTGTTCCACGCCACCATTGCCCAGCTCGAACCCATGATTAATCCGATGGTCGATATGGGCAAGGCGTTCGATAACGCCAAGAACGACGACTTCTTCTTCATGCCGCCTGAGTCGTTCAAGACCAAGGACTTTCAGACCGGCCTGAAGTTCATGATGACACCCGACGGCAAGGGCGCCCGGATTTTGATCTACCACCAGGGCGAGGCCATGAGCCCGGAGGGCATCGATCAGATCCAGCGGGCTGAGGCCGCCGCGCACGAGGCGATCAAGGGGACGTCGTTGTCCAATGTTGATCTGCTGGTGGCTGGTGCATCTGCCAATTACCGTGACGTCCAGGCATTTTCCCAGAACGACATCCTGACGATGATGTTGGCGACGTTCGGACTGGTGTTCCTGATCGTCATGGTCATTACCCGAACCCTCGCTGGTTCGGTGATTGTCTTGATTACCGTGGTGCTGTCTTTCCTGGGCTCCCTCGGACTGGCCGCCTTCATCTGGGAAACCCTGATAGGAATTGAATTACATTGGCTGACACTGCCCATCGCGTTCATCGTGCTGGTGGGCGTGGGCTGTGACTATAACCTGCTATTGCTTTCCCGGTACCGGGAGGAGTTGCACGCAGGTATCCGCACGGGCCTGATCCGCACCATCGCGGGGTCCGGCAACGTCGCCGTCACCGCGGCCTTCGTGCTGGCCGGCACCATGCTGGCGATGCTGTCCAGCGATGTGGTCAATATCGGCCAGGCCGGATCGACCATCTGTATCGGACTGATCTTCGACATGATGATCGTTCGCCTGTTCCTGGTCATGCCGCTAGCCCGGATACTCGGACCATGGTTCTGGTGGCCCCAGAAGCTGCCCACACGCAAACGCGCCACGTTCAGGGACGAGCCCGAACTCGGCCCGCAGCCAGACGAGACGGTCAGCGCGTGAGCATCCAGCGGCTATCCGCTGTTGCGCAGCGCTGTGGCCAGACCGCTCATCGTGAGCAGTATCCCGCGCTGCACCAGTTCGTCTTGGTCGCCAGAACGGTATCGACGCAGCAGTTCAACTTGTAGGTGGTTGAGCGGCTCCAGATAGGGAAAACGGTTGAACACCGAACGTGCCAGTGCCGGGTTGTCGGCAAGCAGGTCGTCATGTCCGGTAATCAGCTGATGCATGGCGATGGTTCTGTCGTGTTCAGCCACGATCTTGTCGAAAACCCGGTGCCGCAGCGCTTCGTCATCAACGAGTTCGGCATAGCGGGCCGCCAATCCCATGTCTGACTTGGCCAGAACCTGAGCCATGTTGGAGAGGACCGTTTGAAAGAACGGCCATTGACGGTAGAGCTGCTGCAACACTTCAAGTCGTCCATCACCTTCGGCGATCCACTGTTCGATCGCGGCTCCCGTGCCGTACCAGCCGGGCAGCATCACCCGCGATTGGCTCCACGCTAAAACCCATGGGATAGCGCGCAGGTCGGCGATCGATGTGGTGGGTTTCCGCGACGTGGGCCGACTGCCGATATTGAGGGCCCCGATCTCGTTGACTGGCGTCGACGCCTTGAAATACTCGACAAATCCGGGTGTTTCGTGCACCAATTCGCGGTAGGCGCGCTGAGCGCGCGCGGCGAGGTCATCGAGTATTTCGTACGCTGCGCCAGCCGCCTGTCCCAAACCTTCGACATCGAGCAGCGTCGACTCCAGGGTTGCGGCCAGCAGTGTCTCGAGGTTGCGATGGGCGGTGCGTGGTTCGGCGTACTTGGCGGCGATTACTTCGCCCTGTTCGGTGATACGAAGCGACCCGGCCACCGCCCCCGGTGGTTGCGCCAGGATGGCGTCGTAACTCGGACCACCGCCGCGGCCCACGGTGCCTCCGCGACCATGGAAGAGCCGCAATCGAATTCCGGTCTTGCGCGCGGATTCCACCAAGTCCAGTTCGGCGCGGTACAGGGCCCAGTTGGCGGCCAGGTAGCCACCATCCTTGTTGGAATCCGAGTACCCGAGCATGACCTCTTGGCTTTCGCCTCGGGACGCCACCAGGGCGCGGTACAGCGGAAGTTCCAGTGCCGCCTCGAGAATAGCGGAGCCGCGTTGCAGATCGTCGATCGTCTCGAACAGCGGCACGATGCCCACGGGGCAGAATGGCCGCGGTCGGGAAGCGTCCAGCAGGCCTGCCTCTTTGAGGAGAATCGCCGCCTCCAACATATCCGAAACGGATTGGCACATCGAGATGATGTAGTTGGGAACTGCCCTAGGGCCGTATGTCTGAACGGCCCGTGCGGCGGCAGCGACGATATCGAGTTCCTTGCGGGCAAGCTCGGAGAGCTCCGCATCCTCGCCGATCAAGGGGCGGCGAGTACGTAGCTCGGCGAGCAGTACCTCGATGCGCTCCGGCTCCGACAGCGATCGATAGTTGGCGTGCACCCCGGCCCACGCGAGTAGCTCGGACACCACCTCTTCGTGGACATCCGAATTCTGTCGCATATCCAGACCGCTGAGATGAAAACCGAAGACATGAACAGCTTCTCGTAGCACGCGCAGACGATCGTCGGCTAGTACCACGCTGCCGTGTGCGCGTAGTGAAGCGTCCACGACGTCTAGGTCGCTGAGCAATTCATCCGGCGTGTGGTACGGACTCAGGTCGAGATCCAGATCGTGCTCGGGCATCTGGTCAAGGATCTGGGCAGCGGTCGCGGTGAGACGCGCATGAATGACGCGCAGTGCACGACGGTAGGGCTCGTCTGCCCGCTCGGTCTCGCCACCTTGTTCGGCCAACGCGGTCAGGTCGGCAGAAACCGTGACCAGGCGGATCGATAGGGAGAGCTCCTGCTCGAGTGCCACCAATTGTTCGAAGTAGTAGGCAACGGCCGTCTGGGCGGCGCTGCTCGTCGCAAGATGCACTACCTCGGCGGTGACGTTCGGATTTCCGTCCCGGTCGCCGCCAATCCAGGATCCAGGCCGCAGGATCGGCTCGCTGAGCAGTTGCGTATCCGGCCACCGGCGGCGTAACGCCTTGCGGACCTCGGCGTTGATCTCAGGTATCACCTCGAAGAACGCCGCCTGGTAGTACCGCAGCCCGACCGCGATCTCGTCTTGAATTTTTAACCGGGACAAGCGGATCAATGCCGTCTGCCACAGTGTGAGAATCTGCCGCCGCAGTTCGCTCTCGATATCGCGGCCGGTTTCGGTACGCGTCAGCCCATGCATCCGTAGTCGCATGAGCTCGGTGACGCGATGCTGGGTATCGAATACGGTACGGCGGCGTGTCTCGGTAGGGTGGGCGGTAATAACCGGCGACACCAGTGCGCCGGTCAGCGCGCGCGTGACGCGATTTGAATCTATCTGCGCAGCATCGAGTTTCAGGTACGTGGCGGCGAGGCTGCTGTCCTGCGGTGGTGCGCCCGCGATGACGTGGACGGCGCGACGACGCTCCCGATGAATATCCTCCGCGACATTGGCCAGCAGCGCGAAATGGGTGAAGGCCCGAATGACGGGGATGGCTTGGTGAATGTCGACGCCGTCGAACAGGTCTGCCAGCTCGGCGCGGTCGATCTCCGATCGGCGCACCCGGAATGACTCCACCCGCGCCCGCTCGACGAGTTCGAAGACCTCGTCGCCGCACTGCTCACGTACCGTTCGGCCCAAGATGGTGCCCAGGAGCCGGATGTCTTCACGCATCGGCTCGGTGGCCTCCCGGCCCACCTGCGTCCGGGTAACCGCGCCTATCGGTGCAAGATCCGAAACTTCAGCCATAAGTCGAGTATCCGTGGCAACGCGGCTGTTCGCACGATGAGCACGGTTGTTTACTGGCGCTCCCGCCGCCCCAACGCGGCAGGGTGTGTCTTGGTAGTGTGTCGGGTACCGCGATCGGCACCCGGTACGTCTGTGCGTGTCTATGTGATCGAGGCGATGGTGCTGTCCGATGCTGTCGGAGAGAATAGGTCGATCGCCGGCAGCAAGGCGCGCAATGCGGCGGCTCCGTCGTATTCCGCTGTGGGTGCGATCATTTCGGTGCGTACGAGTGGGAAGTACACGTTGGTCGCGTGCACACCGGAGTGTGGGCGTTCGGCGTTGAGACTACGTCCGAAGATCGCCAGCGCGCTCTTCGAGGCCGCGTATGCGGAGAAGCGCGGAAGTTTTGGCGTGCAGGGCCCATGTGCAGAAATTGACGGACTGGCCGCGTCCGCGCTGAATCATTCCGGGCATCAAGCCGAGGGTTAGTTGTACCGGTGCGACGTAGTTCAGTGCCATCGTGCGCTGATAATCGTGCAGCCGGTCAGACGCATCGACAATGCGACGGCGGATCGAATGACCGGCGTTGTTCACTAGCACATCCACCTGTTCGTCGGCGAGATCCTGCACCAGCCGCCACTCGCAACCGGTCTCTGCCACCAGTATCTGCAGCTCGTCCGCACGCCGGGCCACGCCGATGACCCGGGCCCCGCGGGCGCGCAGTTGTGTCACGGTCTGTCGGCCGATTCCGGCTGACGCACCGGTGACCACCACCGTCAGTTGGCTGACGTCACGACCCGGACCCAACAGATAGGCGCACCCGGTCGCCGTCGCTTATGCGGGGGTGCACTCAAAACCACACCTTGCGGCCCGCAACCGGCCTGTCCACTGCCCCCAGGATCCACAGCATGGCCCGGCTACTACGAGGACTATTCCTATTGTCTGCAGAATCGGAATGGCCAGTACGTATCCCAAGACGGCCAGCAGAATGCCCAAAATGATCATGATGTCCCTCTCCTTGCCTAAGGCGCCTGGAGCCTTATGTGGGAGGGCATACCCGCTCGGAGTAATACTGAAACATCGAGCATGAGTGCCGGAAGCGCGAGGAGTCAGCGTGCGGTGTCATCCCCATCAACGGCCCAGGTCTGCGGCAGCATCGGGCTGGTCCGGCTCTCGGGCGCGTCCCCTGCGAGGGTGGCCAATCCGGCGGCCTCGGTGCCCGCCGACGTGGTGCGGACGCCGGCGAAGCCGAGCCTCCCCGCACCCGTGCTAGAGGCCCTCACGGTCGCCGGATCATCAGGGCCGAAGGGGATTTCGGTGTCCATGGTGGCGTACTCGTGGCGGTAGCCGCGGTCCTCGGCGGTTCCGCGACGGCGCCTGCGGCTCCTGGACTTTCCGGGATTGCAGGCCAGTGCCGCGGCGGGCGCCACGGCACTGCTCGGTGCGTGGGCCACGGCGCCGGTGCTGTGGCCCATGGTCGGCCCGAACCCGACTCCGGGACCGTCGCCCCGAACGGCATAACCCAGGCCTTCGACTCCCGTGGGAGGCGGTGTGGGCGCCGGGGCGGAGCTGGGGGCCACTGTGGAGGTAGATGACGGGGTGGGCGCGGCGGAGCTCGCCGTGGTCACCGTGCCTCCACTCATCGCGACGGCGTTCGGTTGCTCTGCACGTGGATGGACGACCTCTGCGGGTAGGTCGGCCGGGGGCGCCGCCGGCATCTGGGACAGGCTGCCCAAGGTGATGGCGAGCGGGAGCGAGATGCCTGCCGCGGGGCCCAAGATTGCGGCGTAGATGGGCGTTCCCATCACGCCAAATGTTGCGGCGTAGGCGAATACAAAGAACAGCGGCTGCCAGGTAACCAGGGCTGCGGCCGGGTTGGTGGAGAAGTCGATGATGATCTGAATGATGGTGCCGACCGGGTCGGTGATCAGTCCCTTCAGCGCGCGATACATGCCCAGGAAGTGTTGGGAATTCGCCAGCAACATCTCAATGGGATCGTTCGGATCAGGCACGATGGGCGGCGGCTTGGTGGCGTCCTGGGCCGCGGCCCGTGCGGTGCCACCACTTTCTGGCGAGAGCAGTACCGGTGACGGGAGGGTCGGCGTCGCTGATGTCACCGAGGTCTCGGAGACAGCCTGATAGGTGCTCATCACGGTAGCGGCCTGTATCCACATCCGGATGTAGTCGGCCTCATTGAGGGCAATCGGAATAGTGTTGATACCAAAGAAATTGGTGGCGATCAGCGCCCCGTGCGTCGCGTGATTGGCGGCGAGTTCGACAAGGGTGGGCATGGTGGCCAGCGCCTCGGAATAGGCGGTGGCCGCGGTCTCGGTTTGCACCGCCACTCCCGCGCTGGCCGTGCTGGTCTGCTGTAACCAGCTCAGGTAGGGCACGTGTGCCGCCTGGTATTGCTCTGAGCTGGGGCCGTTCCATGAGCCTGCCCGCACCGAACCCAGCGTTGTAGTGAGTTCTGTTGCTGCTGACGAGTATTCCGTGCTCAGCGCGCGCCAGGCGGCTGCGGCTGCGAGCAAGGGGCCGGGCCCGGGGCCACTGCTCAGCAAGGCGGAATGCACTTCCGGAGGAGCCGCCATCCATACCGGAGCTGTCATGAGCCGTTGCCTACGCTGCTGATCGGGCCGACTGTGGGGGAAGCAGTTTCGCAACTCATCATCTGACCGGTTTCCAGGGCGACGCGCGGGCGGCCCTGGCGTCTCCTCTCCAGTGCTCGCTGGCCGGCTATGAAATGGGCCAGCCAATGTAGGTTAGCGTAACCTTCCTTCAATTGGTGGCGTCCCTCAGAGCGGGAGATCTGGTTCCGCTGCGGTGCTAGATATCTGGGTGTGCGGCGACCCACGGATGGCGGGCGTGGACTGCATCTCGCGATGCTTATCGAGGCAAGTCCCACTGGCCGAAGTCGGGAGCGAGAACGTCGTCGACGTCCACATGTACGTCACCGATGAGCGGTCCGGGGGTCGAGGCGGTGTTGACCGCGCTTTGATACAGCACGGCCGCAGGCTCACGCGCCCCACCGGACCAGGCACGTGTCTGCCAGGCCCAGCGATACCCGCCGGTCGTTGAGTGCCCGATGACACCGTCGCTGATCGCCCACCCGCACGCCCGGGCGTGACCGTAGATGCCGGTGCGGCGAACGCCCAATACGGCGTTGATGCCCTGGAACCATTGAACAGCAACAGTTTTCCACGTGTTCTGATCGACATCCTCGTCGACGCTGAAGAAGATCGGTGCGGAATCAGGTCCTCCTGCGGCACCGTGCAGCCGCAGGGCGGTCTGTGCGTCGGCTACGCCGCCGTCGTAGCCGCGGGTGAAGTCGGATGGGGTGGGCCAGCCGGGCTTGCCGTACTGATAGCAACTGACGACGTGAAGGCCGACCGCGCGTAGCCCGGCGGCGTAGTCCCGGGTGACGGGTTTGAAGTCAAAGGTTGCGCCCGGCCGCAACTCGGACACGTAGACAAGGGCACCCGCGTACCCCGCGGATTTGATCTGTTCCGGGGTAACCAGGCGCTCGGTGAAGTCGATCAGCCGCATGCCGTCTGCGGATGCGTGCGGTGCAAGGGCTATCGGAAGACCCGCGAGGATCGGCGCGGCCAACGCGTATCGAAGGGCGTCGCGCCGTGAGACCGACAGGTGCATGGCGCGATGGTAGCGGTCTACTACTTACGCGCGGGCCCTGTCGCGGTGTGGTGATGGGACGATGAACCCATGACCGCAACGCTTGTCGCGAAGAATGTGGCCGGCGGATTCGCCCACCGCACCCTCTTCGAGGCGCTCGACGTGACCGTGGCGCCCGGCGATGTGGTCGGCGTTGTCGGCGCCAACGGTGCCGGCAAGAGCACGCTTCTGCGGATACTTGCCGGGGATCTCGAGCCGCTCGAGGGTTCCGTCAGCGCTGCGCCGGCCGACGCGTTCATCGGGTGGCTCCCGCAGGAGCATGAGCGGGTGCCGGGAGAAACCGTCGCCACCTATATCGCGCGCCGCACGGGATGCACCGAAGCTACGCAGGCCATGGAGGCTGCGGCCGCGGCGTTGGCCCACGAGGATCAGAGCCCCTCGGAGATCGATCCGACCGACGCCTACTCGGCCGCGTTTGATCGTTGGCTCGCCTCCGGCGCGGCGGATCTCGACGAGCGGTTGCCCGCGGTTCTGGTTGACCTGGGCCTCGGCTCGGATGCGGTGCGTCCGCAGTCGACCCTGATGACTGACCTGTCGGGTGGACAAGCGGCGCGTGTGGGATTGGCGGCGCTGGTGCTGTCGCGGTTCGACATTGTTCTGCTGGACGAGCCGACCAATGATCTCGACCTGGACGGACTGGCTCGACTAGAGGAATTCGTCCGGGATCTGCGTGGGGGCGTGGTGTTGGTGAGTCACGATCGCGAGTTTCTCGCGCGCAGCGTCACCCACGTTCTCGAACTGGACTTGGCGCAGAACACCACCACCGTCTACGGCGGCGGTTACGAAAGTTATCTGGAAGAGCGTGCGGTTGGTCGGCGGCATCGACGCGAACAGTACGAAGAGTTCGCCGAGAAAAAGGCTGACCTTGTCGCGCGGGCACGTACTCAACGGGAGTGGTCGAGCCAGGGTGTACGCAACGCGATGCGTAAGGCCCCCGATAACGACAAGATCCGGCGTCGCGCGGCCTCCGAGTCCAGCGAGAAGCAAGCGCAGAAGGTTCGTCAGATGGAGAGCCGGATCGCCAGGCTCGAGGAGGTCGTGGAACCCCGTAAGGAATGGGTGCTCGAGTTCACCATCGGCGCAGCGCCCAGATCGAGCTCTGTTGTCGCGACTCTCGATAATGCCGTTGTGCGACAAGGGGATTTCGTTCTCGGGCCGGTGTCGCTTCAGGTCGATGCCGGTGAGCGGATCGGTATCACGGGCCCTAACGGGGCAGGAAAGTCCACCCTGCTGCGCGTGCTCCTGGGGCGCCAGCAGCCCGACGAGGGCCGTGCGAGTATGGGTGCAAACGTTGCGATCGGCGAGATCGACCAGGCGCGTGCGGATTTCACCGGAACGGACCGGCTCGTCGATCGCTTCGAGCAGCGGGTGCCGGCGTGGTCGACGGCCGACGTGCGAACCCTGCTCGCCAAGTTCGGTCTGCGTGCCGATCATGTGGAACGCCGGGTGGACGAGCTTTCGCCCGGTGAGCGGACCCGGGCAGGCCTAGCGCTGCTGCAGGCGTGCGGCACGAACGTATTGGTCCTGGACGAGCCCACGAACCATCTCGACCTCGCCGCCATCGAGCAGCTCGAGGAGGCGCTCGAGACCTATGACGGCGCGTTGTTGTTGGTGACGCATGACCGCCGGATGCTGCAGAACGTTCGGTTGGACCGTTCGTGGATGGTTGACAACGGTTGCGTGACCGAGCTCTAGCCGTAAGTTCTAATACTTTGCTGTATCTGTGATCGGTCGGCGTCACCACCAACGTCATCGTCGATACTCGTCCGCCCGTAACCGAGTGAGAGCCGAAACATCATGGAGACAGAGGATTTGGGCTCGTCTGGAGTTGCCATCGAGTCATTGCAGGACATTGTGCGACGCCATCAGGTCTGGCCGGAGATGGCGGCAAAGTACGGGGTCCGCAAACCCCGTACCGCCGTGGAAGACCAGTCTGGATGGCCTCTGCGATGCGCTCGACCACGCTTCCTGCGGCGCCGGTATCCCCACCTTCAAAGGGCGGAGGGACGAGGAGGACGCACTTTCGGCCACCCTGTATTCCAGCCCGCCCTATCCCGAGAGTCAGCTGGTGTCACTCGCGGCGTCATCGACGATGCCGAGCTGGGGCGACGGCTCGCGAGCGTGCGCGCTTGGAACAGACACACGAGGGAGCACATCTCATGAGCGACAGCGCGTCTGGAGACATCGCTAAGGAGATCGTGCGACGCAATACCGAGCGAGTCCAAGGTCAGGGAGACTTCGACTTGTTCGAGACGCTGTTCGCCGACGACTTCATCGATCACACACCGCAACCGGGCACGACAGCCGATAAGGACGGGTTTCGGGTGCTCTATCAGCGGCTGCGTGCCGCCTTCCCTGATTTTCGGCCCGAAATCCATTGGCAGACCGTGGATGGCGACGTGGTCACCATCGAGCCGACGGGCCGCGTCGTACGGTTCGAGACTGTCGACGCGATGCGCGTCCGGCGCGGGCAGATCGCAGAACACTGGAGAGTGGCCAACTTGTACTCAGTTGTCCACCAGCTTGGCGGTCGTGTCGAGTCATGAACCTCGCAAGGCCATGCTGCACCGCTGTGACCGAGGATCGTCAGGTCAGCTGAAGCGGACGTGCATGGTCGCGAGGCCGAAGATCTTTTTACCGCTGGACTTCGCAGTCACAATGATGATGCCGGTGCGGGTCTCTGGATCCAGCGATTTGATCTTGCCGCCGAACTCGATGTCCGCGCCTTCGGCGGACGACACGATCGCCGGCGCGGACAGCCGCACCGCGTAGCGAGTCACCGCACCCGGGTCTCCCGACCACGCCGAGAAGAATCCGGCGCCCAATCCCATGGTGAGCATGCCGTGCGCGATCACGTCGGGCAGCCCGGCGAGCTTGGCGATCTCCTCGTCCCAGTGAATCGGGTTGGCATCGCCTGCCACGCCGGCGTAGTTCACCAGGTCGCCCCGGGACAGTCGGGTGTGATGTACCGGCAGCTCGTCGCCGACCTTCACGTCGTCGAAGGACGGCGTCCCGGGTGTGCGGGTGGTGTCCGCGGCGATCTGAACCTCACCCGGGGGCCGCACGGTCCTCTCGTAGGTCTCGGCCGATACTCCGATGCCAGAGAAGTCGACGTCGTGCATCATCGCCCTCTGCACGGCCGCCATCGTCCCCGGATTAATCTCATCGGCGCTGACGCCGACGACGGTGGTGTGCAGGGTGTGCACCCGCTCGCCGGCCGTGTCCGTGAAGGTGTTGGTCACGGTGATCAGGTCCCGGCCCGCGGCCCGGCGCACTGATGTCAGCTCTACGTCGATCTGCAGTTCATCTCCGGCGACAATCGGCCGGTGCTGTTCGAAGACTTCTTCTGTCTGTAGATAGGTGTCGTAACCCACGACAACGGATTCGAACATGCGGCGGTTACACGCCATGGCGGGGGTGGATGTGAACGTCAGCGGGGCCACCAGACCTGAGTAGCCCAGCTCCGCGGCAGCGGCGGCATCCCAGTGGGCGGGGTGATAGTCCTGCACCGCGCGGGCGTACTCGCGCACCTTCTCGCGGCCGACCAGGTAGGGGCCGTCCATCTGGTAGTGGTGGCCGACGCGTGCTTCGAGCGTCGACGCTTCTGCTGGTGCAGTCATGAGTTGTCCAACTTTCCTGTCGGCCTGTTCGCTGAGGCCGACGCAAGCACATTAGCGCGCAGACCCCGGGTAGATAGACGCCGATCTGTGTCTCAACTGGCCTTCGGCGCGGCCATTACTTTGTAAAATGGGTGGTCACCGCACGTGTTCACGTGTCGTCGCTGCCGCGAAACCGTGATCGGGGGGTGGTGCCCGTAGGAAGAAGGGAAGCCACTATGGCCAATATTGGAGGCGCCGTTGCCGCGGCCTGTGCCGCCGTGATCGCGGGCACTTTTCACGTCTCGGTTCCCACTGCATACGCGGTGCCCACAACTCGCGTGATGTGCGAGCGGGTCAATGAGTTTGGCGATTGCGAGCAGGACCCGCCTAACCAGCAGGACGGTGGGAGTAACTGTGTGCTCGTCAACGAGTTGGATGCTTGTGAGGATCAGCAGGAAGTAGACAACCCGCCGCACACCATGGACAGGTAGCCCCCCGGGAACTGCTCACGGGGCCGAATGGCGCTTCTGGGCGTGCTACGGCTATTTTTCTGAGGTGATTTCCTCAGCTGCTGGTTTTCTCGCGCGATGGATCGCCCCCATCCTGGCCGTTACATGCCTGGGTCTGTTCGTTGGCCCGGTGGCCAGGGCGGACAACCCGTTGGATGGTCAGGGGTTCTACGTCAATCCGAACTCGGCGGCCATGCGCGCCGCGCAGGGTGCGGGAAGCGCCGAGCTGACCTCCATCGCCAACACGCCGCAGGCCTACTGGATGGATAACGTCTCGACTCCCAGCGTGGACGCGAAGTACATCAGTGCGGCGCAGGCTTCCGGCGCCACGCCGGTGCTGGCTCTGTACGCAATCCCGCACCGCGACTGCGGCAGCTTCGCCGCCGGGGGCTTCGGGTCGGCCGATGCCTACCGAGGGTGGATCGATGGCGTCGCGTCTGCCGTGGGTTCCGGGCCGGCAGTGATCATCCTCGAACCCGACGCACTGGCGATGGCCGACTGTCTGTCGGCCGGCCAACGCCAGGAACGCTTTGAGTTGATGCGCTACGCCGTCTACACACTGACCCGTAACCCGGCCACCGCCCTCTACGTCGACGGAGGACATTCGCGTTGGGTGAGCGCCGACACCATGGCCGCCCGGCTCAACGATGTCGGCGTCGCCAAGGCGCGAGGCTTCAGCCTCAACACCGCGAACTTCTTCACCACTGATGAGGAAATCGGATACGGCGACGCGATTTCCGGAATGACGAACGGCGCGCACTACGTGATCGACACCTCGCGCAACGGAGCGGGGCCCACCGCTGACGCGCTCTACTGGTGCAATCCCAGTGGTCGTGCCCTGGGTACCCCGCCCACCACGGCCACCGCGAGCCCCAACGTTGACGCTTATCTGTGGGTCAAGCGTCCCGGGGAATCCGACGGTTCATGCGACCGCGGGGATCCTCGGGCCGGAACCTTCGTGAACCAGTTCGCGATCGATCTGGCGCGTAACGCGGGACGGTAAAGGCGGGGCTACTTGCCGGTCCACCGAGGTGGTCGACGTTCGAAGAACGCGGTGATCCCTTCCGCCATATCTGCGGACTGCAGCACTGCTTCGAATGCGGTCTCGGTGTCTGCCCACCCGGCCTCGTCAGCCTGGTTGAACGCTTGGTGCGTCGCGCGCAGGCTTTCTTGAACAGACACAGGCGAATTGAGCACGATCCGTTGGGCGAGGGCGATCGCGGACTCCAGGGCCGCGCAGCTTTCAGTCACCTCGTTCACCAGCCCCAGCTGGTAAGCACGATCCGCCGTGATCGGATCGCCGGTGAGGAGTATCTGTCGTGCGATGTTCAGCGGCAGTGCACGTTGCGCGCGGAACAGGCCGCCGCAGGTGGCGATGACCCCCCGGCGAGCCTCGGGCAGTCCGAAGGTCGCCGAAACCGCCGCCACCACCAGATCGCAGGCGAGCACGATTTCCATGCCGCCACCCAAGGCCCTTCCCTCGACGGCGGCGATCAGCGGCTTACGGCGTGAGCGCCGAATCACGCCGTACTCTCCTCCGCGCGCGGTGCGCGGGCCGGATGTCTCGGCGAGATCGGTACCCGCACAAAAACCCTCGCGGTAGCCGGTCAGTACTGCCACCCACAGGCCCGGGTCGTCTTCGAAATCGTTCAGGGCAGCATCCAGCGCCAGCGTCATCTCGGGATTAATGGCATTGCGCTTCGCGGGCCGGTCCATCCGGATCACGCAGACCCGGTCGTGCTTCTCGATCGTCACAGGCATACCGCAGAGCATGACCGATGCGTGCGGTAGCGCCTAGACCCTTCTCCCGCGCGTCTGTGGGTCATCGATTCCCCACGAGATGACCCGATGTGGCGTAATGCGGATGATGTCTCCGCTCAGCCCGCCGGAGGTGCTGCCCTGGCCAGGCATCACCTCCGCCGTCCCGCGTACCTCGATGCCGTGCGCCCGCGGCGGTTTCACCGAGATCACTTCGTCGACGATGAAGGCCACGCGTGGGTTACCGATCACGTTGCGCCACTTCTGCGTTGATGCCAGCGCGTGACCGACGATATCGATTGCTGCGTCAGGACCGAGGTATACACCTACCGGTCTGATCTGCGGATCGCCGTCGGACCCTATGGTGCACAGACGAGAATAACTCAACAGAAGTCTACTTTTATTCCTGCGAGGATGTGTCCATGTCTTCACCAACACCCGAGCGCAAGGGACAGCGGACGCGGCAACGAATCCTGTCGGCCTCGCGCCGGGTGTTCGCCGAGGTCGGGTACGTGAAGGCCACGATTCGGGGTATCGCGGCCGCCGCCGACGTAGACAAGTCATCGGTCATCCAATACTTCGGGAGCAAGAGCAACCTTTTTCGAGAGGCCGTCCATTGGAGAATCCCGGTAGACGAGCTGACCGTGACGGATCCCGCGGAAACGGCCGAGAACTATCTGCGCGGCCTGCTCTCGGGATGGGCAGCCGAGCCGGATGGCCCAATGGCCGTGCTGCTGCGCAACAGCATGACCAGCGAGGATGCCCTGAAATTGTTGCGCGAGCAGGTAACCGATCATGCGGTGAGTTCGGTGGCGGCCACCATCGAGCAGCCCGATGCGCGGCTGCGAGCGGCATTGTTAAGTGCCGTATTGATGGGGATTGCCAGTCAGCGGTACCTCTTGCAGATGCCCGATCTGTCGGCCGCCAGCGACGACGAGATTGTCGCGCTGATGTCGCCGTTGTTGACAGCCCTCATCTCTGGGGAAAACGCCTGATGAGACCCCATAATTTGGGTTTGCGCTGAGACCAGTTAGCGGGCCAATGTCACGGACTTTTTCGTTATCAAACCGTGGGAAACGCGTTACCGAAACGGCAAGCGCGCCCGCTACTTCCGCCGTTGACACGTCCATACGATCACATCGTTCATGACTAAGTGGTCATCCCAGAGGGGTCGGGTCGATGAGGACTGTTCTTCACATGGTTGTCGCGGTATCGGTGGTCGCGGCGACGCTGGCCGGGCGTACTACCGGTGTCGAGACCACGGCGGTCAGTCTTCCGCTTAATCTGGATGTCAGATCCATTGCGCCTGCGCCTGACAAGCCTGTGGGTATTGCGCACCCCGTGGTGGTGACTTTCAACGGACCCATCGCCGACCGCCAGGCCGCCGAGCGGGCGCTGGGGGTCACGACGGAGCCCGCCATGACAGGCAAGTACCAATGGATCGATAACGACGTCGTGCAATGGATTCCGGACCGGTTCTGGCCGTCGCACAGCACCGTGAAACTGATGGTGGGCGGCAAGCTCGCGGAGATCTCGACCGGGCCTGCCCTCATCGGCATTGCGAGTGTCTCGCGGCACACGTTCACAGTGTCCTACGAAGGAGTGTGGCGTCGACCATCGGATGGGGTGACGGGATTGCCTGCACCGCATCATCTTCCCCGTCTGGGCGAGGAGGGGGTCTTCCCGGCCTCCATGGGCCGGCCGGAGTATCCGACACCCGTCGGCACCTACTCGGTCCTAGGTAAGGAGCGCTCGGTGCTGATGGATTCCAGCAGCGTCGGCATTCCTGTCACAGCGCCCGACGGCTACAAAATCGACGTGGAGAACGCCGTACGATTCACCAACCGTGGCCTCTTCGTGCATTCGGCCCCGTGGGCCGTGCCGGCGATGGGTTACGAGAACGTCAGTCACGGCTGCATCAGCCTGCCTCCGGCTGCCGCCGAGTGGTACTTCAACAACGTCAACATCGGTGATCCGGTAGTCGTGCAGGAGTAGCGGCGCGTCCAACGAAAAACAATGATGCCGAGACTCCTCTATGGAGCCTCGGCATCGTTGGGGGGAATGGGGAGTGGCGATCAGTCCTGCGGGCCGGCCGGAGTCGGAACACCCGGGGTCGGACCACCCGGAACCGTAGAACCGACCGGTGCGCCCTTGCCGCCTACGGGGCCTGCGGCCAGCGCACCATCCAGGGGTGCCGCGGCAGGGACGACGGCGGGCGCTGCCGGAACCACCGGTGCCGCAGGAACAATCGGCGCGGCCGGGACAACGGGCGCTGCCGGAACGATAGGCGCGGCGGGTGCTGCGACAGGCCCCGGCAGGATCGGCACACCGGCTATGGGTGCCGCTCCCGCGGCGGGGGCGCCGACGAGCGCACCTTTACCGGAGCCGCCCGCGCTGTCGTCAATGGCGTAGTGCCCAACGGTGAGTGACTCTGCGACTGCGGACGGCGCCCATGCTACGGCGGCCGCACATAAACCAGCGCTGGCAATTACTTGAATAGCCAATCGATCAAAGATGATCGCCACCGACCCGACTCCCTAGCTTGTGCGTGTAAATCACGCGGTTGAAATTCGTTGGCTGAACTTTATAACGCACCAAAAATGGCGTCCAGCTGGCATACAGGTTGGTTATCAAGTTGATGCGGAAAAGGAACTGCGCCCGTGATCCAACAGGCGCATGGCGGTAATCAGATGTTCGGCGCGTATCCTGCCAACAGGCATGTCAGAAGGTGCATTGCGGCAAAACCGAACCTCCCCCGGGTGAGACGGAACTGCAACGGAAAAGTATTCAATACGAGTCAATTGTCGTGTAGGGCATAAGTGGTCACGCAAAACAATTAACGGCCCGAAAAAGGCACACCGAATGGACTAGATATGCAAATCTATGCGCCGGGAATTTAAATACGGCCGTTACTCAGTGTGCGTTCAAAAGGCGTTACGGGAAGTGCCGCCTGCACCTCTGCGAGCGGCCTCGCGCCGTGCGCCGTTGACAAGGCTCGACATCGATTGACGCAGCACCCAAACCATCGCGGCATTGGGCACCGGGATCAGCGGAGTGGACTCCATGGAGTAGTGCACCGCAGTCCCCTGAGGGTGATCGGTGAGCGTGATGGTTCCTATGTGTGAGCGCACCGGAAGTCCGCCAACGACCCGGTACTGGATGCGTTCGCCTTCAACGAGATCGACGATCTCTTCCTTGACGCCAACGGGTCCGATGCCGATGCGGTGAACGGCCCCGACGCCTTGCCGTTCGGTGGCGCCGGGGCGCACCAGGGTGATAGTGAAGGGTAGGAACTCGTTGTACCCCTCGCGGTCGGCGAGCAATTCGTACACGATGTTCCGGGATGCTTCGAAGACGGTCTCCTCGGTGTACTGAGCCATCTGATGCCTTTCGTATCCGGTGGGCGTATTTGAGAAACTGTCAGCGTTTTCGCGTGCGCAATACGTGCGAACCCAATCGGGAGAACCCCTTGACGCGTACGCCGCGCAGATGGCGAAGAAGGAACTCGTCGTTGTCTCCCAACGCCGTTGCGGCGGCGTCGTCGAGAAGGATTGTTCCGGGCCGTGCGACGCCGGTCAGTCGCGCCGCGATATTCACCACGGTGCCGTAGAGGTCGCCGAAGCGCACGAGCACTTGTCCGTAGGCCAAGCCCACTCGTATCTGCGGCATGTCCGGAATCCTCTGTGCTGCTTCGGTGATCGCCGCGTTCATGGCGATGGCGATGCGCGCACCTGTTCCGGCGTTGGCGGCCGCGAACATGACCTCGTCGCCGACGTTCTTGATCACCCAGCCGCCATGCGTGGTGATCGCGTCGGTCAGTGCGGTCTCGAAGGCCTCCAGGAGGTTCGTCAGCTCATCGGGGTCTAGATGGCGGGACAGGCGTGTGTAGCCCACCATGTCGGCAAAACCTACGAGTAATTGTCGTGTGGTGCTGCCGGATTCATGCGCTCGAGTGAGCGCCGCGGCGAGGTGTCGCTGCCAGGCATAGTCCTGCAGCGCCGTCAGTGTGGAGATTGTCTGGGCGACTGCCTCGACGCTTGACCCGGGCGTGAACTGGTCGCCCTCGGCGGTAATACGATCTCCGATTTCGCGGGTGAGTAGGTCCGCCTGCCACTCGGCGAGCCGAGCCATGGCCTGACCGAGTGTTCGGGCGGCGGTAACTTGGCTCTGTTCGTTGGCGGCTGCTGTCGTCTCCAGCGCCGCGAAGGTTCGGATCGCGGAGACATCGGCATCGGTGAACGCGACGTCGTCGTCGCTTTCCGCCGCCGCGAAGCCCAGTGCGACCCATAGCTTCCGGGCGCGCTCGACGGGCACGCCGGAGAGCTCGGCTACCTGCGAGCGGGTGTACTTGCGTGGGCCCCCGAGGAGCGACTGCTCGATCGCGGCATCGACCACCTCGTTGAGCTCGCGAGACTCGGGCATCTGGTCAGTACAGCACACCTAGAACCCACTGTCGGCATAACGATACGAGCGGCAGGCAGTGTCAGGAGCCTTGACTTGACCCGGGGAAACCCCGAGTATCTCCAAGGAGATTCCTCGATGGCGGGGCAAAGGGACGGTGTGATGAACTGGAACTTCTTGGGGCATAACTGGCACCTCTTCGGGTACCTGGCGATTGTCGCCTTCGTGGCCCTACTGACCTTCGCCACGTGCATGTTTGTGTACACCACGCGGCTGAGGACCCGCGGGTCCTCACCGCTGGCGGACCAGGTCGGCGGCTATCCATTCGTGCTGAAGAAGGTGCGTAAACGGGAGCCGATGTCGGCCGACGAGCTCCACTTCGCACGACAGGCGATTACCGACCGGGGGTCGCTGTGGGCATTTTCCATCCCGGCCACGATCTTCAGCCTGGGCTGCTTTTATGTGCTCGGCAGCCTCGAGCAGCTACACGGAGCCACACCCTCCGAGCGAACATTTCTCGGGGTGATTCCTATGATCTCGTCGATCAACATCACGGCACAGGTACTCAGAATGCGGCGGTTGAAGGGGCGACTGCC
Source organism: Mycobacterium sp. D16R24 (assembly GCF_002013385.1). Taxonomy (NCBI): domain Bacteria; kingdom Bacillati; phylum Actinomycetota; class Actinomycetes; order Mycobacteriales; family Mycobacteriaceae; genus Mycobacterium; species Mycobacterium sp. D16R24. The sequence goes on along the minus strand of NZ_MAEV01000007.1, from coordinate 125,054 downwards.
ACGCGCGGCATGACGCTGATCTGACGGACTGTTGGGGTGGTCAAAGTTGGCGTTCGCATTCCCAGGTTGGGCTGATAGCATTTCCGACCGTACTTATGTCAGTTCCATTGACATACACGTGACGTGACGTGCGGAAGGCGGTCGGGTGAGCCCACGTTCGGTTGGCAGGACGGTCCTGGCACGAGCCTGGATGCCTCTCGTCGCAGTCATCGCGCTCGGAGTGGCCGGTGGCTCGATGTTGAAGGTGCATGAGTTGTCTGCTCCCGGGCCCGTGCTCACCGTCAATCCGCCGCAGGCACCACCGGAGTTCACGCCCAAGACCCTCACCTACGAGGTCTTCGGCACAGTCGGGAACGGCGGGATGTTGAGCTATATCGATATCGACGGTCATCCGCACCAGGTTGACGTGACCACGCTGCCGTGGTCGCACACGGAGACAACGACTCTCACCGTGGTGTCGGGCAGCATCTCCGTACAGGTGCGTGGGGGCCAGGTCGGCTGCCGGATACGGGTGAATGATGTGGTCCGCGATGAGATGTCCGACGACCACGCGGATGCGAACGTCATGTGCAGGGTGAAGTCGGCATGAGCGAGCATCGGGAGAAGAAGCCCTTCGTCGCGAGGATGGTCCGCGTCCTGGCGGTTCCGATCATCGTCTTTTGGGCCATCGTCGCGGTAACGACGAATACATTTGTGCCACACGTAGAAGACGTTGCGGCAGAGCTCGCCGGGCCGATGATCCCGCACTACGCCCCGTCTCAGCGGGCGATGCTGCAGATCGGGGAGAAGTTTCAGGAATCCACATCCACCAGCTTGACCATGCTGGTGCTGGAGGCCGATCGGCCGCTCGGCGAGGTCGATCACCAGTACTACGACGATCTGGTACGCAGGCTCAACAACGACACCGAGCATGTGCAGTACGTGATGGACACGTGGGGAAAGCCGATCACCGCGGCCGGAGCGCAGAGCCTCGATGGCAAGTCAGCGTTTGTATTGCTGCGCCTGGCAGGCGATATCGGCCAGATGCAGGCGAACAAATCTGTCGACGCGGTCAAGGACCTGATCGACAGGGATACTCCACCGCCCGGTCTCAAGATCTATGTCAGTGGTGCGGCCCCCCTGGCCTCGGACACGTTGAGCGTCGCGAACTCCAGCCTGAACAACATCACGATCGTGACGATCTTCCTCATTATCTTCATGCTGCTGATGGTGTACCGCTCCGTCACCACGATGCTGGTGCCATTGTTCGGCGTTTTGGTCGAGATGCTGGTTGCGCGAGGAGTTGTCGCGACTCTCGGACACTTCGGATATATCGAGCTGTCCTCATTCGCGGTCAATATCGTCATCTCCCTGACACTGGGGGCCGGTACGGACTACGGCATCTTCCTGCTGGGGCGGTATCACGAGGCGCGGAACGGGGGGCTGAGTCGGGAGGACGCCTTCTACGCGGCGTACCGCGGCGTCTCTCACGTCATCATCGGCTCAGGTTTGACGATCGCGGGCGCGGGCCTGTGTCTGAGCTTCGCGCGGCTTAACTACTTCCACACCATGGGTCCGGCCGTGGCCATCGGCATGCTCTTGACCATCGCGGCAGCGCTCACGCTCGGGCCGGCCATGCTGCACCTGGGTAGCCTGTTCGGGCTGTTCGACCCCAAACAAAGGGCCAAGGCGCGTCTGTACCGCCGCATCGGGGCAAGCGTGGTGCGTTGGCCCAAGCCGATCCTCGTGGCAAGTGCCGCAGCGGTTCTCGTCGGAGCGGTTTTCGTGCCGACCTACCAAGTGAGCTATGACGATCGCGCTTATCAGCCTTCGGACGCTCCGGCCAAGGAAGGTTTTGCCGCTGCGGATCGGCACTTCCCGCCCAGCAAGTTGTTCACCGAGATGCTCATGGTCGAGTCGGATCACGACATGCGCAACTCAGCCGACTTCATCTCATTGGACCGGGTCTCCAAGAGCCTGGTGCGCCTTCCCGGCGTCGCGATGGTGCAGAGCATTACCAGGCCGATGGGGCGAGCACTCGAACATGCTTCTCTGCCTTACCTATTCACCACTCAGGGCAGTGGAAACGGTCAGCAGCTCCCATTCGCGAAGGCGCAGAACGCCAACACCGACAAGCAGGCCCAGATCATGGCGCACTCTGTGGCGGTTCTGCGGCAGACCGTTGACCTGACGCAGAAACTTGCGGACGAAATGCATAACACCGTCGTGACGATGGAGGACATGCAACAGGTCACGAAAGACATGGACGAGAAGGTCTCAAACCTCGATGACTTCATGCGCCCGCTGCGCAACTACTTCTATTGGGAACCACACTGTTTCGATATTCCGGTGTGCTTGTCCTTCAGATCATTATTCGACATGCTCGACAGCATCGACAAGCTGGCGGCCGACATCAAGGATGCGGTGGGCTCCCTGGAGGCCGTCGATCGGCTGTTGCCGCAGATGGTTGCGCTATTGAAGCTGACGGCCAACGACCAGGAAGCGCTGCAGGCCCTCATCGTCAATACCTATGGCCAGACCAATCTGCAGTCCACCGCGACGGATCAGACCTTCGACGACATGATCAACGTCGGAAACGATTTCGACGCATCCCGCAGCGATGACTTCTTCTACATACCGCACGAAGCGTTCGACAACGAGGACATTAAAACCGGTATGGCGCTGATGATGTCACCCGATGGCAAGGCGGCCCGGTTCATCGTCACCCACGTGGGAAATGCCATGGGTCCGGAAGGTATCGAGCACGTCAACGAGTTCCCCGATGCCATCACGACGGCGCTGAAGGAAACCTCGTTGGCCGGGTCAAAGGTCTATATCGGCGGCGCGGGGTCCAACAACAAGGACATCAAGGAGTACGCCGCATCGGATCTACTCATCGCGGCAATCGCGGCCTTCACGCTGATCTTCTTGATCATGATGGTCATCACGCGAAGTCTGGTGGCGCCCTTCGTCATTATCGGCACGGTTGCCTTCTCGTTCGCGGGTGCGTTCGGCCTTTCGGTGCTCATTTGGCAGCACCTTGTCGGGCTGCCGTTGCACTGGCTGATCCTGCCGCTGACGTTCATCATCTTGGTGGCGGTGGGCTCGGACTACAACCTATTGCTGATCGCCCGACTCAAAGAAGAGACCCATGCCGGGTTGAACACCGGACTCATCCGCGCGTTGGGAAGTACTGGTGGCGTGGTCACTTCCGCCGGCTTGGTGTTCGCCTTCACGATGCTGGCGATGCTGTCGAGTGATCTGCGAACCATTGGCCAGGTGGGCACCACCGTGTGCATCGGTCTGCTGCTCGACACGTTGATCGTGCGCTCGTTTATTGTGCCGGCACTCGTTCGGCTGCTGGGGACGTGGTTCTGGTGGCCGACTCGGGTGCTCGCGCGTCCGCGCCGGGAACCTGTGCGGTCCTGATGCGGGCACGCAGACGGGCACGGTGGCGCCAGTGCCAGGTGCTGAAGCCGGTGATCGCGAGCAGCAGGGGAGTCATGCCGAGGACGAACCAGATCGCGCGCCAGTAGCCGTTCACGGCAAGGCCGTAATGGACGGCAGAACTGGCCCATTCGTCGGCAATAGCGTTGGACGCAGTGGCCGGCTTACCTCGAAGGATCTGCACGTGTCCGGCGTCGTGAGCGTCGACGCCCACGGAACGATTCCCGTGGTAGTTGTGGCTGTGCGCGCGTAAGTCAGGTCCGTCGTGATCCAGCAGGTCGACGGTGTAGAACGAATTCTCGTTGTCCGGCATGCCTATCCAGGTCACCTCAGAACCTGGGAACTGGTTCCTGGCCGCAGCCACGGCGTCCGCGACGGTGACATTCTGATCGCCAGAGCGTGCGGTGAATGTCTTTTCGGCGACCTGGCCCCCGGTCACCGAATACCAGAGGGTAGTGAGTCCGGGGATCTCGAATTGCAGTCCGGTCAGCCCCCACACCAGGAGCGGTACCGTAGCGATGATGCCGATGATGGCGTGTAGGTCGAAATCGCGAGCGAATCGCCCGGCTCTCCAGCGGACACGCAAAGCATTGCGCAGCTTGCGGATTGCCTTCCACCAGATGAACGGCGCAGGAATCACCAGCAGCAGGAGGACGACCGCTGCGACCGCCAGTAGTGCTGCGCCCCAGGACAACCCAGCGAAGGCGCTCGTCTGCGCCAGCGGGCAAGGCTGGGCGAGGAATGGCAGATAGCCGCTGTAGTCCTCGCAGGTGAAACTGCAATCGTGCAGATTGACCAGAAACCCCAGCACGCCCGTACCGAGGTCCATTCGCCCGTTGACCAGGCCGGTCCCCGCGTCGACGAAGAACGTGTCGTGGGAGTCGGTCGAGGCGCTCAGCAGATACACCCCGTCCTTCAGAGAAGCCTTTGCAGGCTGGATGTCGGGGTAGCGCGATTGGACCACGGCCATCGCCTGTGTGAAGCCGACAGGCTTATCGGCGACGGTGGTGTGGAACATCTCGGGGTGCAGCACACGGATCAGCTCCGGCTGATACACGAGCAGGGCACCGCTGGTGCTCACTACCACAACAAGGAGCCCGCAGGCCAGGCCGACCCAGCGGTGACCGAGGACCAAGGCGCGCCGGACCTTTAAAGACACACGACGGCGCCGGGATGTGGCCACCTTCTCCTCCATAACGCGCGCCGACCGCTGCCCGTCGAGTAAGGCTAGTGTCGGCGACCGCGCAATGGGCGCCTACGTATCGGGTGGGGTACTACGCAGTAGGTCTGCGCAGGATGGTGATGGACTCGTCGATCTTCTTGAACTTCGCGAAGGTCTCGGTCGGCACGCCGAACACAGCGGCGAGGACGTCAGGTGGGAGCTTGCTGATCGAGGCGCCAATTCCGATGTCATCCTTGCCTTCTGCGGTGCTCGCGTTGAACACGATCAGCAGCTTGAGGGCTTCGGTGCCCTTGTTCTCGAAGTAGTGCAGCGATCCCTGGGGCGCGAAGACCACATCGCCCACGTGGGCGTCGAAGGTTTCGCTGTGTCCCTCGGGGTCCAACAACGTCCACTTCGCGACGCCGCCGGTGATGATGTTGATCTCCCAGGCGCTGGGATGCCAGTGTGGCTCCCGGATTCCACCCGGCTGCAGGGTCACCATGACGATGCTGGCCTGCTGCCCGGTGAGGATGGGGAAGTTGCCCTCGTGCGCCTGGCGCAGCTCGCCACCGTCGAAGGTCTGCGGTGCCAGGGCGCCGAGGTGAAACATATGCGGTTGGGCGGTATTCAGTTCGGCGGGAATGCGGGGATCGCCGAAGCGTGCGGCGTCATCGGTCACGGTCTGATCCTTTATGTCGTCACGGGAGCGTGGGGAAGACAGTGCGCGGTCGGCTCCTGCACCGGCGACGGCTGCGACCCCCGCCACTCCGACACCGCCGAGCACGGTACGTCGATTGATCGGCTTCATAAGGCGACGGTAGGCCCGTCCAGACTAATTATGAAAGGCGATATAAACGTTTAGTTAAAACGGAAATCACGATTAATGAGAGGGCTGGGCCAGAATGGCTCCGCCCAGCCAGCGCGTGAGGAAGCGCCGCAATTCGTCGCGGGAGCGGGTGGCCTCATTGGGGGAGACGAAGAACGACAACATGATTCGTAACGCGAACTCCACGAGTCCGCGCTTGGCCTCATCGTCGTATCCGTACTGATCCCACTCGACGTCAAACCGGCCGAGCATGCGCAAACCGAACGCCCGCGCCTGATCCGAGGTCATATCGCTGGTGTGGGAGTGTGCGTAGGGCTCGGACATCATGATGGCCAAATGCGGTGTGCGAGTGACCTCTTCCAGGGTGTAGAGCACACCTTCGGTGAGTGCCTCGGCCGGATCGGTGATGCCGCGCACCACCTCCGTCAGCCGATCCAGGAAGCCGTCCACCGAGGCGATGGACGCGGCGTGCATAAGCGCATCGGCGGTGGGGAAATACCGGTAGACGGTTTGTCGGATAACGCCGAGCTCTGCCGCGACGTCGGCGAGGCTTACCGCCGCGCCGGTCTCGCCGATCAACTGCACTGCTGCGGCGACGATCCGCGCGGAAGCCTCCTCGTCACTGCTGGGCGGCTGCCCGTCCCATCCCCGCCTACGCGCCATCGTCGAGTCCTCTGGCCGCCAGCATCCATGCAGCATATCGGCCGTTGACAGCGCCCGGCCCATCCAGTAATCATACAGAACAACAAATAAATGTCTTATTGTATGTTCAAGTGAGGTGCCTGTCATGACGGAACTCATCGTGCGCAAGTTGCGGTTTGCGTTCGCCGACCACCACGTGCCGTTCCTGTGGAACGAGTCCAACCCCGCCTTTTCGAGCATGGCCAACGCTGTCTCCTTTCTGGCGATCGCGTTCGAGAAGATGATCGGGCAGATGATTCCCGAGGCCATTCCGTTGATTGCCGATCCCGCGATCGCTGAGGAGGCAGAGGCCTTCGTGCGGCAAGAGGGACAGCACTCCATGGGGCATCGTCAGCACGCGAAGGGCCTGATCAAGAGTTACCCGGGCCTCAAGGAAACCCTGGACGAGGTGATCGCCGCCTTCGACGACCTGACCGCCAATAAGCCATTGAAGTACCGGTTGGCCTACACCGCCGACCTCGAGGCGACCTTCACGCCGGTCTTCAAGCTGATGCTGGACCACGACGACAGCTTGTTCGCGCCCGGTGATGATCGCGTCGCTTCGTTGTTCTTATGGCACTTCGTCGAGGAGGTTGAGCATCGGAGTTCAGCCCTGATCATCTATGACGCGGTGGCCAACGATCCGTGGTACCGCATGCGGATGGCTCCCTCGATCTTCAGGCATGTGTGGTCCGTGCTGCGCATCGCGTGCGAAGGATTCAACAAACACGTTCCGCTAGAAGACCGCAAGGTGGATGCTCTGTCGATGTTCGGTATGCAAGCGCGTAAGAAGGCACTGCTGCACCGCCTTCCATTCGGAGACGCGCCGTACGACGGGCCCATTGAAAACGCGTTCAGGCACCTGCCGGTGCGCGAGGTAATGGTCGCCATGTCGGGTGCGGTGCGCAGTCAGATTCCGGGCCACAATCCAGCGCATGAGAAGCTGCCGGCATTGGCCGACGAATGGTTCGCGCGGTATGAGGCCGGTTACGAAGTCACCCAGTGGTACACGGCCGATCAGGCGACGCAGGTAGGAGTCTGATCGTGTCTGATCTGTGTGCGCCGACCTTCGCCGATCTGGCGGCGCGGCTGGGCTTCTCATGCGACACCGCAGGCGGGATCGCCGCCTTCCGCAGTCCGTTCTCACTGCAGAATTGGACGCTGCCGGTCCTGGAGCTGACCGTGATCGCAGGGGCGGTGCTGGCATTGGTGTACGCGATCATCCGGCTGCGCCGCCACAACGATCCGACGAACATCGTCGTGTGGTTCGGGGCGATCGCCTATCTGTTGATCATCGAACCGCCGCTGTATTTTCCCGGGCCGTTCGGCATCAGCGAGCATGTCGATACGATGTTCGCGCACAACGTCTTTACCGTAGATTTCCTGTGGGGTCGGCTACCCCTGTACATCATCGCGATCTACCCGATGATGGCCACGGTGGCCTTCGAGATCGTGCGGACATTGGGGGTCTTCCGCCGCCACGGGGTTCTGATCGGAGCAGCGTGCGTCGGCGTGATCCACCATGTGTTCTATGAGATCTTCGACCACCTCGGGCCGCAATTGCGTTGGTGGGAATGGAGTCTGGACAATCCACTGAACAAGCCGTTCTTCGACTCGGTGCCGATGGGCAGTGTGGTCGTCTTCGCCGCGCTGTGGCCGATGTCCCTGGCGTTCTGTGCGCAGCTATTTGTCGGCCGCCACGTGGACGAAGGAAAATCCTTCACCGGTGGTCAGATCATATGGCGCACTGTGGTTATCGGCGTGCTGGCCTCGATCGGTACCGCAGTCCTGCCGATGCCTGCCACCATCGCGGGTGCGATATCGGGCAGTACCGCTGTGGTCGGCGTCGTGTACGCCCTGGAGCTGATAGCCCTGGTGGCGGTGACGGTACCGGTGCTGATCAAACAGTGGCTCGATGTCCGGCGCACTGGTGTGGACGGTTACACCACGCGTCCGGCGATCCTGATATATGCCGGCGTCTACCTTGCGGTCATGGCAGTGCTGTGGGTGACCGCGCTGCCTGGCTACTTTGGGGCGGCGAATGGTGTGACCACTGCAGGCGATCCGATCGGCAGTCTCTGGTACGCCGTGATTTGTCTCGGCGTCGCAGCGGCGAGCACAATCGCCGCCTGGACTGTTGCCGCACCCGTCCGCCGAGGCGACGTGCTCAGCGGACGCGCACCCTAGCGATTGGCACGGGCGAATCCTAGAGCCAGTCGGGTCAATTCAGTGGCGCGCATTATCCAAAGTGGCTATCGCGTAACGCCGGCATTCGGATCCAGACTCAGTGGATGCGGATGGCATCGACGCGCCCGAACGTTTGTGGGTGGTCCGGAGCAAGGCCGTGACACGACCAAAGTTTCGCGGCGTGGAACCGGCGCTGGATGAACTGGAGTGGCAGGTCAAAGCGGTCTGTCGCGGAATGTCGACGGATATCTTCTACTACGCCGAAACTCAGCGTGGAGCGTTGCGGAAGCAATACGAGGTGCAGGCAAAACGGATCTGCAACGAGTGTCCGGTACGAGTGCCGTGCGCGGCCCATGCCATAAGAACCGATGAACCACACGGCGTTTGGGGCGCGATGACGACGCGCGAGCGCCGGGTGGCTATGACGCGGTCGTGGCGCAAGGCCGCCGCAGCGGATCAGGCTACATCTTGATCGACGGCAGCAGCCTCGTCAGATTCCAGAGCTGATTACGCCGGGCCGACAAGCTGGTGATCAGGAGCCCACCCAACGCGATGCAGAGCAGCGTGACCACCGCCTGCCACAGTCTGCCGTCAATACCGCCCAGGATCAGCTGACGCAACCCGTCGACGCCGTACGTCATCGGGTCGTATTTGTGCAGAACCTGGAAGGGTCTCGAGGTGGTCTCCACCGGATACATGCCACCGGCACTGACCAGCTGCAACATCAGTAGCGCCATGAGCAGTACGCGCCCTACGGCCGGACCCACCAGCGCGTTGATGGCCTGGGTCGCGGCGACGAATGCGAACGAGATCAGCACCATGAAGCCGAGCATCGCGACCGGGTGCGCGGCATGCATCCCGAGGGCGAATCGCACCACGCAGTACAGGATGATCGCCTGGAAGATCCCGATGGTGGCGGCGGGCAGATAGCTGGAGAGGGCCACCCGGATGGGGAGAACCTCTGCGGCGATTGCACGATTCTGCAAGGGGCGCAATATCATCCATAGCACCAAGGCCCCGAAGAACAATGCCAGTGTGACGAAGAACGGCGCCATTCCGGTACCGAAGTTGGGCGCGGCGTTCTCGTGCGAGGTCTCCAGATGCACCGGGACGCCGATGGTGTCGGCGATGGCGTCCTTCTGTTGAGCACTCCAGTTGGGCACTTGCTTGGCCCCGTCGGAGAGCTTGGTCGCCAGTTCCGCCGAGCCGGAGCGCAGCTGCGAGGTACCGGACTTCAGTTGTTGTGCGCCGTCGTCCATGTGAGCGATACCGCTGGCCAATTGCGCGTTGCCGGCCGCCAGCTGCTGTGCGCCGTTCCGCATCTGGGTGAGCTTGTTGGTGAGTTCCTGTCCCTTGCCGCCAACTTGATCGAGTGCCGACTTCAGCGGACTGCCAGGCCCCCGCAACGTCTCGGTCATCGCGATCGACGCGTTCTCCGCGTCGGTCAGCTGCTGGCGAACCTGGGGTGTGAACTGATGTTCGCGTAGCTGATCCTGGATTCCGCGCAGCGTGTTCGCCGCCGGATCTTGGCGTCCCGCCAGCTGATCGATCACAGCGGTCAGCGCGTTGGCGGCGTTGTCCTGGGCCTTGGCGATGCCGTCGATCTGATCGTTGGCTTGCCGGAGCGCGTCAGTGCCCTGCTGAAGTTTGTCGGTGCTGCCGCCGATGTTGGCGACCGCCTTGCTGACGGTTAGCAGAGGGTCGGTGGCCTGGTTGATGCCATCGGAGAGCTGCTTGGCGCCGGTGGCCAGTTGCGCAGATCCGGGCCGGGCGGTGTGCAGTCCGTTGGCGAGCTGCCCCGCACCGTCGTCGACCTTAGCCGCGCCGTCTGCGAGTTCCTGAGCGCCATCAGCGGCCTGCTGGATGCCCGCACCGGAGGAAACCACCACGGACAGAACCTGATTGACGGCTTGACCGGAGATACGGGTCGAGACCGCATTGAGCACCTGATCGATGGCGGTGCGGCCGATGCTCGAGGAGATGTAGTTATTGGCGTCGTTGTAGACGGCGACCAGATTGGCCTGCTTCGGCTGACCGGTGAGCGGCGAGGCGATGGCCTCACTGAAATCCGGGGGTAGCTCCAGCATGAAGTAGTACGTGCCGTGGTCAACCCCGCTGCGCGCCTCATCGAGACTGAGAACATGCCAGTCCATGCTGCCGTCGGCGGTGAGGCTCTTGGAGATTTCCTCGCCGATGTTCACGTGCTGGCCGGAGACGGTGGCGCCCTTGTCGGCGTTGACGAGTGCCACGGGCATCTTGTTGACGTGGCCGAAGGGGTCCCAGTACGCCCACAGATACAGCGCGCCGTACACCAGCGGCAGCAGCATGAGGACGACGATCGCGGCGCGGGTCATTCGGCTGCGGCCGAAACGCTTTATTTCTGAACCGTATGCGAGTCCAGCGAGCATGGTTAGTCCCTCCCGGTGAGGATGCGGTGATCGTGCAAGTCGTGGACGGGTGCATCGTTGCCCAGGGGGTTGGTCACCCCGACAACGACGGTGCGGTTCTCGGCGATCAAACCGAGCCGCTCGACGGCCGTGGCGCGGCGCGAGTTGTCACGGACCTGCTCCAGGTCACCGACAACCAGAATGGGCCGGTCCGAGAGCAGCGCCAGCGTGATGCGTAAGAGGAACAGGTCGAGATCGGACAGTTCGACGATGAACGTGCTCGCGGATGGCGGCGGGAGTTCACCGAACACCTCGGCCAATGTGTCGCGGCCGGTATCGACGGGGACCCGCGAGAACCACGGTGCCAGCCAGCGGACCTGCTCGGCGAGAACGGTCTGGACCGTCACAGTCTCTTCCAGCTCGTCGATATCAGCGAAGGCGGCGATGGCGCAGTGCCGGCGGATCGCACGCGGATCGCTGTCGCCCATCACGGTGACGGTGCCGTGGCTGGGCTTGAGCCGTCCGGCCAGCGCCAGCAGCAGCGTGTGCTGCCCGGGTCCGCCGGGCATCTGGATGGCGTGAAACCCCGAGGTGAGTTCCAGGTCGATGCCGGAGAAAAGCGGTCCGTGTTCGCCGTCCACCCCCAGCCCGGTCGCAGTGATCAGCGCCGGAGCAGTCTCCTGGCGAGCGTCGTCTCCGGGCTCCTCGGGTATGGCGGTATCCGGTTCGTCCGGTGTGGTGTCCGGTTCGTCCTGTGCGTTCACGGGCGGCTCGTTTCAGATCGCAGACTGGCACGTCCATTCGATCAAACGTCGTCGTGAGTGACGCCCACGGGTTCCCCCCGGGGCGCAAACCTCAGTCGGTTCCGGGGAGGTAGGGGTCCCCGTCGAAGCGTTCGCGAGTGACGAACTCGTCGACGGTATTGCGTCGTAGCTTCCTCAACTGCTTTGCGGGCTTGCCGATGGGTAGGACGGCGGCCACCGCATATGTATTGGGAATGCCCAGCAGCTCACGTACTTTCGGCTCCTGCGCCACGGCCATGGTGGTCAGGGTGCCACCGAAGCCCTCCGCTCGGGCAGCCAGCAGGATGTTCCACACCAGCGGATAGATCGACGCTCCGCTGATGACGCCGATGCGATCCAGCCCCTGATCCGTTGCCGCGACCAGTCTCAGGTCCACGCACACGACCAGCACCACCGACGCGGTGCGCAGTGGTGCGAAAACAGACTCGGGAACCGTGGTCGCGGCGATGGTTTCCGGGGCAACGTGGGTGGGGCCGACCGGATTCCACGGTGACTCACCGGCCGCGATTTGTGCGAAGTAGCGGCGCGCACCCGGCGCCGTCGCCTCGATCAGACCCGCACGCGTAGAGGGTTCCCTGATCACGATGATGTGACCGGCCTGCCGATTGCCTCCGCTGGGCGCGAATCGGGCGTTATCGAGAATGCGGTCTAACACGTTGTCAGGCAGCGGTTCCCCGGTGAACTCACGTGCCGCGAACGTGGTGCGCATGACGTCGTAGAGCTCCATGGAGTCACTCTAGTCAGCTCCCGGGGCGAGCCAACCGTCGCTTGATCTCGTTCTGGAAAGACACCAGGACGCTGCGTACCGCTGACTCGGTGACGGTGACCGGTGTGAGTACCGACTCGGCGAGCCCGACGATCCGCTCGATGCGCGTCATGACGTTCTCCATTCGCTCGACGACGATCATCATGCGGGGCGTGAGCTCGCCGATGACGCCAAGCGTGTCGTTCATGTCGATGAGAACAGCGGACATGTCGGTCAGCACGGTGTCGAGTTGCTCGACGGTGACATCCGCGTTGAGCGCGGCGCGGGCCAGCTTCTGAATCCGCTCGCGTCCAGTACGGGAGGCAGCCGGGCTGCCCTTCTCGGGGGTGTCGTCGAGCACCACGCGGCAAGTATTACAGCTTGGTCCGCTTAGTCGTGGTGATGTTCCAGCAGATCCGCCTGATTGATCTTGAACGGCGGCATGAGCAGCCATCTGAGGGTCTGTTGACGTGCGCGGGCGATGAGTTCACCCGAATGCGAGAAGTCGATCGGTGAGATACGGACCGGACAGAGTGGCGGCACCACCCGCAGCGCGACGGTCCGCTCGAAGCGGGCGACGTCTACGGCCAGGCGTTGGTTGATGGCCAGTGTGGTGGCGTGCAGCGCCATGGCCAGCGCCCCTTTCGGAGCTTCGCGAAGAGCGCAGGCGTATCCGGTGGGCAGCACCCAGATCTCGTCAGCACCCAACGAAACGGCATGGGAGAGTGGGGTGTTGTTCACCACGCCACCATCGATGAAGACCCGTCCATCGATGGTTACCGGTGGCAGCACGGCTGGCACCGCGGCGCTGGCAGCGATCGCATCGATCGGATCGCCGCTAGACAGCAGAACGTCCTTGCCGGTGAGCACGTCGGTCGCCACGACGTGCAGCGGAATGGGAGCGTCTTCAAGCTTGCGAAACTCCAAGTGTTCCTTCAAGAGACGACGCAGACCCGAATCAGAAACCAGGCTGCGCCGACGACCGACGAAGCCGAGGAACCCGGTGTACAGATTGGTGGGGAAGACGTCGCTACGGGAGAGCGACCGCCAGAGGTCAGCGAGCGCGTTCATGCCGTCCATGTCGGATCGTGCGGCCAGCCAACCGCCGTTCAGCGCACCTACCGACGTTCCGACGATCAGGTCGGGGACGATGCCCGCCTCGGTCAAGGCCAGCAGCATGCCGACTTGGATCGACCCGAGGCTGGCGCCACCGGACAACACAAACGCCGTTGTCATAGCGCAACACTAGCGATCTGCCGGAGCACGAGGCCGCCACCTAACCATTCTGGACAGGTGTCTGGTTTTCGGTAATAGTGGATGAAGTCCGATCGGTACACGGCCCCGGCTACAGGCAGTTCAGTACCTGGACACTTGTCTATGTGGAGGGTGATGTGACAAGCGATCGTGTTCTGGTGACCGGAGCGTTCGGCCTGGTGGGGGCCGCTGTGGTGGATGCCCTCGCGGCGCGGGGTTGTGCGGTCGTCGCGACGGACCTGCACACCCCGGCGAACCTTCAGAGTGCCCAGCGTGTTCCGGCCGGGGTCGAGGTGCGGTGGGCGGACCTCACGTCCGCCGCCGAGGTCGCCTCGCTGGTCGAGTCCACAGCGCCCGGCGCGATTGTGCACCTGGCGGCGCTGATCCCACCGTTCTGCTACACGAATCGGAGGGTGGCACAGGCGGTCAACGTCGACGCGACGAGTTTCCTGCTGTCGGCGGCCGCGAACCTGGCGTCACCGCCGCGGTTCGTCCTGGCCTCCAGCGTTGCCGTGTATGGGGCCCGGAATCCCCATCGTGACAAGGGATTACTCACAGCGGACACACCGGTCAACCCCAGTGACCTCTACGGCGCCCATAAGGTCGCGGCGGAGAATCTGGTGCGGTCTTCGGGCCTGGACTGGGTGGTTCTCCGTCTTGGCGGGGTACTGACGGCGGCTCCTCGCTGGAGTATCGACCCCAATCTGCTGCGATTCGAGGCGGTGCTTCCCACGGACGGCCGGATCCAGACCGTCGATGTGCGCGACATCGCGCACGCCTTTTGTGCCGCGATATCGACGAGCCACGTGCGCGAGGTCTTCCTGATCGGTGGCGACAGTTCTCATCGCACCACCCAGTCGGCCGTGGCGTCGGAAACGGCCGCCGCCATGGGGCTCGCCGGCGGCATTCCGGCCGGACGTCTGGGCGATCCCGACGAGGATCGCAGCTGGTTCGTCACCGATTGGATGGACACGGAGCGTTCCCAGCAGGTTCTGGGCTTCCAGCGACACTCACTACCTGCGATGCACGCCGAGACCAGTGCCGCGGTGGGGTGGAGGCGTGGGCCGATACGGCTGGCAGCGCCCATCGTGCGTGCCGTACTCAAAACCCAGTCGCCGTACCGCGGGATGGGCGGACAATTCGCCGATCCGTGGCGCGCGATCGAACGGTGCTGGGGTGATCCGCGATACTGAGATGATGCGAAAGGTCGATGGATGAGCGGAATTGAACGGGTCGTCACTCGCGGAACCTTCGAGCTCGACGGCGGAAGCTGGGAAGTCGACAACAACATCTGGATCGTCGGTGACGGCGATGATGTGGTGGTCTTCGACGCCGCTCATTCGGCGGAACGGATCATCGACGCGGTCGCCGGACGCAACGTTGTCGCGGTGGTGTGCACCCACGGCCACAACGACCACATCACCGTCGCCCCGGAGCTGAGCCACGCCCTTGACGCCCCGGTGCTGCTGCATCCGGCCGATGACATGTTATGGCGAATGACGCACCCGGACAAAGAGTTCCGTGACATCGAAGACGATATGGTAGTGCCGGTCGCCGGCCTGGAACTGCACGCTCTGCACACACCGGGCCATTCCCCGGGCTCGGTGTGCTGGTACGCGCCTGAACTGCGAGCGGTGTTCTCGGGAGACACCTTGTTCCAGGGCGGACCGGGTGCCACCGGGCGGTCGTTCTCCGATTTCCCGACAATTCTGCAGTCCATTTCGGGACGACTCGGCCCGCTTCCCGCGGACACAGTGGTTTACACCGGTCACGGCGATACGACCACCATGGGCGATGAGATCGTGCACTACGACGATTGGGTGGCGCGCGGCCACTAGCGCGCCGCGGTATGGAAGCGGTCCCGGTAGGACTTCGGTGAGACTCCCAACTCACTGACGAACACCCGCCGCAGCGTCTCGGCGCTCCCGAAGCCCGCGATTCGAGCCGCCTGCGCAACGGTGTTTCCCGCATCGAGGGCGCCACGGGCCGCATCGATTCGGACGAGTTCCACGTATCTGGCTGGCGTAGTGCCCAATTCGGTATGAAAGAGCCGTGTGAGCTGGCGGGTGCTCAGCGCCGCTCGTGCGGCCAGCTTCTGGACACTGTGATCGTCGGCGGGGTCGGCGGCGATCGCATCGGTTGCCGGACGCAGCGCCGAGCCCGCGGGTGGCGCCGACTCCACGAAGACCGAGAACTGAGACTGTCCGCCCGCGCGCTTGAGATAGACGACCAGCGACCGGGCCACCTCGCGCACAATGTCGGCTCCGTAGTCATCCTCGACGAGCGCCAGCGCCAAGTCGATCCCCGCAGACACCCCGGCCGAGGTGAAAACGTTTGCGTCCCTGACGAAGATCGCATCGGGCTCGACGGTGATGTTCGGGAATGCGCGTTGCAGCAGGCCAGTGTGGCGCCAATGTGTGGTGGCGCGACGATGGTCGAGCACGCCCGCCTGGGCCAGCAGGAAGGCACCTGTACAGATGGATGCGATGCGCCGGCAGCGTGCGGGTATGCGGGCCAGCGCGTCCACAAGTGCTGGGTCCAGCGGGCGCCCGATCAACACGTCGCCGCCCGCCACGAGCACGGTATCCGTGGACTCGATGGAGTCGATCGTCCCGGTCACCGAAAATGGCGAGCCGATGGATGTCGCCACGTCCTTGCCGTCCACCGAAGCCACCATCAACCGGTAGTTTGCACCGAATCGGTTGGCCTCGGCGAACACCTCGGCGGGCCCGGCCAGATCGAGCAGCTTCATACCGTCGAACACGACGATAGTGATGAGCCGTGCGTCGGACATGACCTCAGGATCGCAGATGCGCACCCGCCCACGTGTCCGGATCTGTGGGATCGACGACTGCTCTGCACCTCTCGCCGGCGAGCTATGTGGCCAGAGACTCGTAGCTGACCGAGTTCCACCAGACAAAGGACATGCCATGACCGAGATTGCCGGAGTCGAGATCCCCGACACGCCACTGGCGCGCGAGATCACGGAGTACATCCGCGACACCGAGGACGACCTGTTATTTCACCACTCTCGCCGGGTCTATCTGTTCGGTGCGTTGCAGGGTCAGCGTCTCGGCGTGAAACCCGATCTGGAGCTGCTGTACGCCGGTGCGATGTTCCATGACATCGGCCTCACCGAGGGTTTCCGGGACTCACAGCTGCGATTCGAGGTCGACGGTGCCAATGCCGCCCGCGACTTTCTGACCGAACGCGGAGTAAGCGCGGAGGACGCCCAGAATGTGTGGCTCGCGATCGCGCTGCACACCACGCCCGGGGTCACTGAGTTCCTCAGCCCGGAGGTGGCTTTGGTAACCGCTGGGGTGGAAACCGATGTGGTTGGCATTGAGCGGGATGCGTTGTCTGCCAAAGATTTGGACGCCGTGACGGCGGTGCACCCGCGGCCCGATTTCAAGAACAGGATTCTGAACGCCTTCTTCGAGGGCAATCGGCACCGGCCGCGCAGCACGTTCGGCAACATGAACGCCGACGTGCTCGCGTGTTTCGACCCGTCATTCGTGCGGGACGATCTGGTGGAGTTGATCCGGGCGAACAGCTGGCCGGAGTAGCCCACGGCGCCTAGAAGGGTGGCGGGTCGTGGGCGGCGAGTGCGGCCAGGGCCGCTTCGCGTCGTAATCGTTGTTGGAGGTTGAGGCTTCGTTCCGAATGGCGCCGACGGTCGCGTTCCTGTTTTCGGGTGCGCTGGCGGGTAAGGGTGGGGAAGATGAACCAGCTGGCGGGAGTGGTGACATAGGTGTGCCCCGTCGGCGCCTTCCACAGCACGGTGCCGTCGGGTTCTTGGATCTCGGTCCAGCCGCCGAAGGTCTTCAGCAGATGATGCTTGCGGCACAACGCCTTCAGATTGGCGCCGGTGGTGGGACCACCCGCCGCCCACGGCACGGTGTGGTCGGTATCCGTCCGGTCGGCTGCTGCCTCGCAGCCTGGGAATCGGCACAGCTGGTCGCGGGATCGCACGAACGCCACAAGCCCGCTGGAGGGACGGTATCCGGTGCTGTGGGAGTCAGTGAGCGCGCGAGTGCAGGCGCCGGCGGCCGCGGCGCGGGCCTGCTCGGCGACGAGCACCCCGAAGCCAGGGACATGGGCAGGTACATCGTCCTGACCGTTGAGGGTGGATTGATTGACGACCACGTTGACGACGACCGCGATATCGGGGACATTGCGTCCAGTGCAGTCGGGACGTCCGCAGGTGCAACGCATCTGATCAAGACCGCGTGTCAACGCGCCGACCGCGTCGGCACGGCGCTGGGCCTTGGTGCGTGGATCTGCCGGGCACACGGTGTTGGCCAAGAAATCGAGACGCTTGTCCAGGGCCACGGCGTGCGTGGCCTGCAGGGTGCCCCAGATTTCGGCGACCGGCTCGCCGTTACCTAGCGGGCGGATTTCTATATGGCGGCCCTCGCTCGCGGATCTGTTGCGCCGCACGGCGTCCTGATCGAAGCGAAGCACCAACGCATCGAGTGCAGCGGTGATGCGCTTGTGGGACCAGCGTGCCCAGCGCGGCAGGGCCTCGACGATGGCCGTGTCCACCTGCGTCACCACCGCGTCGTTCTCGACGAGTTCGGTGCGGTTGACGATGAGCGCGACAGTCCGAAAGTCAAGGTCGCCGGCGGCGAAGCGTTCAGCGACTGCTCGGAGACGGTGCCGCAGAACCTGGGCGTAACGCATCTGGCTGGACGCCAAGGCCTGGGTAATGCCCTGAGCCGCCGCAATTTCGGCGGCAACCCTGTCCCAACGATCTAATGGGTGACGATCACGCTCGTCTGGCTTGTCGAGGTCAGCGTGCCGGTCGACAAGCACGCCGATCGCGCCCAGTCGCCGGGCGCACGCCTGCGCCTCGGCGCGCTGTGCCGACGTGATCACATCGATCAGATCTGCGTCGGGCAATGAATCGAACACGTGTTTGAGTCTAGTGGAATCCGCTGTGCCGCACTGTGCACTGGACCGTTGTTGTGGATAAAACAAGGATTGTGGATAACCCAGGAGGGCCTCTAGTGCGACCGTGGGTCCGTCAGGATCTCAACCAGGGCAGGCCCAGGATGGCCGAGCGCCTCGGTGATCGCCGAATTCAGCTCGGCCGCATCGCTAACGCGCCTGCCATACGCTCCACAGTCGCGAGCGAACTCCGCGAAAGACGGATTGTGCAGCGAGGTTTGCCACACGGCGTATTCGGAGCTGCGTTGTTCCTCGCTGATCTTGGCCAGCTCGCCGTTGTTGAGCAGGATATGGGTGATGTTCATGTCGTACTTCACGGCAGTGGTGAAGTCGGCGAGGTATTGGCCGAAGCCGCCGTCACCGGTCACCGCGACGATGGGCCGATCCGGGGCCGCTGCCCAGGCGCCCATGGCGGCGGGAAAACCGAAGCCGATAGAGCCGAGGTATCCCGACATGAGCACCGCCTGTGCGGTGGGCTCGAAGTAGCGGCCGAACGAGTACGCGTGATTGCCCACATCGACTGTCAGTACCGCATTTTCGGGCACCAAACCGTTGAGCGCATGGAAGACGGCGGCAGCAGGTACCCGTCCATGGGCGGGGGCGGCGGCCCGGCGAACCTTTTCCGTGCGCCATACCGACCAGCGTTGCGCCAGCTCGGGGCGTTGGTCGACTAGCGACGGGTTTGTCCGGAGCCCATCGGACAGGGCCGCGGCCGTCACACCAACGTCACCGAGCACGGGTGCCGTGACCGGCCGAAAGCGGCCGAGCGCCAGTGGGTCGGTGTCGACCTGAATGGTCGGCTTGTAGGGCGAGATACCAGTGTGATTCGAGAACGATGCGCCGAATACCAAGAGCAGATCGGTCTTGTTCATCATCCAGGACGCAACCGGCGTACCCGAGCGGCCGAGCACCCCGCCGGCGAGCGGATGACGGTCGGAGACCTGCCCCTTGGCCTTGAAGGTGGTGAGGATCGGGGCGCTCAGCCGCTCGGCCAGCGCGGTGATGGCTGCCATATCGAATTTCGCACCGGCGCCAACCACGATCACTGGGCGCGTGGCCGATTCGATGAGGCGCAGCGCCGCGTCGAGCGCCGCCGTCGGTGGGCCCACCCGCAGATCCGGCATGCGGCCCTGCGGCCCGGCAGCCGGTTTGTCGGGCGCGGGGAGCACCTGAACCTCGTCGGGGAGCACGAGATGGCCGACACCGCGCTCCAAGATGGCGTGCTTGAGCGCCATGGTCATCAGCTCGGCGTGGTCGGAGCCCGCCCGCACCATTGCCGAATATACGGATACGTCGGCGAAGGCCGCCAGCAGATCGATGTCCTGGAAGGCGCCCTTACCGGCCACCGATGAATCCACGTTGCCCGAGATGGCGAGCACTGGTGCGCGATCGGCCTTCGCGTCGTACAGCCCCGTCAACAGATTCGTCGAACCTGGGCCGGCGATACCGAAACACGCGGCGGGGCGTCCGGTCAGCTTCCCGTAAGCCGAGGCGGCGAAGGCTGCCGCGCCCTCGTGCCTGATGCCGAAGTACCGCAATTTGCCGTCGCCTTCGGCCCGGTGCATCGCCTCGGCGACACCGAGATTCGAGTGTCCGACCATGCCGAAGACCGTGTCCACACCCCAGTTGGTCATGGTCTCAATCAGCACGTCGCTGACCGTGCGGACATGAGGAGCCGGCGGCGGAGTGCCCACGTACACGCCGTCCTCGCGCACGTCCACGGGATAGGCCAGCACATCGAAGTCCGGTCCACCGGCTGCCTCGCCGGTGAACGGGTCGAAGTCGAATCCATGCCAGGGACAACGAATCTTGTCGTTCTCCAAGGTGCCCTGGCCCAGCGGACCGCCCTGGTGGGGGCAGCGGTTGTCGATGGCACCGAAACGGCCGTGCAGTTTGGTCAAGGCCACGGACTTCAGGCCCACCGGGCAGACCGTCACCTCGCCCTCAACCAACGCATCCTGATCAGCCGCCTTGTGCCAGAACAGTTCCTGTTTGCTCACAGTGGTATCGCTCCTGCGTAGGGGACTGCGCTGAGGTATGCGAAGTCGCGGTCGAATGTGACGAGATCGTCGAGCTCCAGGTCGGCGAGACGGCGATGATCGCACGCCCTGGCCAGTATCGTCATCAGCTCGACGGTGGACTGCAGGAATCGCCGCAATCGCACGGCGGCAAGGTCGATGGGCAGACGATCACGCAGCGCTGGATTCTGGGTGGCGATGCCGACAGGGCAGGTGTTGGTGTTGCAGGCGCGCATGCCGACACAGCCGATGGCTTGCAGTGCGGCGTTGGACAAGCCGATGGCGTCGGCGCCCAGCGCCAGCGCCTTGACCATGTCGGCCGGGGTGCGGATGCCGCCGGTCACCGCCAATGTCACCTCCCGCGCACCGGAGCGATCGAGATGTCTACGCGCGCGGGCCAGAGCCGGAATGGTCGGTACCGAGATGTTGTCGCGGAAGAGAATTGGTGCAGCGCCGGTACCACCTCCGCGACCGTCGAGAATGATGTAGTCGACGCCGATGGTGAGCGCCGCGTCGATATCGTGTTCGATGTGCTGTGCGCTCATCTTGTAGCCGACCGGGATTCCCCCCGATAACTCACGCACCTCGTTCGCGAAGTCGCGGAACTGGTCCAGGGATGTCCAATCGGGGAAGCGAGCCGGTGAGATCGCGGGAGTGCCCGGTGCGAGACCACGGACCTCGGCGATCTTCCCGACGACCTTGTTACCGGGCAGATGCCCGCCGGTGCCGGTCTTGGCACCCTGGCCGCCCTTGAAATGAAAGGCCTGCACCTTCTTGACGTGCTCGAAGCTCCATCCGAATCTGGCCGAGGCCAGCTCGTAGAAGTATCGCGAATTGTGTTGCTGTTCTTCGGGGAGCATGCCTCCTTCACCCGAGCAGATGCCCGTTCCGGCGAGATCGGCGCCTGCGGCCAGCGCGATCTTGGCCTCTTGCGAGAGAGCCCCGAAGCTCATATCACTGACAAACAGGGGGATGTCGAGGGTCAGTGGGCGCCGTGCGCCCGGACCGATCACAGTTCGGGTGTCGACGAGTTCGTCGTCCAGCAGGGGCAGACGAGCCAGCTGGCCGGTCACCAGCTGAATCGAATCCCACGAGGGCAGCTTGTCTCGCGGTACCCCCATCGCCGCCATCGCCCCGTGATGCCCGACCCTGTCGAGCCCGTGCGCGGCGAGCTCGTGGATCTGGGTGACGAAGGGTTCCTCCGCGGTATCAGAGGGTTTGATCCACGCGCCCTGATAGCCGTCGTCCTCGTACGACACCGGATGTACCTTCGCGAATGCCGACACAGCCGATTCATCGACGTACACAGTGCCGTTGGAGACCCAGGCGGGAAATTTCGTCAGTGCGACCGAAGGATTGACCGGTGAGATACCGCTGTCCACCTCGTAACGCCAGCCGTGGACCCCGCAGACCAGGAGGTCACCTTCGAGGTGGCCGTCGGCCATCAGGGCACCGCGGTGTGCGCAGCGCCCGTACAGCGCCGAAACATCCTCGTCCTGACGGATCAGAACGATGTCGACGCCGCTCACTCGGGTGGCGTAGGGCGCCCCCTCGGGGAGTGCCGACAACTCTGCCACCTGCAGTGCCGCCGTGGGCAGGGTAGTCATGAGTGAACTATGCGTCACCAGCGACATACGCGCATCAGTCACATGACTGGCGCGGCACGCGGGTCCAGCTACGTGATCAGGTCGCGCAGCTCGTGCCGTCGGCTGATCCCAAGCTTGGGGTAAACGTGATACAGGTGAGAAGCGATGGTACGAGGCGAGAGATTGAGCTGATCGCCGATCTGGCGGTTGGTCATGCCGGACGCAGCGAGCCTGACAATCTGCTGCTCTTGCGCGGTCAGCGATCCGAAGCCCGCCGTGGTCCGGGCAGATTTCGAGACGACGCCCGCGGCGCGCAGTTCAGCACGGGCGAGTGCCGCCAGTGCCTCGGCGCCATGGCGCTCGAAAACGGTCAGAGCTGTCGTTAGGAGTGGACGTGCCTCAGCGGGACGGCGCGCCCGGCGCAGCCACTCTCCGTAGTGCAGCCGGGCGCGAGCGCCTTCGATCGGCCACTGATCTCCGGTGGAATCGTCTACCGCGAGCCGAAAGTAGTTCTCCGCATTTGCGGTCGAGGACACCAGCGCCATAGCCTGATGATGTAGGAGCCGGATCCGCGTGGGTGACTCGGAGCCTAGTTGCGCTCCGATGGCGTCGATCAACGGCCGAACTTCCTCGGTACGGCCGCTGCGCGCCGCCGCCCAGGCCAATTCGGCCACCCCGCGGTGCGATACGACGAAGTGCATGGGCGTCCCGTCGGAATGAAACTGTGCGCGCAAATGCTGATACGCGCCGTCGAAGTCGTTGTGGAGGGTCGCCGTCCACCCCCGTACGCGCGCCAGCGCCGCGCGAGTCGCTCCTGACTTCGTGCCCAACGAGGACATGTCGATATCTCGCAACGTCGCTGTCGCTGCAGTGACGTCACCTCGATACGCGAGTAGCTGCGCACGACACACAGCTGTCTCGCTGCGCAGCAGTGCAAGATCGTGGAGCTCATACAGGTCCGCGGTAGAGGCAAGGAGTTCGTCGAGTTGACTCCAGCGGCCTGTGTCCAGGAGTGCCCAGGCGAGGGGGGCTAGCGCATAGGTGAAGCCGCGCATGCCTCCACTGCCTTTGAGTGATTCCACCGCCTCTGAGAGATGGCGAACGGCGAGGTCGGAGTCGTCGGTGGCGGCAGCCATCAGGCCCACGACGAGATGCCGAAAGGGCTCCAGGATCGGCGCCTGCGGCGTGAGCCAGCATCGGTCGAAGTATGTCGGCCTGAGGTGTCCGGCAGAGGCGGTGTCGGCGTACATACCGATGTAGGTGCGCTGCAGGGTGGTAGCACCCTCCGGGAACGTGAAGAATTCGGCTTCCGTCTCCTCCTGCTCGGTGTCGTCGAAGGGCAGGCGGGGAAGCCACTTCTGGAGCGCTTCGCGGTGCGCGATATCCCCGGAGTAGTACGAGGCCGAGGCGCCTAGATGAGCCAGCGTGAGGGCCAGTCGACCCTCCGGAGGTGTTGCTCCCTCCATGCAGCGGCGAACCAATTCGAAGGCCTCGGTCGCCTGTGCTGACTGCAGCCGGATGGAACCGCGGGTGAGGGAGGCGTAACCGAGGATATCGGGTTGATTGGTTAACTGAGACGCCTTGTCGCAGAGGACTAGTGCCCAAGCGGTATCGCCGCCGAAGTTCGCGGCGGCCGCTGCCCGGGCGTACCGGCGCGCACCGTCGTCAGCTAGTGGACTCAACTCTGCGGCACGCTGCAGCGCACGTGTGACCTCCAGGTAGCCTCCACGCTCCTGGGCCAGCTGCGCAGACTGCTCCAGTGCGGATGCGATGGCCTCATCTGGCCCGCCCGCTGCTGCAGCCAGATGCCAGGCACGGCAAGCATTGTCGAGTAACCGGGATCGGCCGAAGGCGAGATGAGCATCGCGTTGTTCGGTCAGGGTTGAGTCGGTATAGGCGAGAGTCCGAAGCAGCGGATGGCAGAACTTGATCAACCTATCCGGGGTGATACTCACCAGCCCTGCTTTTTCGGCATCGTTCCAGACGGATACGTCGGAACCGTAGCCGGCGACGTCGGTGACGATGTCAACGGTTTCGTATCGCGAACCAGAGGCACTGTATAACAACAGTTTTCGGGTGATCGCGTCGAGCGCCGCCAGCTCTATGGAGAAGATGGAATGCGCACCGCGGTATCCGGCCATGTTGTTTCCGCGGAACACCGTGGCGCCGGAAAGACCGTAGAAGCGTGCCCCCTCAATCAGCGCCAGCGGATTTCCGTCCGCCCATCGGATGATCTCACCGCGAACGCCACGCTCGGGGGTCGGCGCCAGTGTGTCGAGGAGGTCACTCGCCTCACGATCGCTCAGAGCCGGCACGTCGATGACGGAGATGACGGAGTCGAGGCCCGGGAGACCATCGCGGTGTCGAGCAGTCATGATGACCGACACCGGAGTGTGGATGAGCCTGCGGGACAAGGAGGTCAGCACTTCACGTGAATCGCGGTCGAGAAGGTCGACATCATCGAGCGCGAGGAGGAGCGGGCGGTCACGGGCGACGGATTTCAGTAGCGCAACGAGCGCATGCCGGATGACGGCAGGACCGCGCGGTGAGGGTGTGCTATTGATCCCCAGAATGTCGTTGAGGGTGTCCCGCAGCAGCCTGGGCAGCGCGTTGACGTGCTCGTTCAAAGGGCAGATGAGCTCGGCCAGGGACGTAAAGGCATGCAGTAGATCGGGCTGGCTCCCGGCGGCGAACAGCACCTGGACTCCGGCGCTCACGGCAGCCGTGGTGGCATCCCTGAGCAGTGCTGACTTCCCAATCCCGGCCTCTCCGAGCAGGAGCAATACGTTGGGCGGGTTGTCCGTCGTGGTCGCGACGCGTCTGACCACGTCGCGTAGGTTGTCGCGACCGACGAACGAAGGAGGGAAAGGAGGAGCGGTCATGGCGTTTGCGATGGTAGCGCCAGGACCGCCGGGCAGCGGTGGTTGAGACTTACCGGCGGCGCAGGCGCGCGCCGAGGTTCGTCTTGGCCAGGTCGATGAGCTCGTCGCCGCGCCCCGACAGCAGCGTCCTCGTCGCCCACAAGGAGAAGCCTGCCACCTGTGCGGCGGTGATGGTCGGTGGGATCGAGAGCTCCTGGCGGGCGGTGACTACCTCGACGAGGGCCGGGCCGTCGTGACTGAAGGCCTCCGACAGCGCCGCATCGAGCTGATCGGGGCGTTCCACGCGGACGCCGTGAATCCCGAGTGCCCTTGCGACGTCGGCAAAGACCGGGTTGTCCAGGGCGGTCCCGTAGTTGACGATCCCGGCGGCCTTCATTTCCAGCTCCACGAAGCTGAGCGGGCCATTGTTGAACACCACCATCTTGATGGGCAGCTGCGACTGGGTGAGCGTGATGAGATCTCCCAGCATCATCGCCAGCCCGCCGTCACCGGAGAGGGTGACGATCTGGCGGCCTCGGTGTGATGCCTGAGCCCCGATTCCCTGGGGAACGGCGTTGGCCATGCTGCCGTGGTTGAACGAACCGAGCAGGCGCCGTCGGCCATTCATGGACAGGTAGCGCGCGGCCCAGATGACGGGTGTGCCAACATCGGCGATGAAGACCGCGTCCTCGTCTGCCAGCTCGTCGATTCTGCGTGCGACAAGTTCCGGTCGCACGGGCATCTGATTGCGATCGTCCGCGGCCAACCGGTCGAGCTGAGCACGCGTGCGCGTGTAGTTTTCTCTCGCGCGCTCTAGGTGCTTGCCATCGGAATGCGGAAGGAGTGTCGAATTTAGCTGTTGCAAAGTGTCTTTCACCGACCCGACGAGTGGGACATCCACCCGGACACGACGGCCGATATGTTCACCGCGGATATCGACCTGAACGACGGTGGCCTTCGGCGGATAGAACTGTCGATACGGGAAATCCGTCCCGAGCATCAGCAGAACCTTGGTGTCCTCGAGTGCGTCGTACCCGGAACGAAATCCCAACAGGCCCGTCATACCGACGTCGAACGGGTTGTCGTACTCGACGAATTCCTTGCCGCGCAACGTGTGCACGATCGGTGCCTGGAGAATACGAGCAGCTTCCAGCAGCTCGGCATGCGCGCCCTCACAGCCGGCCCCGGCGAGGATGGTGACCGCGTTGGATCCGTTCAGCACGCGTACGGCTCGCTCTAGGGACACTGGGTCTGGCAGGCGGGTCCCGATGCCCGCGACGATCGGCCCGGAGGGCGGCGCCACATCTGTCTTGGCGCTGAGGATGTCTCCTGGGATTGTCAGGACGGCCACCCCTCTCTGGTCCAGCGCCGCGCGGATGGCGGTGTCCAAGACGTACGGCAGCTGTTCGACGCTGCTCACCAGCTCGCTGTACACGCTGCATTCGGCGAACAGATTCTGCGGATGGGTTTCCTGGAAGTAGCCGCTGCCGATTTCGGCGCTGGGGATGTGCGAGGCGATCGCGAGGACGGGGACTCGACTGCGGTGGGCATCAAAGAGACCGTTGATGAGATGCAGATTGCCCGGGCCGCAGCTGGCAGCACACACCGCGAGGGTGCCCGTCAGCGCCGCCTCCGCCCCCGCGGCGAATGCCGCCGCCTCCTCGTGGCGCACATGGACCCACTCCACGGTGCCGTCGCGGCGCAGAGCCTCGGTAAAGCCATTCAACGAGTCGCCGGGCAGGCCGTAAATGCGTTGAACACCGGCGGCTTTCACGGTATCGACGATGAGTTGCGAGACGGTACGGGCCATGCTGCCCTCCAAGGGGGATGTCGGCGGCTAGTTGGTGTTCGCGTATGCGTCGAGAGCCTCAGCGGCGCAACGGCGCCCGACCTCGATTACTTCGGTGGCACGATGGAAGTCGAGACTGCGACTGACACTTCGGGGTACCTCGATGAGGACATCCGGTGGGTGCGCCGCGAGTTGCATGCGGGCAAGGGCCGACTGCATGACCTCGATGGTCCGGTTCATCACTTCGAAGCTTGTCAGCTTGGCGGCGGGATCTGGTTGGCCCGCTGCTTCGGTGCCGTCGGTCTCGAACAGCGCCGAAGTGCTGCGCAGCAGCCGGTTCAACCACTCTGTGGTCACGCGCGGCTCACGAGGCTCGGGGTCAAGGGGCGGCGCCGGAGTGCGCGACTCCTCGCCTCCGCTGAGGCTTACCGCTACCCGCAGCTCGGCGTGCACCCCGGCCAGCGGTGCAACTGCCATCAGGTCGAGGACACCGCCGTCTGCCAGCACGCGGCCGTCGAGTACATGCGGAGAAATCATCCCGGGGATCGCGATAGATGCGCGGATAGCGGAGGCCAATGATCCGCGCTGTAGCCACACCGACTTGCCGGCTATCAAGTCGGTCGCGACCGCGGTGAACGGGATCGGCAGGTCTTCGATCGCGACATCGCCGAGTAGTTCGCGCACCACGTCCAGAATCTTCTCGGCGCGGAAGAAGCCGGGGCTGGTCCACGTCGGGTCCAACAGCCGCAGTACCGCGCGCTGGGTCAGCGATGTTGCCCACGAGGTGAATCCGTCGAGTGCCCCGGCTGCCTCCAGGCCGCCCACTAACGCACCCATCGAGGATCCCGAGATGCCGGAGATCTCGAAGCCGCGCTCCCGCAACTCCTGGATCACACCGATATGCGCATACCCCCGGGCCCCACCGGCGCCCAGCGCCAGCGCGATCTTGGTGCCGGGTGCGCCGGTACTCGCCTCGTCAGTCATCCACTCAATCTTGGCAAGAGCGCCGCCAGGTATCCAGGTGAGGTGTGCGACACCCGTTACGGGCGAGCGTGAGGATCGGAGGCGTTGAGCGTCGCGACGACTTCGTCGTAGTCACCGCGCGCTTCGCCGTAGCGCAGGAACTTCACCCGTTCTACCTGGATTTCGGTGGCGTCGGGCTGGGTCTCCAGCAGGGTGACCACTTCATCGATGAAGTCCTTCAGGGGCATCGCGAAGTCGCTCTCTTGCTGCCCCGGCATGAGGTCTGTGCGAACCGCGGGTGGCTGGAGTTCCTTGACTGTCACCCGGGTGTCCGCGAGCTGCAGCCGGATCGACTCACTGAGCATGTGGATGGCGGCCTTAGAGGCGTTGTAGCTGGGTGTGACCTTCAGTGGTGCGAACCCCAACCCGGACGAGACCGTGATGATGGTGGCTTCAGGCTGTGCCTGTAGGTGCTCGATGAAGTTGGCGATCAAGCGAATCGGGCCCAGCACGTTCGTGGTGACAATCTCCTCGGCCGACTGAAGGAATGACTCGGGGTGATGCCAGTCCTCGACGCGCATGATCCCTGCCATCGCGATGAGGACGTTCACGGTCGGATGGTCGGTGAGTATCTGGTGGGCGGCGGCGTGAATGCTCTCCGGATCGGCGATATCGATCTGCACAGTCGAGATGCCTGGGTGTTCAGCACGGATGCGCTCGAGTAGCTCGGTGCGGCGCCCGCCGACTATCACGGTATTGCCCTTGGTCTGCAAGGCCAGGGCGAGTTCCAGGCCGATCCCGCTGGTGGCTCCGGGAATGAACACCGTGTTGTCCGTGATCTTCATCGGGAGGCCCTCCTGTTGATTATGTGTACATACCGTACATATATGTAATGTACGGTATGTACACATAATTGGCAAGGAGTTGGACGCGATGGCGATTGCGGCAGGGGACGAGGTGAAGCGGCCGCGCCGGGGCCGGCGGCCGGCTGACCAGGTGCGCGACGAAGTGCTTCAGGCCGCGGGCGACCTGCTGTTCGCCGAGGGGATGAGCGGATTCACCATCGACAAGGTCGCTGCCCTCTCCGGTGCGAGCAAGATGACTATCTACAAGTGGTGGCCGTCCAAGGGGGCTCTCGCGCTCGACGGCTACTTCCGCCAGGTCGAACCGGAGTTGGGGTTCCCGGACACCGGGGACATCGAGCACGACCTCCGCACGCAGCTGCATGCGTTCCTGGGCGTCATTCGTGACACGATTGGGGGCGGGATCATCGGTGAACTCATCGGTCAGGCCCAAGTGGATCCGGAGCTCAAAGCGGCCTTTCTGCAAAGGTATTCGGGGCCGCGTCGTGCCCTCGCGGTAACAACGCTACGTCGGGCGCAGGAACGTGGCCAGCTTGGTGCGAAGGTGGATCCGGAGGTAGTCGTGGACCAGCTGTGGGGCGCTTGTTACCACCGGCTACTGATACCTGATCAGCCGCTGACAAGGGATTTCGTCGATGCCCTGCTCACCAATTTATTTCAGGGGATCAAATCCAGATGAATCTAGGTACGGGAATAAGCCCGACAGATCCTGGGGTTTGACGCGATATGCCACGTCAGTTCACTGAAGCAGAACGCCAGGAGTTTCTCGCGGCCAAACACATTGCCGTGCTGTCGGTTGCGGCCGACAAGGGACGCCCGCCGGCCAGCGTGCCTATCTGGTACGGCTACACGCCCGGCGGGAACATCCAGATCAACACCAGTGCGGGCAATCGCAAGGCACGCCTGATCGAGCAGGCCGGCGCGGTCACGCTGACGGTGCAGCACGAAGAGCCGCCGTATCAGTACGTCATTGTCGAGGGCACGGTTGTCGAAACGGAGCGGCCGGCCTCGGCAGAGGTACGGGAAGCCATTGCCATCCGCTATCTCGGCGAGGAGGCCGGTCGGGAGTTCGCGCGCGGATACGACGAGGCCAACACCGTGCTGTTCGTCGTTCGTCCTGATCGTTGGTTTACCGCGGACTTCTCGGGCGAGCTCTGAACTTGGGCCTGTCGGGCCGGGGTACCGCACTAGGCCAGGGCGAGGAACAGTTTTTCGAGCTCAGCCTCGGTCATGGGTGCGGTGTCTCCGTTGCGATCGGCGGCGATGCATTCCCGCAGACCGGTGGCGACGATCTTGAATCCGGCGCGGTCGAGCGCTCGTGACACGGCGGCCAGCTGGGTCACGACGTCTTTGCAGTCGCGCCCGTTTTCGATCATGTTGATTACCCCGTTCAGCTGGCCCTGTGCTCGGCGCAGTCTGCTGAGGATGGCAGTGATGCTGTCTTGATCGTCGATCATGTCTCTACCTTTCAAGGGCCTAGCTACCAGCACTATACCCTCCTGGGTATAGGGCGCCTGCGGACTTTCAACGGCCACCAGAACCATGGGCCGAGCAGCCCAGCGATGGACGGGGTCATCAATGAGCGCACGATGAGTGTGTCGAACAGTAGGCCCAAACCGATCGTGCTTCCGGCTTGGCCGATCGAGCTCAAATCGCTTGCAGCCATGGACATCATGGTGAACGCGAATACGAGTCCCGCGGATGTCACGACTCCGCCGGTTTCTCCCATTGAGCGGATGATGCCGGTCTTTAGTCCTGCGCCAATCTCTTCCTGGAAGCGCGATACGAGCAGCAGGTTGTAGTCGGATCCGACGGCCAACAGGATGATCAGGCCGAAGACTGGTGCGATCCAATTGAGCTCAAGACCGAAAATGTGTTGCCACACCAACACCGAGAGCCCGAATGCGGCGCCGAGTGACAGCAGCACTGTGCCGACGATGACCAGCGAGGCGATCAGTGCCCGGGTGATGAGCATCATCACGGCGAAGATCAGTGTCAGGGCGGCTATTCCGACGATCAGGAGGTCGTAGTGCGAACCTGACTGGATGTCGCGATAGATCGCCGCGGTACCGGTGAGGTAGAACGTGGCGTCGGTCAGGGCGGTTCCCTTGACAGCTTGATGGGCGGCTTCCAACTCGGAGGTGACTGAGGAGATTCCGGCTGGAGTGGCCGGGTCCTTGTCATGGGTGATGATGAAACGCGCGGCCGTGCCGTCG
Source organism: Mycobacterium sp. D16R24 (assembly GCF_002013385.1). Lineage (NCBI taxonomy): Bacteria > Bacillati > Actinomycetota > Actinomycetes > Mycobacteriales > Mycobacteriaceae > Mycobacterium > Mycobacterium sp. D16R24. The sequence goes on along the minus strand of NZ_MAEV01000007.1, from coordinate 94,337 downwards.
GGGGACAGGAACAGCTTCAGGCCGCGCTGAAAATCGGGATTTTGAAACGCTTCTGGTGGTAAGTAGAAGTAGTCGCCGCTTCGGGATGCGTCGAAGGCTTGGCCCATCGCGCTAGCTGTGTCGGTCATCTGAGCCATCTGTGTCACCAGGTTGGCGAAGCTGCTGTGCATGGTCAGCAGAGTTCCCTGCATGGACTTGGCCACGGCGATGATCGGTGGGAACTGCGCGGTCATCTGGGGAATGATCGCGTTGGCGTTTCCGATGTCCGCGGTCAGTGCGCGCATCTTGTCACTGAACGTGTCGATGCCGTCCATTGCGTCGAACACCGAACGTATGGCCGAGCATGCAGGGATATCGAAACAGTGCTGCTCCCAATAAAGATAGTTGCGCAGGGGCCGTATCACGTCGTCGAATTCGGCCAGATGGTCCCGAATTTCGTTCAGCGTTGCCTCCGCGTCTGTCATATCTGCGGTCATGTGGTGGGTCGCGTTGCTCATCTGGCCCAGCAGGGATTGCATGCGCTGCATGGATCCGATCATGGAGCCGAGATCCTCACTCATGGTGAGCATGTCAGCCGTACGGTCCCTCATGAATTGAAGGTTCTGCTGGATGGGAATCGACTGAGCGCTGATCTGAAACGGTATGGAGGTGTGCTCGATCGGTCCCCCTAAGGGGCGGGTGATGCTTTGCACCATTGCGATTCCGGGTGAGCGGAATACATCCTTGGCGATCTTGTCCAGGATGAGCATGTCTCCGCTATTGCGCATGTCGTGATCGCTTTCGACCACCAGGATGTCGGGATTCATTGTGGCAGCGCTAAAATGGCGTTCGGCAGCGGCGTATCCTATGTTCGACGGCAGGTCGGCCGGTATGTAGAACCGGTCGTTGTAGCTCACCTTCATGGTTGGCATGATGGCGATACCGATGAGCGCTATGGCCAGTGAGGCGGCAAACACCGCGCCTGGCCAGCGCACCGTGGCGGTGCCGATACGCCGCCAGCGCCGAACCTTCACAGCGCGCTTGGGATCAAGCAGCCCAAAGCGGCTGGCTATGACAACAACAGCGGGTGCGGCCGTGAGCGCACCCGCCACGACCACAAGCAGTCCCAGTGCGGACGGGATACCGAGTGCTTTGAAATACGACAGGCGTGCCAAGTGCAGGCACAGGGTCGCCCCGGCGATGGTCAATCCAGAGCCCAGGATTATGTGGAATGTACCCCGAAACATGGTGTAATACGCTGTTTCTCGGTCCTGGCCGGCTTGACGTGCTTCCTGATAGCGGCCAATGAGAAAGATGGCGTAATCGGTCCCCGCGGCGATCGCCAATGACGACAACATGGCCACCACGAATGTCGAGAATCCCAGTAGATCGTAGTTTCCGAGAATCGCGACAAGGCCTCTGGCAGTGCCCATCTCGACGCCGACCATGACCAGAACCAGCAGCATCGTGCTGATCGATCGATACGTGATGAGAAGCATGATCATGATGACCGCGCCCGTCACGCCCATCATGATGAGCATGCTCTTATCAGCGGCCTCGTTCATGTCTGTGGTCAACGCTGCCGGACCGGTGACATACACCGCCAGGCCTGCGGGCGGCGCTGAACGGTCCACGATCTTGCGGACCGCGTCGACGGACTTGTTTCCCAGCGTGCTGCCTTGGTCACCGGCAAGATTCAGCTGGACATACGCGGCTTTGCCGTCGCGGCTCTGCGCACCGGCAGCAGTCAGCGGGTCGCCCCATACGTTCTGCACGTGCTGCACATGCTCGGTGTCGGCCTGCAGCGCATGCACCAAGGTGTCGTAATAGTGGTGTGCCGATTCGCCGAGCGGGTTGTCGCCCTCCATCACGATCATCGCGATGCTGTCGGAGTCGGATTCGTGATATTTCTGGCCGATGTGTTTAGCCGCGATCATTGCCGGCGCGTCATGCGGCGACATCGTCACCGCATGATCTCGTGCCACCGATTCAATCGGCGGCACCAGCACATTCACTGCCACCGTCAGTAGCAGCCACCCCAGCAGGATCGGCACCGCGAATCGGCGCACGAACCGCATGAAGGCCGGGCGTTTTCCGTGGTCGGTGTTCATGCGGCTTTCACCAGACATGAGGTTTGGGCGTTGTGACCGTCTGTCGTCTGCTCATCTTCGATGTGGCCGTTCACGGTGATTCGACACCCTATGGTGGCGCTATTTCCTTGTGCCACAACACTGGCGATGACAGCCGGTACCGTAGTTTCGATGGTGTACGTCCACGGCAAACCGACGAAAGGCACCTGTCGCGGCGTAGCGTTCTCATCCAGGTAATTCACCGCACCCGTGGTGCCGCTGGGACCGTAGATCTCGTATCGCACCTGCTTGATCGTGGAGGACACGAGTGGTTCTGCGCTGCTGCCGGTGGCCGAAAAGATCGGTTCGGAGCCGAACGCGCCACGCAGGTGGTTCACGGCGACCGCGCCGAGTCCAACCGCGCACGCAACGACCATCGCGACCCACGCCCGCTTCAACGCGCTAACTATTGCTGTGCGCACTCTCTGGCCACCTTTCTGCTGTTGCTCAATCGTTTTGGATCATGATCTGTGTCCTGTTGACCTGTGCCGTATGACTGCAGGTCGCACGCGAGCCCGATTGTGGGGCCGGGTCTCATTTAATAAATACCATACCCCCTCCGGTATATTCCTAAAGTCCCGTCCTGGGATCCGGTGAGGGGAATATACCGTGGGGGGTATGGTATAAACGATGCCAGAACGAACCAACGGGCCGTCGCCGTGGTCCGCGTTGTCGATCTTGTTTCACAGTGATGGGAGATGCCGCATGTCCACAGATGGCAGTGCCGCACACAGCGGTAGGTTCGACGTGAGGATCTGGCTCGACCCGGTATGCCCGTTTTCGTGGAACACCGCGCGTTGGCTGGATGCGGTCGCGGGCCAGTCCGGTATCTCGGTCGACTGGCAGCTGATGAATCTGGCCGTCTTGAATGAGGGCAAGGAGCTGGCGCCCGCACAGCAAGCACGGATGAATGACTCGCGGCAGGTGGGGAGGCTGATGGCCGGCATTCATCGCGAGTTGGGCCAGCAGGGTTTGCATACAGCGTATTTCGCCTTCGGTGCACTGTATTTCGACGAGTCGGTACCTGTCGGTGCCGGTCTGGTCGATCGGGTACTGGGGGCGGTCGCGCCCCTGTCGACATCAAGCGATTCGCTGTCGGACATCTCGCTGGACGCACTGGTCCGTTCCTCTCACGAGGCGGGGCAGCGGGCGTTGGGAGATGTTGGCGGCAGCCCGCTATTGCAGGTCGAGAGCCGTACATTCTTCGGCCCCGTCTTGACGGCCTTGCCGGAGCACCGCACTGCGCAAGCGCTGTTTGACGCGGTCACCTCGCTTTCGCGGGTGCCGGAGTTCACGCAGCTGCAGCGTCCGCGCCCGGCGCATTAAGGCCGCTCATGTGCCATGCAGTGACGTGCTCCGTCTGTTCAAAGACCACGTGGTCTGGCTGTGGTCTCCACATTCAATCCGTGAAAAACAAAGTCCCCGAGGATCAATGGTGTGGCGGGCACGGCACACCACCGTCTGCTCCTGTGCACAGGGGCCTGTTCAGGAAGAGGGAGCGTAGAACATGAAGAAGGTCGTCATCCTGGGTGCCGGAATCGGCGGTCTGAGCGTGATCAACGAACTGCGCCGGTCTCACGTACCGGTCGGTGACCTCGATATCACCATCGTGGACGAGGACTTCACTCACTTTTTGGGATTTACCTTGCCGTGGGTCATGCGAGGCTGGCGCGATGCGGCAAGTGTGCCCATTCGGCCCAGTTCCGAGGCATTGTCGGGGATAACCACCGTGACGGGCTCCGTCGCCCGAATCGATCCCAACGCGCGCACCGTAACCTTGTCCGACTCGTCAACGCTGGACTTTGACGCGCTCGTCATCGCCACGGGTGCGCGCAATGCTCTCGACAAGATTCCGGGCTTGACGGAAGCGGCCGCCCGAGGCGACGCGGTGCACTACTACGGCGTTGCCGCAGCCGGTGATGCCCGGCGCGCGCTCGAAAACTTCTCGGGAAGCAAGCTCGTCTTCCTGGTGACGTCACAGCCCTATCGCTGTCCAGTGGCCCCCTATGAGGGAGCCCTACTGGCCTCGGACTTCTTGAATGACAAGGGCATACGGTCGGATGTCGATATCAGCGTGTACACCCCAGAGAAGCACCCGATGCCTTCGGCTGGTCCCTATGCGGGGCCGCAGCTGGTACAGCTGCTCACGGACAACGAGATCACCTTCCATGGTGAGCGCACCACAGAACGCGTCGACCCCGACAGGAAGGTTGTCGTGTTCAAGGATGGTGCCACAGTGAGTTTCGACTTGTTGGTGTTCGTTCCGCCGCATGAGCCGTCAGTCACCATAAACGGACCGGAATGGATCGGCGTCGATACACAGACCATGCAAACCTCGTACGAGGGCATCTGGGCGATCGGTGACGTCGTGTCGGTGACATCGCCGTCCGGCAGGCCTCTGCCGAAGGCTGCCATCTTCGCTAAGAATGGTGCGAAAGCCGCTGCCCAGAACGTACTTCACTATCTTGACAGGTCCGACCGGACTGCAGAGCTCTCGGGACTAGGGTACTGCTACCTCGATACCGGTCAGCATCGTGCGGCACAGGGTAAAGGTGACTTCTTCACATTGCCACACCCGACGATCACACTCACCGAACCGTCCGCTGGTCAGCATCACGACAAACAGGACGAAGAAGCTGAATGGCGCGACATGTGGGAGTCACACGACGTGCGCATCGGCAGCTGAGCTACCAGACGCGTATCCAGTCGACGAGCATCTCAGCGGGGTAGGTGCCGCCGCGGGGATCGCCGCCACCGGATCCGGCCACGGCCAGGTTCAGCACGGGAAATGCCTTGTGTCCGGGATTGTTGAACGGCCAGTCCGCGAGGGAGTTCGCGGCGACCTCGAAATACGGTGCCGCTCCGTCCGTGTAGTCCTTCCAGAACCGAATGCCCTTGTCGTCCCACTGGGTGCGCCAGGTGTGCCACGCGTTGTCGAGGGACAGGTTGTGAGTCTTCCATTCTGAGCCGTTTGCCTTGGCGTGCACGGTGGTTGCGGCCGGCCAGCTGCCATTGCCGTACCACTCGACGATGTCGATCTCACCGTCCTGGTCACTGCCGAGCCAGAACGCGGGCCACGCGCCCGGGGTCAGGCAGTTGAACTTAATACGGGCTTCCCAGGTGTAGCCGACACCGAGTTCGGTCGTGCTGTAGATCTTGCCGCCGTAGTACGTGTTGCCTTCTTTTACGGCCTTGATGACCAGGTTCGAGTTGCCGTCGAGAAAGACGTTCTTGCGATCGTCTCGATACTGGCCGACATTTTCGGGGAGCTCCCAAAAGGTCGGGTCCTTCATGGACTCGCGAGCCTTTGAGATCGCCCACTTGGATCTATCGGGCGCCGACCCGGCTGGTCCGTCAAACTCGTCGACGAAGACATACTTGCCGGTCGGAGGGGCCGCGGGCGGGCGGCCGGGTGGGTTCTGTGGTGACGGTTCCGCCCACGCTTCCGGCATGGAAACCGCTGCTGCCAACATGCCAAGCCCTGAGAACGCCATCATGCGGCGTCGATCCATGTTCACCATCGTGGCCGACGATAACAGGGTTCACCCGAAGTGGTCCGGGAGCGCGGGCGAGGCAGCTAGGGACGGGCACGCAGTGAATCGCGATCAGGTCTCAGCATCGCGGAGGTCAGACCCCGCACGGCTAGCGCCTCGGGGAGGGGATTGCCGGTGGCGAATGCGGCCCCCACTCGAGCAAGGGCGGGGGCCATCTGGATGCCGTAGCCGCCCTGGGCGGCGTACCAGAAGAAGCCCTCGACATCCGGGTCTTCGCCCACGACGGGAGTGCGGTCGGAGGTGAAGGACCGCAGTCCCGCCCAGGCCGAGTTCACACTCCGAATGCCGAGAGTGGTCGCCTTATTGATCATCCCGATCGCCCGGGCCATCTCGAGTTCGTCCGGGCGCGGGTCTCCGGGTGACTGAAGCGTCTCGTCGGCGGGCGAACAGAGGAATTGGGTGCCATCGGGCTTGAAATAGAAACTCTCGGAGACATCCAGGGTCATGGGAAGCGAGCCGGTGGGATTCGCCTGCGATGCGGATACCATGAACGCGGTGCGTCGAAGTGGCTGGATTCCCACCGGACGAGCGCCCATGGCGCGCGCGAGTTCATCGCACCACGCCCCGGCGGCGTTCACGACGGTCGCCGCCTCAAAGGCCCGTCCGGAGGAATCCCGCAGGACCCACCTGCCCTGATGGCGGCTGCCGCTCACGATGGGAGCCGACTTGACGATGATTCCGCCGCGCCGGCGGAATCCGCGTACATATCCCTGATGCAGCCCATGGACGTCGAGCTCCATCGGCGTGCGGTCGACCGCCGCCAATCGGATGTGCCCCGGGCGCAGGTAGGGGTTGATCTGCTCGGCGACCGCGCCGTCCACCAGCTCCGTGTGACAACCCTGCCGGGAGGCTTCCCGATGCCCTTCCCGAAGTGTGTCCGCGTGCGCTTCATCGGCGATGATCAACAGCGGCAAGGAGGTTGCGAGTGGAGCCTCGAAACCCTCACGGGGATCGGTGAAGAAATCGCGGCTGGCCGCTGTCAACATTCGGATGACGGGATTCCCGTAGTTCTCGATGAAGGTCGCGGCGGACCGTCCGGTCGTGTGGAACGCGAGGGTCGATTCGCGTTCCAGTAATGCGACGGTTCGGTGCTCGGCCAGTTCGTAGGCAATCGATGCGCCCGACATCCCACCTCCGACGACGATGGCGTCGACGGAGAGTTCGGTGTCGATGGATTGGCTCACGTATCCGAGGGTAGGTCGTGACGATCGCCGTATTGTCGAACTGAGTCGCAGAAGCACACAGAGTGGGAGGCCACATGGCGATTACGCTGCCCGACAACTGGGCTGAGAACTTGGGGAACTTGGCCGACTTCTACCGAGACCTGCATCAGCATCCGGAATTGTCGTTCCAGGAACACCGCACCGCGGGAAAGATCCAGGAGATCATCGCGCCGCTCGGGCTGGAGGTGACGGCGGGTGTCGGTGGCACCGGAGTTGTTGCGGTACTTCGCAACGGAACCGGCCCGGTGGTGTGGCTGCGAGCCGACTTCGACGCGCTCCCGGTACAGGAGCAGACCGGCCTCCCCTATGCCAGCACCGAGCGTGCCACCAATCCTGATGGCAGGGAGGTTCCTGTCATGCATGCGTGTGGACACGATATGCACGTCACGGCGCTGGTGGGCGCCCTCCGGCTGCTCAACGAGCTCAAGAAGCAATGGTCGGGAACGGTGGTCGCGGTCTTTCAGCCCGCCGAAGAAGTGGGCGGCGGCGCGAAGGCGATGATCGCCGACGGCATCCTCGATCGGTTCCCCAGGCCCGAGGTCGTTCTCGGTCAGCACGTCGGCCCGCTGCCTGCGGGGATGATCGCATACAAGACGGGCACGGCGCTGGCGGCCTCGGATTCCCTCAAGATGCAGCTGTTCGGCCGGGGCGGGCATGGCTCGCAACCGGAATCGACAATCGATCCGGTGGTGATGGCCTCGAATGTGGTGCAGCGGCTGCAGACCATCGTGTCGCGCGAGCTGTCTCCGTTCGAGCCCGCGGTGGTCACCGTCGGATACCTGCACGCCGGGGCGAAGGACAACATCATCCCCGACGACGCCGAACTCGGCATCAACGTCCGCACCTTCAACGAGGACGTCCGCACAAAGACGTTGGCCTCCATCACACGGATCGCGCAGGCCGAGTCGACGGCCTCGGGTGCCGACAAGGAACCGGCGGTGACCTCGATGCACTCATTCCCGGTCACCGTCGTCGACACCGCTGCGATGCAGGCGATCGCCGCGGTGTTCCGTGAGCACTTCGGTGCCGACCGGGTGATCGAGTCTCCGAATCCGCTGGCAGGCAGTGAGGATGTCGGATTCTTCGGGACTGCCGCCGGTGTCCCCACCGCATTCTGGTTTTGGGGCGGGTACACGCAGCAGCGTTTTGAAGATGCCGCGGCGGCCGGAAAACCGGTCCCGTCCAACCATTCCCCGGAGTTCGCGCCGGTCCTGGAACCCACGCTCAGCACCGGGATCGAGGCGCTCACCGTGGCGGCGCTGTCACGGCTTACCGCTAGGACGTGATCAGGCCGAGCATCCGTGCTCGCTCCAGGATGATTCGGGCGCGGTTCAGTCGAGGCAGATCGCTGCCGTCCTTGGGCTTTCCGCCGTGACTATTGAACTGTTCGACGAAGTCTCGCGCCCAGGACACGTCCTCATCGGAAGGGCTCAGCCCCTTGTTGATGGTGTCGGCATCCGCCGAGTGGAGTGCCAGCTTTCCCGTCATACCCATCTGGCGAGTCAGCGCGACCCCCTCAGCCAACTGGTCCGGGTCACGAGTCGGCCCGTCGATCGGCCCTGGGATGTGTGCGGCACGCGAAGCAACTACGAGCTGAGAGCGGCTGTACGCCAAGGCCAATGGGTCTTGCTCGACGCCGATATCGAGCGTGTAGTCGTTGACGCCAAAGGCGATGCGAAAACAGGGGCGAGCGGCCGCGATGTCGTGCACGCGGGACATACCGCGCGCGGTTTCGATCAGCGCGATCACCGGAGCTTCGCCACCGAGGCGGTTTGCGGTGTCCCACATGTGGTTTCCACCCTCGGTCTTGGCGAGTACCACGCCTTTCAGGCCGCGGGCGTCGGCGAGAGTCCGGCAGTCGGCCGACCAAAACTCGCTTGATGCGTCGTTGACGCGTACCCAAGCCTGCCCGCCGGAGTTGAGGTATTCCATCACGCGTTCGCGTGCCGGTTCCTTCTCGTTTGGTGCGACGGCGTCTTCCAGGTCCAGGATCACCTCGTCGGCATTGGTGGACGCGACGGCGGCGTTGAGGTCAGGCTCGCGGGAAGGGCTCACCAGAAGCCACGAGCGCGAAACCTTCGAGTTCACGGACACGGTGCCAGTATCTCGCAGAGTTACGCCGCTACCGCGGTGTTCTGCTCAGCCAGTCCGATTCGCCGTCGACGGGCTGGTTGTCGATCACGACCATAGGCACACCGGATTTGGGGAAGGCCCGCAGCAGCGGAAGGTTGTTCGCCGCGATGACGCGCGGGTCAAAGGGCACCGGCAGGCCGACCCGGATGAGGTCCTGCGCACTCTGGGGAGCGCCGACGCCGTTCGCCAGCTCCGCCAGCTGGTCATTACTGAGGTCCGTGTCCCCTTCTTCCTCGGGCTGCTGATCCTTCGCGTAGAACCGCTGGATGAAGCGCCAGGTCGTATCACTCGACCGTGACTGATCGGCCACGACGAACGCCGCATAGATCGCGCGGCTGTCGTAAGTGCCGCTGGCCGAGTACTTGTCGAGGAAGTCCACGAACCTGAGGTTGATGTGCAGCTTGCCCGATTCGATGCGCCGCCCGATCTCGTCGCCCTGGCTTTGAACCATCTTTCCGCTGTAGGGGCACAGCGGATCCAAGTACAGGTCGATCTGCCCGGGAGCCGCCGGATCACCGAGGGAGAGCACATCTCCGGCGGGTGAGGCATCGGCCGCGCGAGCCAGTCCGGGGTTGGGGCCCCAGAGCAGCACCGCGCTGAGTAGACCAATGATCGTCGCGAAGCGTTTCACAGCATGCATCGGTCCATCATCGCGTAAGCAGCTACACCTTCCGATTCTCGGACTTGATCAGCCAGGCCAGCTTTTCCAGACCGGCGATCAGCTGATGCAGGATGTCGGCGGTGGTCGGGTCTTCGTCGTCCACCGAATCGTGTACTGCGCGCAGCGTCTTCACCGTGGCGTAGATGCGGGTGGTGATCAGGTCGACCACATCGCCGGTGCTGCGTTCGTAGGGCGGGAATTCCGGCAGCGTCGTGCTGGCCGCCACCGTGTCCGAACGGCCATCGGGCAAGGCGTCGAGTGCACGCATCCGCTCGGCGACGGTGTCGCTGGACTCGCGGGCGAAGTCGACGAGCTCGTCGAGCTGCAGGTGCAGGTCGCGGAAGTTACTTCCCACGACGTTCCAGTGCGCCTGCTTGCCCTGCAGGTGAAGCTCGATCAGGTCAACCAGGACTTGTTGCAAGTGGCCGGTCAGTTCTGCAGACGGTTGGAAGTTTGTGACATCGGATTCGGGTGTACGGGCTGAAGTACTCATGCTTAATACAATCCCACCTAATCTGGATCTATTCCAGATTAGGTGGGAAACGTCATACGTCGATGCGCGAGCCCATGATGACCGTGCGGTCTCTGGGCAGTCCGAAGTACTCGGCGGCGTCCGCGGTGATATGCGATGTGGCGAGGAACAGCTGCTTGCGCCATCGAGCCATCGTCGGCTCCGTGCCCCTGCCAAGTTCTAGTTTCGAGAGGAAGTACGTGGCCTCGTCGATCGGGATGGCTTGTCCCTCGGTCTGCGCGGGGTCGAGTAGTCCCAGTGCGTGGGGGACGTTCGGGGTCTCCATGTATCCGAAGCGTGCCGTGACGTGAATGATCCCGTCTTCGGCGTATCCGAGATTGTCGATGGTCGTCCGCTCGGCGTCTTCCACGCGGGGAATCGGCGATGTCTCGATCGACAGGATGACGACGTGCTCATGGAGCACATGGTTGTGTTCGACGTTGGCACGCATCGCGAGCGGCGTGGTGTCCTTGCTCCGGTTGAGGAACACCGCGGTTCCGGGCACGCGCACCACATGCGTGGTGTCCCCATTGAGTTGGTCGACGAACGCGCGCAGTGGGCCTTCGGCCTGTTCCCGGGCGGGCGTCACGATGGTGCGGCCGCGCTCCCATGTCGTCATCACCGTGAACGCCGTCAGTGCGATCAACAGCGGCAGCCACGCCCCATGAACCAGCTTGGTCATGTTCGCCGCCAGGAACAGCACGTCGATGGTCAGCAGTGCACCCGCGCCGAGCAGCAGCAGCCAGAGCGGGGTGTTCCAGCGGATGCGGGCGACATAAAAGAACAGCGTGGTGGTGATCGTGATGGTGCCGGTCACCGCCATGCCGAACGCGTAGGCCAGCGCGGCCGAGGTCTGGAACGCGAAGACCAGCGTCAGCACGGAGACCATCAGTACCCAATTGATCCACGGCACGTAGATCTGGCCGATCGTTGATTCCGAAGTGTGGGCAATCCGCAACCGTGGCAGGTAACCGAGCTGAACTGCTTGCGATGCCACCGAATACGCACCGGTGATCACGGCCTGTGAGGCGATCACCGTGGCGGCGGTGGCGAGCAGCACGATCGGCAAGCGTGCCCATTCGGGCGTCAACAAGAAGAACGGCGCGCTGACGGCGGATTGATCGCCCAGGATCAGGGCACCCTGACCGAAGTAGCTCAGCGTCAGCGCGGGCAGCGCCAGACCGAGCCACCCATAGGTGATGGCCTTGCGCCCGAAGTGGCCCATATCGGCGTACAACGCCTCGGCGCCCGTCACCGAGAGCACCACTGCCGCGAGTGCGAAGAACGCGATGTGAAAATGCCCGACCATGAAACCGATTGCGTAGGTGGGTGAGAGCGCCCTGAGGATCTCCGGATGCGCGGCGATACCGGTGATCCCGCAGGCGCCGATCGCCAGGAACCATAGGATCATCACCGGCCCGAAGAACCGCCCGATGAGGGCGGTGCCATGGCGTTGTACGGCGAACAAGGCGACGATGATCACCGCGGTGATGGGGACGATCCACGCCTCCAGATCCGGCTGAATGACCTTCACACCCTCGATTGCCGAGAGCACGGAGATAGCAGGGGTGATCATGCTGTCTCCGAAAAACAGCGCGGCGCCAAAGAGTCCGCCGCCGGCCAGCGCCAGGGCTCCGCGACGCCCTTGCTTACCGCCCCAACGCGTCAGCAGCGTGATGAGCGCCATGATGCCGCCCTCGCCCTCATTGTCGGCGCGCATCACCAGCGTGACGTACGTGAACGTCACGATCGCCATTACCGACCAGAAGATCAACGACACGATGCCGTACACGTTGTCCGTGCTTACCGGCACGGGGTGCGGGTCAGCCGGATTGAAGACCGTCTGAATGGTGTAGATCGGGCTCGTCCCGATATCGCCGAACACCACTCCGAGCGCGCCGACGACGACCGCAAGGCGCACGGTGCTCGACGCAGTGGCCGGGCTGTGTGGTGACGCGGTCGCAGAGTCGTGTTGCACGGTGTGGTTCTCGTTTCTGCCTCGCCCACCGTGCCGTCCGGTGTGGCTGGTGATGTGGCAGCCAGATATTAGCTCGATCGCGAGCCGCTGGCCCTCTGGTAGGCAGCGGTCAGTTCGGCGCCACGGCTCGAGTACGGGGCGATGTCTATCCGAGTGACCAGTCCGTTATGGGTGTCCATCCGGACAACCGCGAAGGGATGGCCGCCCGGTGCGATGACCGCGCCCGGCTGCCCGTCGATAAGAAGCGACACCGCCACGGCGATGCGATCGATGAACGTGCGCGTCTCCTCGGCGACGGCTCGGGCGCCCCGCACGAGTGTCGCTGCGCCAGTGGGGATGAGTGCGCGGTCAACGCTGCGGACCACCTCGGGTGCCATCAAGGTGATCAGGCGCTCGATGTCGCCACCACGGGCCGCCGACAGGAAGGCGTCGACGATCTCCAGCTGGTTCTCGACATCGCTGGCACTCGCGGGGTCAGCGATGTCGAGCCGCAATCGCGCCCTACTGGCGAGCTTCTTCGCGGAGACGACGGTCGTATCGAGTACCTCGGCGACGTCCTCGAACGGCACGGCGAACAGGTCGTGCAGGACATAGGCCACACGCTGCTTGGGGGACAATTCGCCGAGCACCACGAGCATCGCACGTGAAACCTGCTCACGCCGTAGGAAGTCCTCATCAGCGGCCAGGCTCGTACCAGGGATGTGATCGGCAGTCAGTGAAATCTCGCCGCGGCGTTCGCGTGCTCTCAGCTGATCGAGGCAGAGCCGGGCGGTGACGGTGGTAAGCCACCCGTCGAGATTTTCCACCTGATTCACGTCGGCGGACTGCGCCCGGATCCAGGCGGCTTGCACCGCGTCTTCTGCGTCGTGGTGTGAGCCCAGGATCCGGTGGGCCACGGACAGTAGTCGGGGCCGCGCGGACTCGAATTCTTCGATGAGATCCACGAGAGAGGTCACCTTTCCGTCATGTCGGTCGTCAAGAGAGTGAGGTCAACGAAACCGACTAGATGGGAGGCACATATGAGCGTACAGATGCTTGACGTTGGACTGTTGGTGACGACGGTTCTGTGCGTCATCGTCAACGGATTCGAGGTGGCGGCCAAGGCGCTCAAGGCACAGTTCGTGGTGCAGAACTCCGTGGAGGTGGGATTGGCACCGCGATGGATTCCCTATCTCGCGGTCGTCGAGGGTGCTGGGGTGGTCGGTCTGATCATCGGTCTTGCCGGGGTGCGTCCAATCGGCCTCGCCGCGGCAATGGGGTTGGTGGCGTTCTTCATCGGCGCGGTGGCCGCGCACATCCGCAGCAACGTGCTGCACAACGTCGCGTTTCCGGCCGTGTTCCTGGCGCTTGCGGCGGGATCCGTGGCCTACTTCGCGCTAACGACTGGTTAGGTCGACCGAGGGTCTCGAGTTCACCGGTGCAGTCGGTGCGTACTGGCGATGATCGCGTCGCAGAGTGCCTGCTCGGGTTCGGACAGCACACTGCGCCGCCGCAGCAGCACGAACTCCAGCTCGCCAAGGTCGGGCAGGCTCTCATCGCTGACTCTGGTAAGACCTTCAGGCAAAAGGGATTCCGCGTGTGCGATCACGCCCATACCCGCGAGGGTCGCCGCCCGCAGGCCCAGTTGGCTGTCGCTGACGCATGCGATGCGCCAGGTCCGGCCCTCCCGCTCGAGTGCGCGCAACGCGGCGTGCCGAGTCAGGCTCGGCGGGGGATAGGTCACTATGGGTACCGGGTCACGCACGTCCTGGGTGTTGGGCCGCCCTGCCCACACCAGCCTGTCGCGCCACAGCAACTCGCCGTGCTTCTCTCCCGGCAGGCGCTTGGCCACCATCAGGTCCAGCTCGCCCGCGGTCATGCGAGTCTTGAGGTATTCACTCAGTCCGACGACGAGTTCCAGATCCACACCCGGATGCGAGTCCTGGAACTCGACAAGCACATCGGGCAGCTCGCGGGCCACTAGGTCGTCGGAGGCGCCGAGCCGGATGAGTCCGGTCAGTTCCGAACTCGCGAAGTAGCGGTCGGCCTGGGTGTGGGCGTCCAGGATCGAGCGCGCGAACCCGACCATCGCGGCGCCGTCGGCGGTCAATGCCAGATTGCGGGTATCGCGGCGGAACAGCTCTCGGCCGGTGGACTGTTCCAGCCGCGCGATATGTCCGCTCACCGTGGATTGGCGTAGCCCGAGAATGCGGCCCGCCGCGGTGAACCCGCCCGCACGCTCGACCGTCAGAAAAGTGCGAAGCAGCTCGGGATCCAGCATTGCCATCACGATACGCGTTCAGAGATATCACTTCTATCAACTTTCACAATCAGTTCCTGTACTCGTACGGTGTCCTGTGTGACTTGGCTGGCCAAACTTCGCATTGACGGCTTCTTGCTGGGGCTGTTCGCTGCCATGGGGATTGGGCTGCTACTCCCGGCCCGCGGCGGTGCTGCCGATGTTCTCGAGTGGGCGACCAAGATCGCCATCGCGGTGCTGTTCTTCCTCTACGGGACTCGGCTGGAACCGCGCGAGGCACTTGAGGGTCTGAAGCACTGGAAACTGCACACCACGGTGCTGGCCGCCACCTATATGCTCTTCCCGTTACTGGGGCTGGCGATGCGGCTGCTGGTGCCGTCGGTGCTGACCGACGACCTTTACACGGGCGTGCTCTATCTGTGCCTGCTGCCGTCGACGGTGCAATCTTCGATTGCATTCACGTCCATCGCCCGCGGCAATGTCGGTGCTGCGGTGGTGAGCGCCTCGCTGTCGAATATGTTGGGCGTCTTCATGACTCCCTTCCTGGTGATGCTTCTCATGCAGACCACCGGGGAGGCGACTGTCTCGCCCACCGCGATACTGGAGATCGTGGTGCAGCTTCTGCTGCCTTTTGTCGCTGGCCAGTTGTTGCGGCCCAAGCTGTATCGGATTCTGTCCCACGCCACGCTCACCAAAGTTGTTGACCGTGGCTCGGTTTACCTAGTGGTCTATGCGGCGTTCAGCGCCGGGATGGTCGAGCACGTCTGGCAGGGCCTGCAGATCTCTCGGCTGTTGGCAGTCGTCGCGGTCAGCATCGTGCTGCTAGCGGTGGTGTTGGGTGTCACGGCGTGTGCGGCGCGGCTGTTGCGGTTCGACCGGGCAGACAGAATCGTCGTCATCTTCTGTGGATCCAAGAAGAGTTTGGCGACCGGATTGCCGATGGCCACCGTGCTGTTCGCGGGACACCCCGTGGGCCTGATTGTGCTGCCGCTGATGATCTTCCACCAGATCCAACTGATTACCTGCGCGGCGCTGGCCGGGCGGTGGGGGCGTGCCGAGAGTTCAGATGCGGCGACCGTCGGAGGCGAGACCGTCTCTGCTACCTGACCTTTGCGTATCGGTGGGCTCGCTGTCGCTTCGGTGCGGTGTTGGATAGCCTGTGACGGCTAGCGCGAGGAGGGCGGTGGAATGCCAGAAGGCGACACGGCGTTCCGGACGGCGCAACGCCTGGCCGATGTGCTGACCGGCCGGGTGCTCACTGGCTGCGATATCCGTGTTCCACGTTTCGCAACCGTCGATATGAGCGGGGAACGCGTTGACAGCGTGCTTGCACGCGGAAAACATCTCTTCATTCGCGTCGGCTGGGCCAGCATTCACTCGCATCTGAAAATGGATGGCAGCTGGCGGATCATGTCCGCTCAGGGGCCCGTATCCACGTGGGACCATCGAATCAGAGCGGTATTGACGACAGACGACTCGGTGGCTCTCGGGATCAGCTTGGGTGTTCTGGATGTGGTCAAGCGGGAGCGAGAAAACGACATCGTGGGTCATCTAGGCCCGGATCTTCTTGGTGCAGCTTGGGATCCGGCGATCGCGTTGGAGCGATTGATGGCGCGGTCAGATGACGAGCTGGGTGCGACGCTTCTCGACCAGAGGGTCATGGCGGGCATTGGCAACGTGTATTGCAACGAACTGTGTTTTCTGGCCGGGTTGCTGCCCACAACGCCGGTGAGAGGCCTCGTTGATCCCGAGCGTTTCGTGGAGCGTGCGCACGGGCTGTTGCATGCGAACAAGGACAGCCACCGCAGGACAACGACCGGTGACCCGCGGCCCGGCCATGAGCTGTGGGTTTACGGCCGACATGGAAGGCCGTGCCGCCGTTGCGGAACCCGGATCTCACGCGATCGGGCCCTGCCGCGCGTGGCGTATTGGTGCCCTGGTTGCCAGCGGTGAGGTGACACCGTGTACCTGGGCGTCCGTAACGCGCAGGTGTCGGAGGGCTGGCTTAAAGTTCATTGAATGATGCTGCGGCGGTGGAGGCGTAAGGCGGTTCAGGCAAGGCGCCGCCTGTCGCGCGCATTGGTCGCGGTGATCGTTGTGGTGTTGGCTGGGCCCATCGTGGCGCTGATTGTTTGGCCCGGCGTCCTGGTGTACCGGAACACGGGGGACCCAGCGCTCGCCGCGTTGGCGCAGGTGGCGTATCTGGCATCGCCCTACGCCGTGTATCTGATCTTGCGGAGTGCGGGATGGGTCCTGCGAGGGTTGGGCGATGCGATGACCCGGCGCCGATATGAGGCCAGGCTGCTTAGGTATGCCACGCTGTCGGGGCTTTCCGAGATCGACGAGATGTCTGGCCTCGATTTCGAGACGTTCGTCGCGGCCCGCATGTATAGCGCCGGATGGCATATCGAGACCACCGCCGCGTCCAGCGATTACGGCGTTGACCTGATAGCCACGAATCGGCGCGATGTTGTCGCCGTCCAGTGCAAGCGTTATTCAAAGACCGTGGGTGTCAGGGCAGTTCAAGAGGTCGTCGCGGGTGCGCGGCACTACGATTGCACCCGCGCCATGGTGGTCAGCAACCAGGATTTCACCCGGCAGGCTCAGACGCTGGCCGCGACCAGCAAGTGTGAACTCATCGGTCGTGATCGCCTTCCGCGCTGGCTGAATCAGGGCGAGGTAGCCGCCTTTTCGAACGCCGCACCGCCCAGATGACCACCAGCAGCGCCATACCGAAGAGTGGGTAGCCCATCGCGATACGGGCGAAGGCCAGCCAGCCCACTGAGTCCTGCGTATACAACCATTCCTGCACAACGAATCTGGACGCGAACACCGTCGCTAGGGCCAGGGTCGCCACCGCGTAGCCAAACCGCGACGGTTTGTCTTGGCGCCAGCGCTGCCCGGTGCCGGTGACGCCATGCCAGAGCACTCCCGCAAGCGGCCAGCCCACCAGCACCGAGGCCAGGAAGACCGTTGCGGCGATGAGATTGGTCCAAATACCCATCAGGAAAAAGCCTTTGGCCGAACCGATCTGATAAGCGATGGCCGCAGAGATGGCAACCCCGAATAGCCCGGAGATCGCGGGTTGCAGCGGCTGGTTGCGTAACCACCGCCAAGCGGCAACCGCCGCTGCCGTCGCGATGGATATCCAGATCGCTCCGGCTAAACCAAAAGAACTGTTGCCCAAGGCAAACGTCACACTGGGTAGACCGGCGTAGATGAGACCGGACAGACCACCTGCCTGTTCGAGGAGGGTCTGCTTGCGTTCGGACAGCTCGGAAACCTCGGTCACCGCACCTGCCGCCCACCCAGATGCCGGGCCAGGAATAGTTCCGTCGCACGGAACAGGTCGATCTGGTTCTCCGGGTTCAGGAAACCGTGTCCCTCATCGGCCTTGACCATGTACTCGACCTCGACACCACGAGCACGCAGAGCTGCCACAATGTTGTCGGATTCGGCCTGGACCACGCGAACATCATTGGCGCCCTGTGCAACTAAGAGCGGGGTGCGGATCTGATCCACCCGGCTGATGGGCGATCGGGCGAGCATATCGGCCTCCTGCTCCGGCACGGCGGGATCGCCGACGTACCGGTACCAGTTGTTGGTCAGGTTCGGTCGCACAAATGGCGGAAGGGTCCGCATGAAGTTCGCGAGATCCGAGATGCCCACGTAGTCGATGGCGGCTGCGAAGACATCGGGGGTGAAGGTGACCCCAACCAGTGCGGAGTACCCGCCGTACGAGCCGCCGAAGATCGCGACCCGGCTCGGATCCGCATAGCCCTGCTTGACTGCCCAGTCGACGGCGTCGATCAGATCGTCGTGCATCCTGCCCGCGAACTCGCCGATGGCCGCCTTCGTGAAGGCCTTGCCATAGCCGGTGGATCCGCGGAAGTTGACCTGCAGCACCGCGTATCCACGGTTGGCCAGGAACTGCACGGACGGGTCGAATCCCCAGCTGTCACGGTGCCACGGACCACCGTGGACCACCAGCACCAGGGGGAGTCCCGCGGGTTCCATCCCAACGGGCAGGGTCAGGTAGGAGTGCAGATTCAAACCATCGCGCGAGGCGATCGTCACTGGCGTCATGGGCGCCAGGTCCGCCGGAGCCAGGTGCGGGTACGGCCGGAACAGTTGCCGGCTTTCGCCCTTTTCGTGGTCGTAGAAATAGGTGAGTCCGGGCTCCCGGTCATGCGTAAAACTGACCACCCAGCGTTGGCCGCTCTCATCGGACGAAATTTCCGCGAGGTCTCCGTCCGAGAGTTCCTGGAGCCCTTCCAACACCGGAGCGAAATCCGGATCGAGGACCCGGATTTCCTGCCGCTCGCCGAGATACCGGACAGCCAGCAGCTCGCCAGTCTTTCGATGCCGGATCAGCGACGGCGCCAGGCCCAGGGCAGCGGAAAGGTCGAAGGCCGGATGGCTGTCGACGACCGACTCCTCACCGGTGGCCAGGTCGAGCCGGACCAGGCGGGTGCGATCGGTGTCACGGCTAGAACCCATCCACAGCCCGGTACCGTCCGGTGTCATCTGGGTCGGGTGCATACCCACCGGGTAGTCCGCGCCGTTGTATACGACGAGAGATGCCAGCGCCCCGGACTCGTAGCGGGAGAACTCGATATCTCCTTCAGGTGTCAGCGATTGCGTGAAGACCTCGTGATGAGGGCCGCAGAACCAGGCGATGACGTCGCCGGGGTTCTCGGCGAGCATGGTCAGCTCGCCGGATGCGATGTCGAGCTCGTAGAGGTCGATGTGGTCGATTCGGCGGTGGTTCAGCTGGATGAACAACTTGCCGGGGCGGCCGTATGGCTGCTCCAGGCCCAGCAGTCGCACGCCGGGATATGGAGTCAGATCGATGGCCGGTGCGTCGGTGTCGTCCAAGTCGACCCGGTACAGATGCCAGTTCTCGTCACCACCAGAGTCCTGCACGTACAGCAGCCAGCGCGGGTCGTCGACCCAGAGAAATCCCGTGACGCTCCGGGTTTCGTCGCGGGTGACGCACTGCGCGTCGGCGGGGTTGTTGCCATCGGTGGCTTGCACCCATACGTTGAGACGATTCTTCCGCGGCGCTAGGTACGCGATCTTGGTTCCGTCCGGCGAGATCGACGCGGACGTGCGAACCGGCGGATCGAAGAACTCCTCGACGGTGATGAGCTTGGGCAGCGCCATTGTGTTCCTCTCGGTGTGTCGAAGTAACACCAGGAGAAACTATGCCGCTACGGCACAGTCAACTGTCGTGTGGCTGACCTGCTGAACGGCGCTCGAATTGTCGCGATGAGGTGCTGGCGGTTGACGACCAAACCGGCGATCGCCAAGACGCCGTACACACCGCACAGGATGAGCCGGCCGTGGGTTGAGGTGATGGGGAACTGGATCACGAACAGTGCCAGGAGTGCCCACGCGGTGCCGCGGTGGAACCGCAGGGCGAGGATCAGGGCCACGCCCATCATGGTTTGCGTTGCGGTCAGCAGGGTTTCTTCGACCTGACGGGCATCGAGTACCAGGGAGTACCCGCCGCCGCCCGCGAGATGGGCGATAGGCAGTGAACCGATCAGGAGTGTCCACTGGTTGACCTTTGACGAGATCAACGTCGCGATGGCCGCGGTTCCCTTGCCGCGGGCGGCGAAAATCGCGGCGATGATGAACTCGGGTGCTTCCGAGGCCAGCGGTGCGAGCCACTGCACCAGAAGGAACTGATCGATACCCAATTGTGTTCCGGCGCTTACCAGGCTGTTGGCGAAGGGCTCGGCGCACAACAGGATGATCGATGCGGCGAGTATGAACATCGTGACGACGGTGCTGCGGCGCATGTGCTTGGGCAGCATGCCAATGGCCGCAGCCGTGCCCACCAGATCCGGTTCCTCGGCTTCGCCGCGGCCGATCGTAAACAGGTAGAACCCGAACCATGCCAGCAGCGCAACGCCCAGCACGAGGTGAATCTGCCCGCTCGCCGGAATCACGAATGCCGCCACCCCGGCCACGAGTAGGAAGCCAAGCTCGATGCGGTTAGAGGGCGCCAATGACAGCAGGTTGGTGGAGCGTCCGGATGTCTTGCGGGCCACCGCGAGTGCGATGAGAACGACGACGGGCCAGCCCAGTCCCATCAACAACCTGTTCGAGCCGGTCATGTTTGCGGCGGCGTACTGGCTGTACTCGGGGACCTGGCCGGAGATGTAGGCGTAGTAGAGATCGACGGCATACTCGGGCAGCACCGCGATCAAGGCCAGCACTGCGATCGCCAGGCCACCGGAGACGTCAATCTGCGCGGCCTCTGCCGCCCACGCCAAGACAAAACTGGCGGCCACTACCGCTGCGCCGTAGATCACGAGAGCTACTACCGGATTGGGATGCAATCCGCCGATTCGCGTGATGAGCGCGGGTGCCATGAACAGCGCCGTGATGAACACCGACCGGAGGAGCTGGCGACGCAATCCACCAAGCATCGCGGGCGCACTAGCGGTGGTCTGCACGGAACCAAGTTAGCACCGACAGGCACGCTCAGCAACAGATCGATATCCCTGCATGATGCTCATCAAACTCGAAAATTACCAGCTAGTAGACACCGTTATGAAGTTTTCGGTAACCCTAATGTCAATGTGTGGCAAACCGGATGGCTCACGTTGCCGGGTCGTTGCTGATGAGGCGAGGGTTTCGCGTGTTGACCATGCCGTAGCGGCATAGTGTCGAGTGGCGGGTATGTCCGTGGATACAGAAGGAGTGACGGTGGGCTGGAGCACGCGGGAGCTTGCCGAACTCGCCGGCATCAGCCTGCGTGCGGTGCGCCACTACCACGACGTCGGCTTGCTGGCTGAGCCCGAACGCCGCTCCAACGGCTACAAGAGTTATGGCGTCGCGCATCTGGTTCGGGTCCTGCAGATCAAACGCCTCACAGGGCTGGGTCTTTCCCTGAAGCAGATCGCGGAGATGGATGAGGCCAACGAAGACCCGGGCCAGGCACTGCGCGCGCTCGATGCGGAGCTGGCCGGCACTATCGACCGGCTGCAGCGAGTACGCGACGAGCTCGGACAGATATTGGCGAGTGAGGTAGCGGCCGACATGCCGCCCGAATTCGGCTCCGCGGCAGTCAATATGGAACTCTCCGATACCGACCGTTCGCTCGCATTCGTGATGTCCAGAGTGCTCGGTCCGGTGGGGTTGCAGGCATTTATCGGGGTGCTCCTGGATCAGCAAGACCGCGACCTCGATCATGAGCTGGAAAACCTGGCGGCCGACGCTGACGAGCAGATGCGTGCCGACCTCGCCGAGCGGATGTCCTTACACACCCGGAAGTTGTATGCCGATCATCCAGGGATGCTCACCTCGACCGCGGACGCTCCGCGCGGTCAACAGTTCGCCGAGCGCACCGTGGCCCGGGCACTGTTGGATCTGTTCAATCCGGCGCAGCTCGATGTGCTTGTTCGAGTGGGTGCCGCGATCCGATCGGAGCCGGGCTAAGAGTCCGGCCCGGCAATCAGGTACTTGGTTGTGGGATGTTGCATTGGCTGACTGTCGGATTGAGTCCCGCGTAATTGAGGGGACCGGCAAGCACAGTCAGCGCGATTGTTCCCGCGCTGGCACAGGTTTGTGGGCTGTTGGTGAAGTATCCGCGTTGGGCGACGGCGATTGCCCCCACGATCAACCACACCGCCACCAGTATTCCGGCATATCGCATGGCGTTCTCCTGCTCTTTCAACCGGTGAGTCAGTAGTAGTGGCGGCGGCCACCGACGGCGTGTCCCGTGCGGCCTGCGACCATCAGGACCAGGCCGATGACGATGAGTACAACTCCGCCGGTCCATAGCCACCCGATGTCGAGGATGAAGCCGGCGGCCAACAGGATGGCTCCGAGGACGATCATGGCCCTCACCTCGTTCAGTGCTGGATTCTCAGGCTCGATGTTTTGTTTACGATGTTAACGATACGCCGTCGGCCCTCGTTGGGGGAGGTGTTTGAGCGCAGCATTCGCGGCGTGCACACCGCACATGCCGTGCGCGCCAGGGCCTGGCGGTGTCGCGGCGGAACAGATGAACATCCCCGGCGTGCCAAGGCTGTAGGGGCTCAGTCCGACGCGAGGACCGAACACCAGCTGCCGGATGTCCTTGGCGCCCGTCATGATGTCCCCGCCCACGTAGTTGGCGTTGTACACCGACATCTCCGTCGTCGAGCGCACCGCCGTGCCAACGATCCGCTCGCGGAAACCGGGCGCGAATCGTTCGATCTGACGGATGATCGCCTCAGTGGCATCTCCGGCGTAACCGAAAGGCACGTGTGCATAGGTCCAGAGCGGGTGGATAGTGCCGGCCGAGCGCTGCGGATCGGCCAGATATTGCTGACCGGCAAGGACAAAGGGGCGCTCCGGCATGATGCCGGCATGGATCTGCCGTTCGGTGGAGGCCACCTCGGCGTACGTGCCGCCGAGATGGACGGTACCGGCGCGGCGGGCAGCTGGTGTGGCCCACGGAACCCCTCCGTCGACCGCGAAGTCGACCTTGAAGGCGCCGGAGCCGTGCCGGAACCTGGTGAACGCGCGGGTGACTCTTGCGGGCAACCGATCACCGAGAATCTTTGCGACAGAGCCCGGTTCAAGATCGAACAGTGTCAGATCGGCGTCGGGCAATTGCGCGGCGTCGTCGATGCGAACCCCCGTGCACACCTCTCCACCCAGCTCGGCAAGGGTCGCGGTCATGGCCCGGACGAGAGAACCGGTGCCGCCGGAGACGACTGGCCAGCCGTATCGGTGTCCGGCCGTCATGATTCCGAGGCCGACCGCAGCTGTCATGGGATAGTGCAAGGGCCGGAAGGCATGTGCGGCGACCCCGCCGTACAGGGCGCGGGCCGACTCGGTGCGGAGCAGGCGCGCGATGGTGGAAGCGGGCAGCGCAGCCGGCAGTCCGAATCGCGCCATCTGAATGGGGTGGTGGGGCGCACGCAGCAGCGGCGCCGTGATGTCCTCCACGAGGGTCTCGAAATGCCGCGAGGGATAACCGAACAGCGCACGCCAACGGTTGCCATCACGCCCCATCAACGTGGCCGTGTCATCCACCGACCGGTACAGGACGCCCGCAGAGCCGTCGTCGAGCGGATGAACGCAGTCGATCTCGGGCAAGAGCCAGCGCACACCGTGGCGAGCCAGATCCAGACTGGTCAAGAAGGAAGAACCGATGGCCATCGGGTGGCTGGCCGCGCAGTGGTCATGGATGAGTCCCGGTTCGAGCATCTCCGAGGAACGGCATCCGCCCCCGGGTTCATCAGTGGCCTCCAACACAGTGACAGAGATCCCTGCGCGGGCGAGGGTAATTGCTGCGGCAAGTCCGTTGGGGCCACTGCCGACGATGGTCGCGACGCTCATCGGATCACCAGGCTGCGGTCAGGGCTGCCACGAAATATGCAGGTAATCAACGAATTACAGTCGACCTGCACCGTGACATCCACCTCCGTCGGGTCCGTCACCAAAGTCTACAAACCCAGCTGCTGCATGCTTGGCTGGCCGTCTTTGGTGTCGGTCAGGGCAGTTGACGAAACTGTAAACGTAGTGCAAATTTTGTCCCTGTGGCGGTACTCAGTGAGCGGGCAGGGATAGGCGACCTTGTGGAACAGCTGCATGGTCGACATCCGAATCTGCCCCGCGACATCGTGGAGGCGGTGGTGCGTGCAGAACACTCCCGCTTCGACAACAGTCCACTGCGTGACTACGTTCCGCTGTTGGTCGAGCGGCGTGCGCGCGAGGAACTGGCCCTGCTCAGCGTGTAGCCGATCTACCGGTCGGGTGTCACTTCGGCTCCATGGATCGCCGCGCGAATCGCGTGCTCAACGTCGCTGTTCGCGATGAAGAGCATCTCGTCCCCGGCCTCCAAGACATCCTCGGGCCTGGGTAGCACGACGGCTCCGTTCCGGATCACGGTGACCAGTGCGGTGTTCGGCGGCAGTTCCAGGTCTGCCACACGTTGTCCAACTAGGGGATTATCCTCCGGCAGAGTCAGTTTCGTCAGACCCGCACTTCCCTCGCGCAACCCCATGAGACGTACCAGGTGACCGATGTCGATCGCGCCCTCGATACCGGCCACCATGGCGCCGGGTGTGGAGACCGCCACATCGATACCCCAGGCCTGACCGAACAGTCCCTGGTTGCGAATGTCGTTGATGCGGGCGACGACCCTGGGCACGCCGAACTCGGTCTTGGCCAGCAGGCCCACGACGAGATTGGCCTTGTCGTCACCGGTAGCGGCGACCACGACATCACACGTCTCGATCCCCGCATCTTCCAGGGTGTCGAGCTCGCATGCGTCGGCGTTGAGCCAATCCGCCCCGGGCACGGCCTGCGGCTCGAAGTTACTGCGCTCGCGTTCGATTAACAGGATTTTGTGGCCATAGTCGAGTAGCTCGCGCGCCACGGACCGGCCGACCTTGCCCGCGCCCGCAATCGCGACTCGCATCTTCCGTTCCACCACCCCGCTATCGTGCCCTATGAATCGGAGTCGATCGACGGGAACGAAGTGAGCCTGCACCAGCTGTACCTGGCTTTGCTCATTGGCGGGCTCGTGCTGCTCGCGAGCATTGTCGGCACCCGGGTGGCCACGCGTATCGGATTCCCGAGCCTTTTGTTCTTCCTCTTGGTCGGGGTCGTGCTCGGGGAGGACGGGCTGGGCCTTGAGTTCGACAACGTCGAGCTGGCTCGGAACGTGTGCACCGCGGCGCTTGCCGTGATCCTGGTCGAGGGCGGTTTGACCACACGGTTCGCCGATATTCGCAAGGTGCTCGCGCCGGCCGGTGCGATGGCCACTGCCGGTGTCCTCATCAGCACAGTGGTGACCGCGGTCGGCGCGCATGTCCTGTTGCGTATGGATTGGCAGCTGGCGTTGTTGTTGGGCGCCATCGTGTCCTCCACCGATGCCGCGGCGGTGTTCTCGGTGCTGCGGGTGCTGCCGTTGCCGCGCCGGGTCGCCGGACTGCTGGAGGCGGAATCCGGATTCAATGACGCCCCCGCCGTGATTCTCGTCCTGATGTTCAGCGTCGTGCCCTTCGTGTTCGAGCCGAAAAGCGCCGTGATTGAGATCGTCTACGAGCTGCTGGCGGGTTCGGCGATCGGTCTGTTGTCCGGTTTCCTGGGGGCCATGGCGCTGCGCCGGGTTGCCTTGCCGGCGTCGGGCCTGTATCCGATTGCGACATTCGGTATCGGGTTGGTTGCTTTCGCGGCCTCCGGCAGCGTGCACGCCAGCGGTTTCATCGCTGCCTATCTGGCCGCGGTGGTGCTGGCCAATTCCGGTCTGCCGCACCGGTCTGCCACCCGATCGTTCGCCGAGGGTCTCGGCTGGCTGGCGCAGATAGGCCTTTTCGTCTTGCTCGGCTTGCTGGTCAATCCCAGCGAGCTGATGGATGACTTGGTTCCCGCGATCGTTATCGGGCTCGTGCTATTGCTGGTGGCCCGGCCGCTGTCGGTGGTGGGATCGCTTGCCGGATTCAGTATCCCGTGGCGCGAGCAGGCCTTTCTGTCCTGGGCCGGACTGCGTGGTGCGGTCCCCGTCGTACTTGCCACTTTCCCGATCGTGGAGGGTGTGCCCGACAGTTACCGCTTGCTCAATATCGTTTTCGTTTTGGTGGTGGTCTTCACCCTTATCCAGGGACCGAGCCTGCGGCCCGTCGCGCACCTTCTGGGATTGATCACGCGGGAGACGACTCGTGAAATCCAGGTCGAGGCAGCACCTTTGGATGTGCTGGATGCGGAGCTGCTGACGATGAAGGTGCAACCGGGATCCCGGCTGCGCAACGTCACCATCCTCGAACTACGACTGCCCGACCCGGCAGTCGTCACCCTGATCATCAGGCAGGGCAATACCTTCGTCCCGCTGCCCGACACCCGGATCGAGTCGGACGACGAACTGATGATCGTCACGACCAGTAAGACCCGGGCACTGACCGAGTCGCGCCTGCGCGCGGTCAGTAGGCGCGGCAAGCTCGCCTACTGGTTCGACGAGTACGGGGATGTCGGCTGATCCGCTGAATACTGTCAAGAGGCCGTCAGGAATTGGGGTTGCGTTGATGCGCAGCACCAATCGGGCATGCAGTACCGATCGTTAGCACCTCGCTAGGCGAGGCTCCTGCACGAACACAGGCCACTGATCCGACGACGTCGAGAGACGCCCAGGGTTGGGACAGATCTCCCCGGCTTAAGGGGTGATCCGAAGTGGCTTCCCGTTGGGATCACGTCGTGCAGTGCCGAAGCTCTGACGAGAGAGGTGGTCCGCCCGTTCGATGGCGGGTGGTTACTCGTCTTGTCTGAGTGCGCTTGACGTGCGCTGACACAAACAATTGCGGCGCAGCCGCCCTGGCAGCGAGGAGGTGAGGGACGACATGCAGTCCGGCGATAGTCCGTATCCCAGTCCGGATCGACAACCTGGCTTAGGCCAGCACGTACATGTGTTCTCAGCCTTCCGCTGCGACGCCGCTCACGCCTGACCCGTCGCGAAACCTATTGCATCGTGCTCGATTTGGTGTGCGCGGAAGCGTCCGCGGTGGACCGAACCCTGAGAAAGGGCGGCATCTGCAATGGCATTCTTCAACGGCGTTTCCCGCCGATACGACAGCGACGGACACGCTCCGGCAGGCGCCGTCATGGACAGCGCGCACGTCGGAGACATCGTCGGTGCCCTGGGCGCCATCGGGCAGCACGAGAGCACCGAGGGTCGCAGCAGGCGGCAGCGATTCCGGATGTTGTTGGCCGTCTTGGTCCCTGGCCTGATCGTGATGGTCGGTGACAACGACGCGGGAGGAGTGGCCACCTACGCTCAGGCCGGTCAGAACTATGGCATGGCGCTGATGTGGACGCTGGCGCTGCTGATTCCCGTGCTCTACGCCAATCAGGAGATGGTGGTGCGGCTCGGCGCGGTTGCCGGGGTAGGACATGCGCGGCTCATCTTCACTCGATTCGGACGGTTCTGGGGCGCCTTCAGCGTCGGCGACCTGTTCGTGGTGAATGCGCTGACGATCGTCACCGAGTTTATTGGGGGCCGCCGCATTTGGCCTGGCGGGCACCGACGCCGTGGGAAACTTCACCGACGCCGGTGCCGTCGCGAGGCTGCTCCACGAGCACGTGTGTCCCGCGGTTGGTGCACTGTTCGCCATCCTGTTGTTGGATGCGTCGCTCATTGGCGCCAATGAGGTGGGGTTGGCGACCACCTATGCGCTGGGCGACACCTTCGGTAAGCGTCACTCGCTGCACTGGAAGCTGACCGAGGCGCCCACCTTTTACCTGGGCTACGGCGTGCTGCTGCCCTCGGCGACGGTGTTCCTGGTGCTGCTGTGCAATGACAAGGCAGTCCTGGGACCATGGATTAACACCGCTCTGCAGAATCTGATTGCCGGAGTGATTGTTTGGTCGCTAGTGCTGTTGTCGTTGACCGCGGCAACCTTCCTCCCCGATCTCAGCACCCAACAGCTCAAGACGTTCTTTGTCGCTGGAGCGATTGTCGGTGTGCTCGGCGGGCTGGATCCCTAGCAGGTGCAGGATCTGGAATCCTCGCCGCGGGATCGTGCGCTGCGGCGGCAGATCATGCGGCAAGAACGTGAAACCTGGCGCACGCCCCGCGCTTGACACCCTGGAACGGCCGGCGTGGTCGCCGCTGCGCACCGCGGGAATGATCGCCCTCCGCGGCTACCTGGCGGTGGCGGTGGTGCTGGTTGGCGTCAAGGTCGCACAGACCGTCGTCGGGTAGCGATATGAAGTGGCTTGAGTGGGCGCGTTGCCGTGGCATGCCGACCGATCGGTTCTTCCCGCCGGATCACGAGCGGGGGAGGGCTCGGACCCTGCGGGAGGCCCGTGCCAAACAGATCTGTCAGCACTGCCCAGTGGGGGAGCCGTGCGGTAGGTATGCCGTCGCGGCGGGCGAATCGTTCGGGGTGTGGGGGGCTACCACACCACGGGAAAGGCGTGACCGGAGCGGGGTGCCACCGAGGAAGCGGGCACTAGACGTAGTTAGGCAAAGCGAATAATATAGTTTGGTGAGCCGAAACAAGCCAATGAGCCGAGATGTCCTGAGTGCGTCGTGGTTCGAGACGGTGGCGATAGCGCAAGCGATCGCCTCGGGTGACAAGGTTTCCGCGGCGCACATCCTGCGGACCAGCCGTCGCCGGCTCATGGTTTCCGAGGGTCTGTTGCACCTGCTCTCGGTGCTGATGCGGGCGGCTCCGGCCGGTGCTACGAGTCGGTTGCTCGATACCGCCCGGGCCTGCGTGCCGCCGCCCCCGATACCGAATCTCGTTCCAGTACAACTATTCCAGGAGGTCGCGTACACAATGCCCACGCTCACCGATGAGATGAAGCGGATGCTCGGTTCTCAACTGGCGATCCTGGCGACGGTGACAGACGGCACCACCCCCAACATCGGGCCCAAGCGCTCGCTGCGGGTGCGTGATGAACGGTCTCTGATCTTCAATGAGAACACCGGGGGTCAGACACTGGCCAATATCCAGGCCGGATCAAAGGTTTCCGTCGCGGTGATTGACCGCGAGGCGCTGGACGGGTACCGGTTCGTCGGTTCGGCCCACGTCCACGATTCGGGGCCGGCATTCGATGACGCCGTTGCCTTCGCGGAGGAACGGGACCTGAAGTATCCGCGCTGCGCGGTCGTCATCGCGATCGAGGGCATCTACACGCTCAAGCCGGGCATCACTGCGGGCAAGCCCGTGTAGACAGGGATCATGACGAAGCCCTTCCCGGCGTCTGACGAGGTTGTTCTGTACTGGCGACCGGGCTGTCCGTTCTGTATCAAGCTCCGGACGCAGCTGCGCTTCAGTCGGCTGCGCTACACCGAGGTCAACATCTGGGAATCCCCCGAGGCGGCCGCTTACGTGCGTTAGGTCGCCGACGGCAACGAGACGGTGCCGACCGTCAACGTCGCGGGGCATCCGTTAGTGAACCCCTCGCGACAGGAGCTGTTGGCGGCCGCCCGCGAACACGCACCGCAGGCGCTGCGGCAGTGACGCTCCTCACCCTGAGATGACACCTGAACCCGGCATCCCGGGGTCAGACCAGCGCGAATGTCCACTCTCCGGGACGTGAAGAAAACGGACCCACAGGGAATAGTTAGCTTAGGTATGTACTTTTACTGGGTGGGCAATGTTGCCCTCGCACTTGTTACTTAACGCCGATCTCCGAGGTATCTAGGCATGACTGAAACGATCTTGACACCTGCCGCCACGACGACGCCTGATCTCGCGGAACAACAGGAACTCGAACGACGCGTCGCGCAGGTCGTGTCCAACGACCCCCAGCTGCAGGGGCTCTTCCCTGACGACGCAGTGACCGATGCGGTCAACGAACCCGGTCTGCCGCTGGTCGAGGTGATCCGGCGACTCCTGGAGGGCTACGGAGATCGCCCGGCGCTCGGGCACCGCGCCGTTGAGCTGGTGACCGACGACAACGGCGTGACAAGCCTCGCGCTGAAGCCCGAGTACGTCACCACCTCCTATCGCGAGTTGTGGAACCGGGCCGAGGCCATCGCCGCCGCCTGGTATGCGCAGGGAATCCGTGATGGTGACTTTGTCGCTCAGCTGGGCTTTACCAGCACGGACTTCGCCTCGCTGGACGTCGCGGGGCTTCGTCTCGGCACCGTGTCGGTGCCCTTGCAGACCGGCGCGTCTGTGCAACAGCGCAACGCGATCCTTGAGGAAACCCAGCCCACCGTCTTCGCCGCCAGCATTGAGTACCTCGACGCCGCGGTGGAGTCGCTACTGGCGGCGCCGTCTGTGCGCCTGTTGTCGGTCTTCGACTACCACCCGGAGCTGGACGGCCACCGCGAGGCGCTGCGCGCCGTGCGCGCCCGACTCGAAGAGGCCGGTCGGCCGATCACCGTCGATCCGCTCGGCGACGCGATCGCGCGCGGGCGAGAGCTGCCCGCGGCACCACAGCCCAGCGAAGATCCCGACGCATTGCGTCTGCTCATCTACACCTCCGGCAGCACCGGCACCCCCAAGGGCGCGATGTACCCGCAATGGCTGGTGGCCAACCTGTGGCAGAAGAAGTGGCTCAGCAGCACGGTCATTCCGGGCGTGGGCGTCAACTTCATGCCCATGAGCCACCTGGCGGGCCGCCTCACGCTGATGGGCACGCTCTCCGGGGGCGGCACGGCGTACTACATCGCTTCCAGTGACCTGTCGACATTCTTCGAGGACATCGCGCTGATCCGTCCCACCGAGGTGTTGTTCGTGCCGCGCGTGGTGGAGATGGTCTTCCAGCGTTACCAGGCCGAGTTGGATCGCTCGCTTGCCCCCGGTGAAAGTAATGCGGACATCGCCGAGCAGATCAAGGTGCGCATTCGCGAAGAGGATTTCGGTGGGCGCGTGCTCAGTGCCGGATCCGGTTCTGCGCCGTTGTCTCCCGAGATGAACGACTTCATGGAATCGCTGCTGCAGGTAGCGATGCTCGACGGCTATGGCTCGACGGAGGCCGGGGCAGTATGGCGCGACGGCATCTTGCAGCGTCCCCCGGTCACCGAATACAAGCTGGTGGATGTTCCTGAACTCGGTTATTTCACAACGGATTCCCCGCATCCCAGGGGCGAGCTGCGCATCAAGTCGGACACCATGTTCCCCGGCTACTACAAGCGCCCGGAAACCACCGCCGACGTCTTCGACGAGGACGGCTATTACCTGACTGGCGACGTGGTCGCCGAGTTGGGACCGGACCACCTTAAGTATCTTGACCGTGTCAAGAACGTGCTCAAGCTCGCTCAGGGTGAATTTGTCGCGGTGTCTAAGCTGGAGGCCGCGTACACCGGCAGCCCGCTGGTTCGGCAGATCTTCGTGTACGGCAACAGTGAGCGTTCTTTCCTGTTGGCAGTCGTAGTGCCCACTCCGGAAGCCCTTGAACGGTATGCGGATTCGCCAAATGCGCTCAAACCGCTGATCCAGGATTCGCTGCAGCAGGTCGCCAAGGGCGCGGAACTGCAGTCCTACGAGATCCCCCGGGACTTCATCGTCGAGACGGTGCCGTTCACCGTTGAATCCGGGCTGCTGTCGGATGCGCGCAAGCTGCTGCGTCCGAAGCTAAAGGAGCACTACGGCGAACGGCTGGAGGCGCTGTATACCGAACTGGCCGAAAGCCAGAACGAGCGGTTGCGTGAGCTGGCGCGGGAGGCGGCCAGCCGTCCGGTCCTGGACACCGTGACCGACGCCGCGGCGGCATTGCTGGGGGCATCGTCTTCCGACCTGGCCCCCGATGTCCGGTTCATCGACCTCGGCGGGGACTCGCTTTCGGCGTTGTCGTACTCCGAGCTGCTGCGCGACATCTTCGAGGTAGACGTTCCGGTTGGCGTGATCAACAGCGTCGCCAACGATCTCGCCGCGATCGCCCGGCACATTGAGGCACAACGGACCGGCACCGCGACGCAGCCGACGTTCGCGTCGGTCCATGGCAGGGGCGCGACGGTGATCAATGCCGCCGAGCTCACCCTCGACAAGTTCATCGACGAGTCGTTACTGAAGGCGGCCAAGGATATTCAGCCGCCCACTACCGACGTTAAGACCGTGTTGGTAACCGGTGGTAACGGCTGGCTCGGACGCTGGTTGGTACTGGATTGGCTCGAACGACTGGTGCCCCGTGGCGGAAAGGTGTACGCGCTGATCCGCGGCTCCGATGCTGCGGCCGCCCGTGCACGGCTGGACGCCGTCTACGAATCGGGAGACCTCAAGCTGTCGGCCCACTACCGCCAGCTCGCGGAGCAGGGTCTCGAAGTGATCGCCGGTGATTTCGGAGACCAGGATCTGGGCCTGTCCCAGGATGTTTGGCAGAAGCTGGCCGGTGAGGTGGATCTGATCGTCCACTCGGGCGCGTTGGTGAACCACGTGCTGCCGTACAGCCAGCTATTTGGCCCCAATGTGGCCGGTACCGCCGAGATCATCAAACTGGCGATCTCCGAACGGCTCAAGCCGGTCACGTACCTGTCGACGGTCGGTATCGCCGATCAGATCCCGGTGACCCAGTTCGAGGAAGATTCCGATGTCCGGGTGATGTCGGCAGAGCGCCAGATCAACGACGGCTACGCCAATGGGTATGGGAATTCGAAGTGGGCGGGTGAGGTGCTCCTGCGGGAGGCCCACGATTTGGCCGGGCTGCCGGTGCGGGTGTTCCGCTCCGACATGATTCTCGCGCACAGCGACTACCACGGTCAGCTGAACGTCACCGACGTGTTCACCCGCACCATCCAGAGCCTGTTGCTCACCGGCGTCGCGCCGGCAAGTTTCTACGAACTGGATAGCGACGGCAACCGTCAGCGGGCTCACTACGATGGCGTCCCAGGTGATTTCACTGCTGCGTCTATCACCGCGATCGGTGGCGTGAACGTGACAGATGACTACCGCAGCTTCGATGTGTTCAATCCCCACCACGACGGCGTCTCGATGGACACTTTTGTGGATTGGCTCATCGAGGCCGGGTACAAGATCGCCCGGATCGACGATTACGGCCAATGGCTCACTCGGTTCGAGACAGCACTCAAGGGGCTGTCGGAGCAGCAGCGCCAGCAGTCCGTGCTGCCGCTGCTCAAGATGTACCAGAAGCCGCAGCCGGCAATTGACGGAAGTGCCCTCCCGACAGCCGAATTCAGCGGAGCTGTACGAGAGGCGAAGGTCGGCGGCTTGGGCCAGACACCGGGTGAGATCCCGCATGTCACCAAGGATCTGATCCTCAAGTACGCCGCCGATATCGGCCTGCTGGGCATGATCTAGTCGATAGAATCCCGCCTGAGACCCATGCAGGCAAGGAGCAGCGCCTGCGCGACCTCGCGCGTCTTCGCCGGGTACGCGACCGGATTGACCGCGAGTACGCGCAGCCGCTGAACGTCGAAGAGCTGGCCCGCGATGCGCACATGTCCTCGGGACATCTGAGCCGCCAGTTCAAGAGCGCTTGTGGGAGTCGCAGTACTCCTACCCCACGACACGGCGGATCGAGCGGGCCATGATGCTGCTGCGCCGCGCAGACATGAGTGTCACCGAGGTCTGTTTCGCGGTGGGGTGCTCGCCACCGACGACCTGGCCAGGATCTTCGAGCGAGTGCAGGCCATTGGCGCCGAGGTCATGCAGGAACCCGCCGATCAGCCCTGGGGCTCTCGAGACTGTGCCTTCCAGCTGACGGGCGAGCACCTCGCCGAGTACGTGGGCGCCCAGCGATACCGTACGTTCACGGATGGTTGACTCACCACTGCGTCTGTCGTGAAAGCCACTACGTCCGTTGTGAAAACGCGTTGTCTACGCTGTCCTGGAATCAGGAGGTTGCACATGGGAACGAAGCCCAAAGCTGTTCTCGGTGGAAGCGCACTGGCGGGCGTAGGTACGGCGGTGGCCGGGATCGTGGGCTCGGCCGTGGCCTTGCGCAGCCCCTCGGTGGTGCGACGGCTCAACAGTTGGGCCGCGCGCAGGTTGACCGATGAGCAGCGTGCTGATCGGCATGCAGCCATCTTGCCGACGCCCATCCCGGGGCCCAGCTTCTATGCCGACCCGGGTGACCTGAGTGACCGCGCCAACGGAGAGATCGTTCGAACACACCAGCTGCTGCCTCGTATTCCCCGGCCTGGAAGCACTATTCAGCGACTTATGGTCCGCTCCACGGATACCGCGGGGAATGCTGTGCCCGTGACTGCGACCCTGATCGAACCGAACCGCCCTTGGCGCGGCGCGGGCGCTCGTCCGGTGGTGGTACGCAACCAGCCGATCAACTCCCTGGGTCTCAAGGCAGCGCCCTCTTACCGGATCGAGCGAGGTCTGTACGTCGACGTGCCGCCGTTGGCGCCGTTGCTCCTGGCGCGAAATTATGCGGTGCTCATACCCGATCACGAGGGACCGCGGATGGCCTATTCGGCGGGCATCATGGCCGCGCATGCGGTACTGGACTCAGTACGCGGGATGCGCAGACTATGTCCAGATCTCATGGAATCCCCGATGGTGATGGATGGGTACAGCGGCGGTGCCATCGCGACGGTGTGGGCCGCGCAGGAGCAGCCGGCCTACGCGCCGGAACTGAGGTTCAGCGGTGCGGTCGCCGGCGGGACACCGACGGATTACGCCCTGCTGTATCGCAGTATGAACGGCGCCTTGGGATCTGGCCTATTTGCCGCGGCCACGATCGGGCAGGCGCGCGAGTACCCGAGCATGGTGGAGCTCTTTGGCGATTTTGCCTTCTACATGACGACTCTGATCAAGGACTTGCCGCAGCCGCCGTTGGCAGCGGCCGGGATTGCGCGTATCGATCTTGATGTATTGGCGGCCATTCCATCGCCTTTCGAGTCCGAGATCGCACAGGATGTGATCGCCGCCAACAAGCCGGGCGCCACCGCACCGACCATGCCGACCCTGCTGTACCACGGATCGCGTGACCGGTTCATCGGTGATCAGTTCGTTCCCGAACAAGGCGTCACCGCGCTCGTCGACAGCTGGCGATCGAAGGGAGCGACGGTAGATTACCTGCCCGTGCCTGGCGAACATCTGATCGCGGCCGGGTGGGCGATGCCCAGTGTTCTACGTTGGATGCGCAGCGCATTAGGGGCCTAGTGGTTCCCCGAATCAGGATGTGACTCAGGGTTTTCCCGGAGGCGGCGACACCCGCGGGACGGCTAGGCTCGCGGGCATGACGACCGATGTACCCGCGCTATCCGGCACCTCCGAAGAGGACGGCGCTGATACCCCGGCGCGGTGGACCCCGCTGCAGAAGATCGGATTCCGTCTGCTATTCACCATCGGTGGCGGGATTCTTCTGCTCTCGGTGTACGACAACCTCGGGCTTTACACCTTGTTTGAGCCGGTGCTATGGCTGACGGCGCAGATCGGCAGTTTCCTCATCCGCGGACGCGGTATCGAACTCACTGTGTCTTCCGGAAGCGACCTGTTGTGGTCGTGGTGCTACCACCTGGGCTGGATTGTGATCGCACTGGCGATCACCGCGATATGGACGGTGCTGGACGGTCGCCGGCCGAACTACCGGCGGCTGGCCGCGTCGCTGTGGGTTTTCGCACGGTTCGGTCTGGCGATGTCGATGATCACGTACGGCATCGCGAAGGCGATTCCCACGCAGATGGGGTTCATGGCTCTTCCTGATCGGCAGCTGCAATTAGCCGGTGACACAAGCTTGTTCAACACTTTGTGGGGCTTCATGGGTGCCTCGGAACCGTATTCGATAGCCACAGGGGCCGTGGAGCTGGTGTCCGGGTTGCTGCTGCTGTGGAACCGCACCTGGGTCTTGGGCGCCGTGGGGTCGGTGTTCGCCATGGCGCAGGTGTTCCTGCTCAACATGACGTATGACGTGCCGGTCAAGCAGGTCTCGGGAGAGCTGTTCTTGATTGCGGTCGCGGTCACCGCGCCATTGTGGCCAAGCCTTGTGCGGGTGGTCTTCAACCGCAGCACCACGCAGCCGGTGCGGCTATGGCCGGCGCTCGGCTCGGACCGGCGCTGGCTGCTCACGACGGGCATTGTGCTCAAATTCGGGGTGTCATCGGTCCTGACGGCACTCATCGTGTTGCAGTCGCTAGCGGTCTACTCCACATACAAAACACCCACCTCAAGTCTCGACGGTGCTTGGCACGCAACGTCATTCACCATCGACGGGCACGGGGCGACGCTGAACCAGACTGATCCCGAACCGTGGCCCAACGTGGCGATTTCCCATCGTGACACGGTGGCGGAGTTCAGCGTGATGAAGTTCGTTTCCCAGACACCCGACGGGCGCACCGCTGCGTGGCTGTTGGCGGTCAACGGCGACCGGCTGGAATTGCGTAAGCGTGAGTCCGGCCCGCCGCAACAGATACTTCACGCACAGCAGCCCAGCCCGGATCGGCTGGTCCTTACCGGCGTCGTGAATGGCAAGAGGATCGAGGGCACCTATGAACCCCGGTTCATGGAGCGCAGCAAGTCCGGATTTCGGTGGATTCAGCCGGAGATGGATCCGGATTCCGTAGACGCCGACGGATAGCAATCCGAAAGTTCCGGAACAGATGCCTATTTGGCGTCTCGTCGAGAGTCCTCCGTTGAAGGACATGTCGCCGTCAATCGGGCCGCGTTCCAGGCTCCCGTGTGGCCCGCCACGGCACTACGTTCTCTTGCATGTTATTTCGCGAACATGTTCGTGGGGGATGTGATTACGGCAAGGCCCCACATCTGTACACCGGTCAGGCCAGATCCGCCGCCGAACGGCTCGAGAACGGATTTCTGGACGAGCAGTCCATTCCCAAATTTGGTGTATAACAAGGTATTAGACGTTTCCAGACCGAGATTGCGGATTGTGTCTTTCGTGACGCGCCGACATGATTTACTCGTCGGAATCGGGTCGCGCGCGACGAGGCGTGCCGCACGTTGGCGGTGCTTCACACACGACCGAGCCTGGGTGCCGCCGCATTCGAAGTTCGGTTATCCGTTGTGTTCACATCCGATCTGAAGATACATGTTCGTGCAGCTGACATGCTGCCGAGCGCGGAAGACAGTCGGAGGGACTCGAGATTTTCACGATCTTGAAGCGTGTGTGGATTCCGTTGGTGCTTGTGGTGGTGGCAGTCGCGGGTGGATTCACCGTGTCGCGGTTGCACGGCGTCTTCGGTAACGAGCGTCGTCCCGCGTATGCCAATGCCGAACGGGAAGAGAAGCGGCCGCACGACCCCAAGTACTTGATCTACGAGGTGTTCGGCCCCCCGGGCACGGTGGCGACCATTAGCTACTTCGATGCGGATGCCGAGCCGCAGGTGATCAAGCAGGCCCCGCTGCCCTGGTCGGTGGAGTTTCCGATCACCGAGGCGACGGCCATGGGAAACCTCACCGCACAGGGTGACGCGGACAGCATTGGATGCCGCATCCTCGTGGGCGACAAGGTCAAGGACGAGAAGATCCGATACGGCGTCAGCGCGTTGACCTTCTGCATGTTGAAGGCCGCATGAGCACTCTCAGCGACCCTCCGACAGAGCCATTGCCGGTGGGTCACCGTCCACCATTACTGGCACGGTTGATCCGCCGTCTGTCGGTGCCGATCATCCTTGGTTGGTTGGCGATAGCCGTCGTCTTAAGCATGAGCGTTCCCTCACTTGAGCAGGTCGAGAAGGAACACGCGGTGGCGATGAATCCGGATGCGGCACCGTCGTTTCAGGCAACGCAACGAATGGGCCAGCTGTTCGACGAATCGAATTCCAGTGTGGTAGCGATGATCGTTGTGGAGGGTCAGCAACCCCTCGGTGACGACACGCACCGGTACTACGACGAGTTGATCCGCCAATTGAAATCCGATACGGCCCATGTCCAGCATGTGCAGGATTTCTGGGGCGATCAAATGACGCAGGCTGCTGCGCAAAGCCTCGACGGTAAGGCTACGTATGTACAGGTGGCTCTGACGGATCCCCGGGAGGGGGCTTCGGCGAATCAATCCGTTGAGGCGGTGCGGAGCATTGTGGACCGGACACCGGCGCCGCCGGGAGTCAAGGCCTATGTGACCGGACCGGCGGCGTTCGCCGCGGACTTGGGCCCGGCCGGCAACAGGACCGTCCTCCTGGTCACGGGGCTAAGCCTCGCGGTGATCTTCACCATGCTGCTCCTGGTCTACCGATCGATCGTTTCCGTCATTCTCATGCTGATTGTCGTCGGGATAGAGCTGACGGTGGCCCGCGGATTCGTGGCGTTTCTCGGAAATCTGGGGCTCATCGGTATCACCACATTCGTGGTCAATCTGCTGGTGGCACTTGCCATCGCGGCCGGAACGGACTACGGCATCTTCTTCACCGGGCGATATCAGGAGGCACGCCAGGCCGGTGAGGATCGAGAGACGGCGTTTTACACCACCTTCCGCAGCGTGGCCAAGGTGGTGCTGGGTTCGGGTTTGACGATTGCCGGCGCAGTTCTCTGTCTGCACTTCACCCGGCTCCCCGTCTACCAGACATTGGGAGTCGCCACGGCCGTGGGCATGGTGGTCGCCGTCGCGGTAGCGATCACACTCGTTCCGGCGGTCATCGCCGTGGGTAGCCGTTTCGGGTTGTTTGAGCCCAAGCGAAAGGTCACGGTCCGCCGCTGGCGGCAGATCGGTACGGCGATCGTGCGTTGGCCGGCACCGATTCTCGTCGCGACGTGTGCGGTGGCACTGATCGGGCTGTTGACGCTGCCGGTGTACCAGCCCAGCTACAACGACCAGAAATACATCCCGCAGGATATTCCGGCGAATGTGGGCTATGCCGCCGCCTCGCGACACTTCCCTCAGTCCTTGATGATGGCCCCGGATGTTCTGCTGATCGAAGCCGATCACGACATGCGCAATCCGGTCGACTTCCTGGTGATCAACAAACTGGCGCGCGGGGTCCAAGCCGTGCCCGGCGTATCGCGGGTTCAGGCGGTAACTCGGCCCGGCGGTGAGCCTTTGAAACACACGACCATTCCGTTCATGCTCAGTATGAGCAGCGCGAGTCAGTCGCATTTGATGCCGTTTCAGAAGAACCGCATGGACGATCTGCTGGTTCAGGCCGACGACATGCTGAAGACGATCGGCATCATGAAGCGGATGCAGGCGCTGACCGAGCAGATGGTCGGCACGACCCACGGCATGGTCGG
Source organism: Mycobacterium sp. D16R24 (assembly GCF_002013385.1). Classification (NCBI taxonomy): domain Bacteria; kingdom Bacillati; phylum Actinomycetota; class Actinomycetes; order Mycobacteriales; family Mycobacteriaceae; genus Mycobacterium; species Mycobacterium sp. D16R24. The sequence continues at coordinate 55,376 of NZ_MAEV01000007.1, read as the reverse complement.
CACAACGCACGAACTCGAAATAATCATGAATGAGCTTCGGGATCATGTTATGGATTTCGATGACTTCATCAGACCGATCAGAAATTACCTCTACTGGGAAAAGCACTGCTACGACATCCCGATCTGTCAGGCCATCCGTTCCGTCTTCGACACGCTCGACGGAGTGGACGAGGTCTCCGACAAGCTGGGTGACCTGGTGGCGAATCTGGATCGGCTGGATGAGCTACTTCCGCAAATGGCACAACAGTTTCCAGTGATGATCGAGACGATGGAATCCACGCGGAAAATGATGCTGTCCATGCACAGCACCATGTCCGGGATCTTCGATCAGATGGAGCAGTCGACGAATAACTCAACCGCGATGGGCAAGGCTTTCGATGCTGCGCAGAACGACGACTCGTTCTATCTCCCCCCGGAGGTCTTCGAGAACGAAGACTTCAAGCGTGTCATGAACATCTTCCTGTCCTCGGACGGGAAGGCGGCGCGGATGCTCATATCGCAGCGGGGCGATCCGGCGACGCGCGAGGGTATGTCGTTGGTTGAGCCGATAGAGACAGCGGCCGCGGAGGCACTCAAGGGCACACCGCTACGGAATGCCAAGATCTATATGACCGGCACCGCGGCATCGGTCAAAGACGTTGTCGACGGCTCGAAGTACGATCTGTTGATCGCGGCCACCGCGGCGCTCTGTCTGATATTCGGCATCATGCTGGTCATGACGCGAAGCTTTGTCGCTGCGCTGGTTATCGTTGGGACAGTGGCACTTTCGCTGGGTGCGGCGTTCGGCCTCTCGGTGCTCATCTGGCAGAGCATTCTCGGCATCCCCTTGAACTGGGTGGTGCTGGCGATGTCGGTGATCATCTTGTTGGCGGTGGGTTCTGATTACAACCTGTTGTTGGTGTCGCGGATGAAAGAAGAGCTGGGCGCTGGGATCAATACGGGGATCATTCGGGCGATGGGCGGGACCGGCAAGGTGGTGACCTCTGCGGGTTTGGTGTTCGCGTTCACGATGTTGTCCATGGTGGTCAGCGATCTTGTCACCATCGGCCAGCTGGGTTCGACGATCGCGATCGGCCTGTTGTTCGACACATTGGTGGTGCGCGCGTTCATGACGCCGGCAATCGCCGCGCTGTTGGGGCGGTGGTTCTGGTGGCCGCAGCGGGTGCTGCAGCGCCCCGCCAGGGCACGACGCCACGCGCCCGGCTCGCGCCCGTTGGTGAGCTTCCTTCTGCAGAAGGAAGAGCGCTAACCGCGATGGATGCCTCTATCTACTGCCTGGCGACGACCGCATGAGTATTCACCGGATGGTCAACCGGCCACCGTTGGTGGCCCGGCTGATCCGTCGGCTGTCGGTGCCGATCATCCTTGGCTGGCTGGCGGTCATCGCCGTTGTGACCTTTGCCGTTCCGTCACTGGAACAAGTCGGGCGGGAAAGCTCAGTGTCCCTGGTTCCCCAAGCGGCGCCGTCGTTCCAGGCGATGCAGCGCATGGGGCAGGTCTTCGGAGAATCGAACTCCGACAGCGTGGCGATGATCGTGCTGGAAGGTCAGCAACCGCTCGGTGATGACGCACACGGCTATTACGACAACTTAGTTCGCCAGTTGAGGTCGGACACCGCACATGTACAGCATGTCCAGGACTATTGGGGTGACCCTCTTACCGCGACGGGTGTGCAGAGCGCCGACGGTAAGAGCGTCTACGTCCAGGTCAACCTCGCGGGCAACCAAGGCCAGGCCCTGGCGAACAAGTCCGTGGAGGCCGTCCGGGACATCGTGGAACGGTCGTCACCCCCGCCCGGCGTACAGGCCTATGTCACGGGCCCCGCGCCCTTGGTGACGGATATGAACCACGCCGGCAACACGTCCATCATCAAAATCACTGTGGTGACGCTCGTGGTGATCCTCACGATGCTGCTCTTTGTATACCGCTCGATGGTCACCGTAATCCTGCTGTTGGTCATGGTGGGCATACAGGTACAGGCGGCTCGAGGTATCGTCGCGTTGTTGGGAGACCATGGGGTTATTGGACTTTCAACCTTCTCAGTGAATCTTTTGGTGTCGCTCGGCATCGCGGTGGGAACGGACTACGGCATATTCTTCATGGGCCGCTATCAGGAGGCCAGGCAGTCCGGCGAAGACCGGGAGACGGCGTTCTACACCACCTACAGCAGTGTCGCGAAGGTGGTGGTGGCATCGGGATTGACGATTGCGGGCGCGATCTTCTGCCTCAGCTTCACCCGGCTGCCCTACTTCCAGACCATGGGCATTCCCGCTGCGGTGGGTATGGCCGTCGCGGTTGCGGTGGCTGTCACGCTCGTTCCGGCCGTCATTGGTCTAGGGAGTCGTTTCGGGCTGTTTGAGCCCAAACGGAAGATGATGGTCCGCCGCTGGCGGTGGGTTGGCACGGCGATCGTTCGATGGCCCGGACCAATCCTTGCCGGGGCGTGCGCGGTCGGACTTATTGGGCTGCTGGCACTTCCGGGGTATCAGACAAGCTACGACGACAGGCTGTATGTCCCCCGAGACATCCCCGCCAACATGGGGTACGCGGCCGCTGAGCGGCACTTCCCTGAGTCGCGAATGACGCCCGATGTCCTGATTCTCGAGGCGGACCACGATATGCGTAATCCGGCAGACTTCGTGGTGCTCCACAAACTTGCCAAGGGGCTCTATGCCGTTCCTGGTATTTCTATGGTGCAGAGCATTACTCGGCCAGAGGGAAGCCCTATCGAGCACACTTCCATACCGTTTCAGATCAGCCTGCAAAGCGCTGGCATGCTGCAGATCCTGCCGTTTGGAAAAGAACGCGTGGACGACATGCTGAAACAGGCCGATGACACCACGAAGATGATCAACCAAATGCAGCACACTTACGAGCTGATGAGCAGCATCTCCGACATCACCAATGAGACGGTCCTCATGAACAGGGAGCTGACGGCGACCGTCGATCGGCTACGGGATTACATCGCCAACTTCGATGACTTCTTTAAGCCCCTTCGCAACTATTTGTACTGGGAGAAGCACTGCGAGACGATTCCGATTTGCTTCGCGATCAGATCAGTATTTCAGGCGCTCGACGGCACTGACCAGCTCAGTCTTCGGACGCACCAGATCCTCGAACGCGTGGAGCAGATGAATGGGTATCAGCGGGAGTTGATCGCTCTCTTCCCACCGATGATCGCGACCATGAAGTCAATGCGCGCCATGATGCTGACGATGCACAGCACCATGTCCGGGATCTTTTCCCTGATCGATCAAACGGCGGCGAACGCGACCGCGATGGGAAAGATTTACGATGGTGCCCAGAACGACGACTCGTTCTACCTGCCTCCGGAGGTCTTCGAGAACGAGGACTTCAAACGGGCTATGTCCCTGTTCTTTTCGCCGAACGGGAAGGCTGTTCGGCTGATCCTGACGTACCGGGGCGATCCGGGTACACCGGAAGGTCTGTCGAGGGTGGACGCGGTGCGGACGGCGGCGGAAGAGGCGCTCAAAGTGACGCCGCTGGAAAACGCTCAGATCCATCTCGCCGGCACCGCCGCGACCTTCAAAGACCTACGCGACGGGTCCGCTTACGATCTGTTGATAGCCGGTGTGGCTGCGCTCTGTCTGATTTTCGGCATCATGCTGGTCATGACGCGAAGTTTTGTCGCTGCGCTGGTTATCGTTGGGACAGTGGCACTTTCGCTGGGTGCGGCGTTCGGCTTTTCGGTGCTCATCTGGCAGAACATTCTTGGTATCGAGTTGCACTGGCTCGTGCTGGCGATGTCGGTGATCATCTTGTTGGCGGTGGGTTCTGATTACAACCTGTTGTTGGTGTCGCGGATGAAAGAAGAGCTGGGCGCTGGGATCAATACGGGGATCATTCGGGCGATGGGCGGGACCGGCAAGGTGGTGACCTCTGCGGGTTTGGTGTTCGCGTTCACGATGTTGTCCATGGTGGTCAGCGATCTGCGCGTTATCGGGCAGGTTGGCTCCACGATCGGGATCGGCCTGTTGTTCGACACGTTGGTGGTGCGCGCGTTTATGACGCCGGCGATCGCCGCGCTGTTGGGGCGGTGGTTCTGGTGGCCGCAGCGGGTGCTCAAACGCCCGGCCGGAGTGCAACAAGACTCTGCGGGACCCCGACCGTTGGTCGTGCAAGATGCCTAACTTCGGGTGGGATTGGACCTGGCCCACAAGGGCCGGATTGAAGCAAAAAGTATTGGTATGAAAGGAATTACATAGATGTTTCGTCCATCACTGACCCAACTGTCTGTCGGGTTGGGGGCACTGGCATTGTCGTTGGCCAGCGCCGCCGGGATCGCCTCCGCGGACCCAGATCTGGACTCCGCCATCAACACCACGTGCAGTTATCCGCAAGTGGTAGCGGCACTCAATGCCCAGGACCCGCAATTCGGTAAGGCGTTCTCCCAGTCGCCGATACTGCAGCGCGGCCTCCGTGAATTCCTGGCGGCCGGTCCGGAGAAGCGGGCACAGACGGCCCAAGATGTGGCAAATGCTCCGGCCTTTCAGCCGTACCTCGGAGTAATGGAACAGGCTTACCGGACCTGTCACAACTTCTGAAACGGGCGGAGCGCCAGCTTCTTTAATGTGCCCGCGCGGGCACGCGATGCGTCAGTGAATCTCACCGGTCAGATCGAAATCGGCCAGCGTGAGTTCGGCCAGTTCGTGTAAGGCCTCCTTGGTGTTCTTCCCACCCGGTTGGTAGGCGCCGACGCTGATGAAGATCTTTCCGTTGAGGCGCCCCGAGAGGATGAACATTCGACCGCCGGTGCGCTCAAGCAGCTGGCGCCTTTCGCGTTGTCCGGTCGCGCGTGCGTTCTGGAAGTCGGCGAGTGTCCCGGCGGGATACCCGATCATCGAGCTGAGATCGCCTAGATAGGAGCAGAACACCGACTGGTCAGGGTCGGCGGGCAGCCTGGCGACCATCCGCTTCAGTGTTCGTTTGGGCAAGAATGACGGCAGCCACAGGAGCTGCTTTGATTCGTCTGGTTCCTCCTTCATCGCCGCTAGTGTCTGCTTGATGGTGGATCGAATGTCTCGCAGATCCGTAGTGAGCGAGGTGGTGTCGATGCTGACGCGCGCATAGGACAGTGCCATTGCGCGCGTGTCGTCCGCGGTGCGCTCGCTGATGGGTATCTGCAGAGTGACGGTGCCCTTGTCGGTACGTCCACGCCCGATGCGCTCGCCAAAGCGGGCAGCGAAGGCCGCCGCGAGAGTGTGACTCGCTCCGGCTAGAGCGTCCGCGCGGGCATCCCAGTCTTCCAAATCGACGTAGATCGTGATGGCCGGCACAAGGACGACGTCGTCGGGGACGACCTCGTGAACAGGCAACGGCGCCGGTGATTGCTCGGTCTCCCTCTTGTCGCGCGCCTGCTTTCTGGCCAGTTTTCCCGCCGCCAGAAGGGCCCGGGCGACCTTGGGTACATCCCGAGCCGTCTCGCGTGCATCCCGGCCCAGTGCGCGCAGCCGAGCGCGGGACGTCGGTGTTGGATAGCCAAGATCTCGTGTCCTGCCCAGGGCTGCTTCGACTATGACAAGAGCAAGCCCGAGGCCGTCGATCAGATTGTGCGAGAGCACCAGACTGATCGCGGTCGTGCCGTCGTCAAGAGGAAGGACGCCGATGTGCCAGCCGGGACCCGACTCAGGGTCGATGCGCACCTGTGAACGTTCGTCAACCCAGTCGCTGAACTCGGTGCGCGGCCGGGTGTGTTGAGCGACATCGATATCCGACGAACCCGGATCCGCCACCCAGCGATGCCGGGCGATCGGCAGTGCTGGACGTTCGATGCGCCGACCCAACAAACCCTGGCCAAGATTGTGATGGAAGCGCCGTAAAGCGTCGAGATCGATGGCGTGCCCATACAGCCACGTAACTTGGATGATCACGTTCATGTCGGCGGCGTGATGCTCTGCCAGCAATGCCTCATCCGCCAGTGCGAGGCGGTTATCCGGCCGTGCAGCATCTTTGGCGGCTTGGCGCCTGCTCAGGGACTCTCGCACCCGACGTATCGGCCCAGGCACCAGTCAGACTCCTTCGTTTCCTGCCGTGCGCTTGCGATTTTGCACCGTGGGCGGCAATGGATTTGGGGATAAGCGTGGTCCAGTTTGCAATCGCGTACTGCCAGGCGCCCAGTCGAGCTCTATCAACCGAATAGGTCGGGAGCTTAGCCGTTTGGCGGACAGGTTGTGGCGAAATCTGTTTCGCCGCGGCCATCGACGGATCTGACGGACGAGTGGACCCAGATCTCCGCACGGTCTGTGGCGGAGTAACTGGATCGACATTGCAGTTTTCATGCCCTGCACTGCATTTGATTTTACGACTGGCATGTCGAGCGGCGCCGCGGTGATCCATGATGTTCTACGTGGAGAACAGAGTCCTCAATATTTCGAGTATGCCTCGGGGCGGTCCGGATGCCTCGTGGCTGGACAGACGGTTGCAGACCAGCCGCCTGGAGTACCTGGACCGCGATGACGTCGATGATCTCAAGCACAAGGTCATGTCCGCGCTTGATCGAGCAGGGCGGCGACGGTGGATCGGTGTACACGAGAAATGCGCCCGAATTGCGCTCCTTGAGGTGGCGGGTGTGCGTTCGCCGAAGATCCTCGAACTTGGCGCAGGACTTGGGGGGTTGTCACGGAAGCTGCTGGAGATGCATCCCAGCGCCGAGGTGACGGTCACCGACATCGATCCCGCGTTCGTGGCAGCGGCGGCCGCCAGTGACCTGGGCAGTCACCCCCGCGTAACGGTAAGAGAGATGGATGCCACCGCAATCGATGTCATGGACGAGCAATACGATCTCGCGGTCTTTGCCTTGTCGCTGCATCATCTTCCACCTGATCTTGCCGCCCAGGTGTTCGCGTCGGGGACACGTGCGGCGCGGAAGTTCTTGATCGTCGACCTGCCCAGGCCGCCGGTGGCGCTTCACATCGCGTTATTGGCCGTGGTGCTGCCACTCGTCAAGATCTCGCCATTGCAGCACGACGGGTTTATCAGTTCCCTTCGTGCCTACAGCCCGTCGGCACTGCGCGCGCTGGCCCATCATGCAGATCCCGCCATCGCCATCGAGTTCCGGACCCGCGGGGTACTGGGGCCAACGGTGGTGGTCGCGAGTCGTCCGTCCGTACTACCGCCGTGACCACATTAGGGAAAGCCGCTTGATGCCGTCACATTTGCTGCGGACGCATGATTCAATGTGCGACAGTCTATTACGCCTCGTAACTCGTTCTGATCGCATGCCCCGGCAGGATCGGGCGGTCTACCGCTGGAGGATCTCATGATGCGACACGACACTCCTGCGCTGCGCGCTCTATCCATCGCAAGGTCGTACTCGTGACCGCGGACGGACGGTCCCGCCCGGTAGCTCTTTTTGTCATGGGTATGGCGAGGTCCGGTACATCGGCGATTACCCGGGCGCTCTCGCTATGCGGCGGTGCGCTACCTCCCGCGCTCGCGGGTGCGAACCAGGCCAATCCGCGGGGCTATTGGGAGCCACGCAAAGCCATCATCCTCAACGAGAGGATCTTGCATCGGAACGGCAGCTCCAGATTCGACACCACCTTACGTCTCCAAGAAGAGGGTGGGTTCGATGCTGGTGAGAAGACTGCGTGTATCGCCGAGATCCGCGCATATCTTGCCTCGTTGCCGCCTGCGCCGATGCTGATCATCAAGGACCCGAGGATAAATCTTCTGTCCGACATGTGGTTTGAGGCGACTCGGCTGGCCGGATACGACGTGGCGACAGTGGTCGCGGTGCGTCACCCGACGGAGGTCATCGCCTCAGTTGCGGCCCAGGCGGCCGCGTCGCCGGAGTTCTCGAGTGCGTTGTGGCTCAAGTTCAATCTGTTGGCTGAGGTGAACACTCGCGATGTGCCGCGCGTGTTCGTGGGGTACGCCAACCTCCTTGAGGATTGGCGCCGGGAAATGAAACGAATCTCGGTGGCGCTCGGGCTCGACCTGGACACCCGGGACGAGGCAGCGATCGACGAGTTTCTCGAAACCGACCTTCGACGCCAGAAATATTGTGGCCCAGTGACAGAGCCCTTTGGGACGGACTGGATGTCCGTGGTTTATCAAACGCTCCGTGCGGCTGCTGCGGATGAACCCTGGGACCAGTCGGCATTGGAACAGGTCTTGGAGTCGTATCGGGTAAGCGAACGCGGCTTCCGGGCAATGGTCGAGGATTACCAGAGATTCCACAAGCTGAGTCGGCGCACCCGCCCGTCGATGATGAAGCTGATCTACGAGGTCATGGCGACTGCTCATGGGAGACGCGGGACATGGGCATGACGTGAGTCTCCCGCATGTCACCTCACCGCTTTAGGCAATACCGTTGACTACCTGAATGATTCCAGCGATTGAGAATATGGTGATCAGCACCTGGCGGCGGTGGGCCAGTGCCCAATCATGCATTGGCCGCAGTACCGCAAGGGTTTTCGTGGGCGCGACCACATAGCTGACGAGGGTGATCTCAACCACCGTGAACATTCCAAAGACGAACAGGATGACGGCGATGACCTGGGTTCCGATCGGGGAACCCGAGGCCACGATGGGGGTGAGCACGAAGACCACCAACATGGGGGGCGGTAATCCGGCCAGGCCGAACACAAAGGCGACCCATAACGCCCCGTCTTCCCAGGCTTTTTGGAGTCGGCGGAGCAGCCGCCGGAACATGGAACCCCGCTCCGCGTCCTGGTCCTGGAGGGTGCCGAACGGGGATGTGATGGGGCTTGGCGTATGTGCATCACGTGTCCGGTCCGAGGGGTCGCCCGCCGCCACTCGCACACGCATTCGCTGACGGACCGAGCGTGCTGCCATGAGCGTTGCGATGGACAGCATGAGAACGCCCATGCTGAGATTGACCAGCCGGGTGGTAATGCTGTTACCCGGCCCGGCCATATCTTCCACGAAGGTGCGAACTGATGGTGCTACGTGTAGCACCATCAGCGGTATCAGCAGGCCCGCAAGACTCACGATCATGCTGCCAATCCAGTAGGCGGCCAGATTCTGCACCGGCTGAGGCCGCGAGATCATCAGGACGATGATGGCGAGTAATACCGGATTGACCGCGAACATGATCGCCATCGCGAGCAGTAGACCCCACACGGCCCGGAACACTACCCAGGCCGACGCGCTTTCTTCGGCGAATGGGAAACCAAAGCAACCAGCAACCCTGATACCGAATCTGACGAACCGTTGTGCCCGAATGGGTTTCGCGCATGCACCTGGCTCTGAGCTCTCAGATTCCGCTCAGGCCGTGGATCAAAAGTGATATCCCAGCCACTATGCACATGGCTATCAGAATCTTTCGCCGATGAGTCAGTGCCCAGTCATGCAACAGTTGCACGACCGCTTGGGTTTTCGTGGGCGCGACCAAGTAGCTGATGAGTGTCAGCTCGACGATCGCCAGGACGCCGATGATAAAGACGACTGCGACAGTGATCTGCGTCCCGAGCGCAGCGCCTGAGGTGACCAAGATGGCTATGAGGAACAGGCCCGCGTCAGGTTCGATTCCGCCGAGTAGCAGTCCGATCAGGAAGGCGACCCATAACGATCCGTTTTCCCATGCACTGGCGGTCTTGCGTAGCAGTCGTCGGAGCCGCGACCCGCCATCGGTTGACGTGTCTTCGGTGCGGCCCAGGAGGCGCGAGATGGGGTTCTGTGTCGGCGGATTCGGGTCTGGGGCCAGAGCATCTTCGCCCGCATACTGCAGCTGACGCTGACGCTGACGCAACCGTGGCCACAGTGCTATTAGCGCGGCAACCGACAGCGCTAGCGCACCCATGCCTAGTTGAACGTGCCGAATGGCGGGGCTGACCGCCACGCTCTGTGCGAATGATCTGAACATCGGCGTGACGTGCAGCAGTATCAGTGGCGCCACCACGGCGGGGATGCAACCGATGAGACAGCCCGCCCAGTAAACGAGGAGATTTTGCACGGGCTGCGGCCGAGAGATCACGAGCAGGGTAATGCCCAGTCGGATCGGATTCAGGGCGACCAGTACGACGAGCGCTAGCACCGATCCCCACACGTACGAAGACACTACGCGGTAGGTTCGTGCTCTGGGGTTCCTTTGAAAGTTGTTCTGTGGCGGGCTGTCACAGGCCCTTGGCACGCGGTGCGCGTTCGCCGGACTCACACTCTCGTGGAGGAGATTTGAATGACGGCGGTTACCAGTGCGTGCCGACTGTGCGACTCGACCGGCCCTCATCGAACGCTTGAGGTTCGCGAGATGATGTTCGGCACCCGCGAGGTGTTCGAATACTTCAGCTGCGCCGAGTGCGACACGTTGCAGATCGTCAATGCACTTGAGGGTGACGAGCTCATGCGGCATTACCCCGCGGCCTACTATTCGCACAACGGCTCGGCCCAGCCGAAGGCCTTTCAATGGCTGGTTGCGCAGCGAGACCTATTCACATTGCGAAGCGGGGGAAGGATTTTTGGATCAGCCATGGCCTCGCCTATCCCGGAGGGCATCTTCCGGGTGCTGCTCGGGGGAGATGCCGTCAAGATGCTCGCGGGGCTTGGAATTGAACGCGATGCGCGGATCTTGGATGTCGGATGTGGAAGCGGTGCATTGCTGGACCGGCTCGCGAGAGTCGGGTTTGTGAGCCTGCTCGGGGCCGACCCCTTCATCGCAGGGGATAGCGAGTCCCGCGAACGTATACCGCTGTTGAAGCGCTATTTGAGTGATGTACGAGGTGAATTCGATCTCATCATGTTCAATCACTCGCTCGAACATATGCCGGATCCGGTGGCTACGCTCGAGGTGGCGTCCAGAATGTTGGCCGATGGCGGCATGTGCCTGGCTCGGGTGCCGACAACGTCATCAGAAGCTTGGGCCATCTACGGAGCTGATTGGGTGCAGGCCGACGCGCCTCGGCACATGGTCATACCGTCACGACGGGGAATGGCTCTGGCCGCAGAGCGCGCGGGATTGCGGGTCGCGCAGACATTTGATGATTCAACTTTTGGCCAGTTCACCGGAAGTGAAGCCTACCGGGGTGATGTTCCGGTGACCGACCCCAGAATCCTTCGTATGTTTCGTCCCAAGCAGATCTGGGAGTGGGAGAAGCGGGCTAAACGGCTCAATCAGCAGAACCGTGGTGACCAGACCGGTTTTGTGCTGCGGGTCCAGTAGCGCCAAATCTGCACGTCTCGTCTAGGGGTGTTGTTGTATTCCCAAATCTCTTGAATTTAAAGTCAATAACGCGTGTACCGGGATATGCTGCCGGTCGGTTGAGCCGTGGCGAGGCTCCCGCTTTCATTCTGCGGGAACACTGGAAGTGAAGGGCTCTGCGATGAAATTCGTACTGTCATTCTATGGAACACGTGGTGATGTCGAGCCCGGCATCGCCGTCGGCCGTGAGTTGTTGCGTCGCGGGCACGACGTACGCATGGTCGTCCCACCCGACCTTGTCGACTTCACCGAGGCGGCCGGACTTTCCGCGGTCGCCTGTGGACCCGACGTGCGGGTATGGCAGGACGTGAATCGTGACTTCTGGGCGCGATTCTTGCGGAACTTCTGGAAGAACTTCTGGAGGCTTCGGGACCTTCGGGAGCTGCTGCGTGAAGATTGGCGGTTCCTGGTTCAGTGCTGGGAGGACGTCAGTACGACGCTGAGATCGCAAGCGGCGGATGCGGACCTGCTGTTCACCGGCGTCCTCGGTGAGGAGTCGGCCGGTAACGTCGCGGAGTTCTACTCCCTGCCGTTCGCCACGCTGCACGTGTTTCCGATTCGCGCCAACGGTCAGCTTGTTCCGGGAATGCCTGCCCGGCTGGGCCGGTCCATCATGAGGTTGTCGGAGTGGCTGGGTTGGCCGATGTTCAAAAGGCTAGAGGATCCGCAGCGTCGTGAGCTGGGCCTGCCTAAAGCCACCGGGCCCTCGCCCTGGCGGATCGCAGAGCGCGGGTCGTTGGAGATCCAGGCCTATGACGAGGTATGTATGCCCGGATTGGCGGCGGAATGGGCGGAATACGATGGTCGGCGGCCCTTCGTGGGCGCACTGACACTCGATCTACCAACAGATTCCGACGACGAGGTGGCCTCGTGGATTGCCGGGGGAGCACCGCCGATTTGTTTTGGCTTCGGCAGCATGCCCGTCGAGTCAGCTGCCGAGACGCTTGCCATGATCAGCGGGGCATGTGATCAGTTGGGGGAGCGAGCGTTAGTGTGCGCCGGGGGAAGTGATTTCAGCCATGTCCCTCTTTTCGAGAACGTCAAAGTGGTTGGCGTGATGAACTATTCTGCCGCCTTTCCGGCGTGCCGCGCGGTGGTGCACCACGGCGGTGCGGGCACCACCGCGGCGAGTCTGCGGGCGGGAGTCCCCACGCTGGTGCTGTCGACCGACCTCGATCAGACGTTGTGGGGAGCGCGCGTCAAGCGGCTGAAAGTGGGTACCGCGCGGCGTTTCTCGTCGACGACCGAGAAGACACTGGTCGCTGACCTGCGGACCATCTTCGACGCGCAGTACGTCACGCGTGCCCGTGAGGTTGCCACCCGAATGACCAAAGCCGCTGAAAGTCCGGTGACCGCCGCCGATCTGCTGGAAGAGTTCGTTCGGCTCAAGCGGGTCGGCTGAACCCCCGATGAAGTTCGTATTGGCGAGCTACGGCACGCGCGGTGACATCGAGCCCTGTGTCGCGGTCGGCCGTGAGCTCCTACGTCGGGGGCATGAGGTGCAGATGGCCGTTCCCCCCGACCTCATCGCGTTCGTCGAGGCGGCCGGACCTACCGCGGTCCCGTACGGACCGGATCTACAGGCAGTTCTTGACGCGCACCGCGATTTCTGGACGCACTTCTTTCGTAACTTCTGGAAGATACGGGATTTGATCAGGATGCGGCGCGACGTGGTGGAGCCGTTTCTCGAATGTTGGAAGGACATCGTCGCCACCCTGACATCGTTGGCTGAGGGGGCCGACTTGCTCTTCACCGGTGTGAATTTCGAGGACGCCGCGGGCAATGTCGCGGAGTACTACGACATTCCGCTGGCTACGCTGCACTTCTTTCCCTTGCGGGCCAACGGCCACTTCGTACCGTTTCTGCCGGCGCCGTTGGGCCGATCGACAATGAAGGTTGGCGAGTGGCTTGCCTGGCGGAATGCGAGGAAGGTTGAGGGTGTCCAGCGCGGTGAGCTGGCGCTGCCGAAGGCCGCTGCACCCTCACCGTGGCGAATCACCGATCGCGGGTCGCTGGAGATTCAGGCCTATGACGAGGTCTGCTTTCCCGGCCTGGCCGCCGAATGGGCAGAGCATGAGGGCCGTCGCCCGTTCGTAGGTGCGCTGACGCTCGACCTGCCGACGGAGTTTGATGATGAAGTGGCCTCGTGGATTGCTTCCGGTGCGCCGCCAATCTTCTTTGGCTTTGGCAGTCTGCCGGTCGAATCTGCCGTCCAGACACTCGCCATGATCGGTTCGGCGTGTGACCAATTGGGCGAGCGGGCATTGGTGTGTTCCGCCGGGTCCGACTTTAGCGATTTCCCTCCTGCCGAGAACGTCAAAGTGGTTGGTGCGATGAACTATTCCGTTGCCTTTCCGGCCTGCCGCGCGGTGGTGCACCACGGCGGCACGGGCACTACCGCCGCGGGTCTGCGGGCGGGCGTTCCCACCTTGATACTTTCGACAGACCTCGATCAGACGCTGTGGGGAGGCCGGGTCAAACGATTGAAAGTGGGGACTGCCCGGCGGCTCTCGGCCACGACGAAGAAGACATTGGTGGCTGATCTACGCACCATCCTCGAACCGGAATGTGTGGCCCGGGCCCGCGAGCTCGCCGCTCGAATGACCAGGCCCGCTGACAGTGTTGTGATCACGGCAGATCTCGTGGAGAGTCTCGCGGCAGCTAGAGCTGCGAGTCGCTGGACTGCGTAATGGCATGAGAACCGGCGGGACATGCCGGTGTCGCGGCGGGCTCGCGGTCCCTGATCGCTTGAACACGGATAGACCCGCCACGGTGTGGCACGAAAGTGACGTGCTTCGCCTGCTGCTTCTCATCGGGAGCCTCGGTGGTGCACAAGTCGACCCGGCGCAGGATCTCACGCAGGACGATCCGAATTTCGACCATCGCGAAGGTGGCCCCAAGGCAGCGGCGGTTGCCTCCACCGAATGGCAGCCAGGTGGTCGGGCTCAGCGTGGTGCCGAGCATCCGATCCGGGTCGAATCGGTCTGGATCCGGGTACACGTCGGCGCTCGCATGGACAAGTCCGATCGCCGGATCGACCATGATGCCGGCCGGTAGCCGATAGCCGCCGACCTCGACGGGTTCCTTGAGCACCCTGCCCGAACTGAAGATCACCGGACGGATGCGCAACGTCTCTTTCGCCACAGCGTCGAGGTATTCGTCGCCCGACGGATCACCCGCGGCGCTGGCATCGGCGGCCCGCACGGCCTTCGCCAGTGCGGTGGGGTGGCGTGTCAGTCGTTCCAGCACCCAGGACAGCGCCGTCGCAGTGGTCTCGTGTCCGGCCGCGATGGACGTCAGGAGGTGATCACGCAGTTCTTGGTCGGACATGGTGCGGCCGTTGTCGTCAGTGGCGCCTACCAGCATGGCCAACACATCGGTGCGCTCCGACAGGTTGGGATCGGCACGGCGTTCGGCGATCTCCGCGTAGAGCAAGGCATCGGTCTCTGTCATTCGCCTGCCGACCCCCCGCCAAGGGAAATAGCGCCGTAGGCCCGGATTGGTAATCGCCGGTGTTTCCCACGGCTTCATGTAGAGCAGACGGGGCACGACCTTGCGGAGTGCGGCCAGCCGCGTCGGGTCAGTGGCGCCGATGACTGTTCGCAGGATCACCTCGAGTGTGATGTCGGTGGTCTTCGGAGCAACGGAGAAGTCTTCACCTACCGGCCATTTGGTTATGTTTGCGGCAGCGATCTCGGCCATCTGGGCGGCCTGGCGTGCGACGGCGTCGCGATGAAACGCCGGCATGAGCAGGCGACGCTGGTCATGGTGGGCGTCCTCGTCGAGTACAAACAAGGAGCTATCGCCGAGGAGGCCGCGAAAGAACCAGTGCGCCTCGCCGGAATGAAAGACCCGCGGGTCACCGGCGTACACGGTCTTGATATCGGCGGGATTTGCGAGATATACCACCTTGCCCGACAAGGGAATACGCAGCGTGAACACGTTGCCATAGCGGCGCTGGCATCCAGCCAGGAAGCGCAGGCCATAGGCGGCCATTAATACGGACTGCACCACCAGGGGGAGCGGAGGCCCGGGCGGCAGTGCGGTTTTCGCAGTTTTGCTCACTTTGCGTGATCCTAAGTACTAGACGGTATGACAGCTCACATGCCGGCAGCCTCGGCAGCGACTGGAGCGAGTTTGCCTGTCGCGGAAACTGACTCAGCCCGGGGCGGAACGGTGCCCATCAACGGTACGAGTGTCGAGTCGGGTGTGCAGGCACTTTCGGAGGTTGGGCATGTCGCCCATGCTTATCAGGTCGGTCACCGGCGGCGTTTCTGCGGGATTAATCTGGTCACGTGCGGTACCTCGTCGAGCATCGCTCGATACGTGCCACGGGCCATACAGCAAATCATGAGACAGCAGGCTCCGTCTGTGTCGTGGTGATGGCTGCGGGCTGATCATGGCCGGTTTGGTAACGAATAGCAGCCAATTCGCGTCTCCTGGGCCGATCGTGTCGGGCAATGACGACCGGCCATCCAGGTTTCCAACTGGCCAGTAGCAAGTATTGGCGATTTCTCTGAAAACACGCACCGCTGGCGCTTTCTCGGTTAGTTTTAGAACAGGTTCCACTTATCGTGCGTGGATGGTGTCGGGAGAAGTGTTGAGTATCAATCCATTTGATGATGACAAGGGCAGCTTTTTCGTTCTGGTCAACGACGAAGAGCAGCACAGTCTGTGGCCGGCCTTTGTCGATGTTCCAGCCGGATGGCGAGTGGTCTTCGGTGCGGCGGATCGCGCTTCCTGCCTGGACAACATAGAGCAGAACTGGCCTGACATTAGGCCAAAAAGCCTGCGCGAGAGGGTGGCACAGGGTCGGACTGTTGATCATTAAGCAGTGGGTGGGGACCAATGGAATGTGATCATGGGGCGCTTCCGCTTACGCGGGGGCAGCTGGATATCTGGCTGGCCGAGGAAACTGGTCATGCCGATAACAAATGGCAGCTGGGCATGCTTGGCCGAATCGAGGGTGCCATCGAGCATGACCTTCTCGAGCGGGCCGTGCGTCATGTGGTGCACGAGGCCGAGCCGCTCAGAGCCGTTTTTTCTGAACGCGATGGTCAGGTATTTCAGACGGTAGTTGACTATCCAGACATCGAGCTTGCTCGCCATGATTTAACGGGCTCTTCGGATCCCATGGCCGATGCCTATCGGATAGCGTCATCGATCCGGCGAAAGCCGATGCCCCTGAGTGGCCCGCTGTTCAAGTTTGCGCTGATGCGGGCGCGAGCTGACGACTTCTATTTCTTCGTGTGCTGCCACCACATCGCGACAGATGGAATCGGCATGGGTCTGCTGTGTCATCGGATCGCGGCCGTCTATTCGGCGATCGCCACCGATACGCCGATACCTCCGCCGATATTTGGATCGCTACGGAGTCTCATCGACTGCGAATCGGAGTACGAGGCCTCCGATGACTACGCTGATGATGAGGCGTATTGGGCGAACTGTGGCCCGCTGGAGAGCGATGCACAGCATGGCCTGGCGCCTGCTGCCGCACGTCAAACTGTCGAGTATGAGCCTTCTGCGCCAGTCCAGCTGGATCCGTCCGTCGTCGCCAAGACCCGCGAGTTGTCGCGTGCGTTGGGGGTGCGTCGCGCTGCCGTGATCACGGCGGCATGTGCGCTGTTGGTGCATGGTGAGGTTGGTGGTTCGCAGGTCGTACTCGACTTCCCGGTAAGCCGGCGGGTACGCCCAGAAGCGCTGTTCGTACCAGGAATGAGTTCCGGTGTTGTCCCGCTGAGGTTGACGACGTCGCCGGCGACCACGGTGGCGGCCTTCTGTGAACACGTCGATACGCGGATCCAGGAAGCGTTGCAGCATCAGCGGTTTCCGTTACGCGCCATCGAGAGCAAGACGGGATTCCAGCGCGGCGGGCAGACGTCGAATCGTGCGGCCATCAACTTCATCCCCACGACCCGTTTGGCGGACTTTGCCGGAGCCGCTGGATCAGGGACCGTGACCCACACGGGGCTCGTGGATCAGTTTGGGCTGGTCTTCATCAAGAATGATGAAGAGTTGTTCCTGAGCACGTCGGGCGTGGGCGCCTTGTTCGCCGACTGCGATGCGCGAGCTCTCGCAGACCGCTTCGAGCGGGTGCTGTCGGCGATGACCGCAGCTCCAGAGCGGCCGCTTTCGGCGATCGATGTTCGTGATGAGGCCGACTGTCCTCCATTGGATGTCTGGAGCAATCGGGGGGCGTTGATTCGGCCGGTGCGTGAGACGGTGTCGATTCCGGCGGTGTTCGCAGAGCAAGTGGCTCGTGATCCGGGCGCCGTGGCGGTTAGTTCAGACGACAGTGCGATGACCTATCGCGGGCTGGATGCGGCAGCGAATCGCCTGGCGCATTTGTTGGTTGCTCATGGCGTGGGGCCCGGGCAGCGGGTGGCGTTGTTATTCTCGCGGTCTGTCGAGGCGATCGTGGCGATCATGGGGGTACTGAAAACCGGTGCGGCGTACGTGCCAATCGATCCATCGGTGCCTGCCGCACGATTGGAATTTGTGCTGGCCGATGCCGGACCCGCTGTTGCCGTGACCACGGCCGATCTGGTGGATCGGTTGAATGGGCGCGGAGTGACGGTGATCGATATCAACGACCGTGCGGTGTATGGCCAGCCGAGCACTGTCCTGCCGGTGATGCCGGGTCCCGACGATATCGCCTATCTGATCTACACCTCGGGCACCACTGGGGTGCCGAAAGGCGTTGCCATTCCGCACCACAACGTGACGAGGTTGTTGGAGGCAATCGACGCCGATCTGGAGCTGACCCCGGGGCAGGTCTGGACGCAGTGCCATTCCCTGGCCTTCGACTTCTCGGTATGGGAGGTATTCGGTTCCTTGCTCCATGGTGGGCGGCTGGTGGTGGTTCCCGATGCCGTAACGCGCTCGCCCGAGGATCTCCACGCGCTGCTCGTCCGGGAGCGCGTCGGCGTGTTGAGTCAAACGCCGTCGGCGTTTTATGCCCTGCAGTCGGTGGACGCCGTGCTGCCGGAACACCAGCAGCTGGGGCTCGAGGTCGTGGTGTTCGGCGGGGAAGCCCTGACGCCATCGCGCCTCGGGAACTGGTTGGCCGATCATCCGGGGGGACCTCGGTTGATCAACATGTACGGGATCACCGAGACGACGGTGCACGCTTCGTTCCGCGAGATCACTGCTGCAGATGTGCACGCTGAGGCCAGCCCGATCGGGGTTCCGCTGGCCGATCTCGCGTTCTTCGTGCTCGATGATTGGTTGCGTCCGGTACCCGAGGGTGCAGTCGGAGAGTTGTACGTGGCCGGTGCGGGTTTGGGCTACGGCTATGTCGGCCGGAATGCATTGACGGCGACTCGGTTCGTGGCGTGTCCATTTGGTGGCCGGGGCGCACGGATGTATCGCACTGGGGACCTGGTGTGCTGGAGTCTCGGCGGACAGCTGCAGTATCTAGGGCGCGCCGATGAGCAGGTGAAGATTCGTGGATATCGCATCGAACTGGGCGAAATTCAGTCGGTGTTAACGACATTCGGCGGCGTCGAGCAAGCGGTCGTGATTGCCCGGGAGGATCGTCCGGGAGACAAGCGTCTGGTCGCCTATATCACCGGCACTGCCGAGTCCGCGGTCTTGCGTACCGCCATGGCGGAGCGGTTGCCGTCATACATGGTGCCCGCAGCGATTGTGGTCTTAGAGACCATGCCGTTGACGGTCAACGGCAAGCTGGATAGAAGGGCTCTGCCCGCACCGGAGTACCGACACGTCGATCAGTTCAGGGCGGCAACCACTCCGACCGAGGAGATCCTGACCGGCATCTACGCCCAGATCCTTGGCCTGGACCACGTCGGTATCGACGACTCGTTCTTCGAGCTTGGCGGGGACAGCATCCTGGCAATGCAGGTGTCCTCGCGCGCGCGTGCAGCAGGCCTCGTGTGTCGACCGCGCGACATCTTTGTTCAGCAGAGTGTGGCCCGACTGGCCCGGGCGGTCGCTGTGACGAGCGGTGCCGAGGAGCCGATCGATGAGGGCCTCGGGTCGGTGGTCGCGACACCGATCATGCAGTGGTTGAAGAGCCTGGAAGGCGCAGACGGGTCGATCCGTGAGTTCAACCAGACGGTGCTGGTGCAGGCGCCCACCGACACCACCGAGGACGACGCCGTCGTCATGGTGCAGGCCTTGCTTGATCGCCATGCGATGCTGCGGCTGCGTGCGGATGGCGACAGTACCGGCGGATGGTCGTTGACGGTGCCCGCGGCGGGTGCGGTGGACTCGCGTGCGTGCCTGCGCTCGGTGGATGAGTTATCCGATGAGGCGCTGGCGGCGGCGCGGTCACGGTTGGATCCGGCCGCCGGGGTGATGCTGAGCGCGCTCTGGGTGGCATCCGTGAGGCAGCTGGTGTTGATCGTTCACCACGTGGCTGTCGACGGTGTGTCGTGGCGAATCATGGTGGAAGATCTCAACATCGCGTGGGCGCAGCACCGCCTTGGCCAGCCGGTGCTGCTGCCGCCGACGGGCACATCATTCGCGCGGTGGGCCGAACTACTGGTCCAGTCTGCGCGGCACCCGAAGCTCGTGGAGCAGGTACCGGCGTGGCGGCGGACGGCCTCGGCCCCGGCGGTGTTGTCGGCAGTGCGTGCCGAGACGGATACCTACGAGAACGCAGGGCAGCTGTCGGTATCGCTGGACGCCGAGACCACCCGGGTACTACTCGGCGAGGTACCGACGGCGTTTCACGCCGGGGTACACGAGATCCTATTGATCGCATTCGGATTGGCGGTGGCGGAGTTCACCGGCAGCGTTGGGACGCCCATCGGTATCGACGTGGAGGGGCACGGACGCCACGAGGAATTGGCGGATCTGGGCGAAGCGGCCGATCGCTGTACGGATCTATCGCGCACTGTCGGCTGGTTCACTGCCAAGTACCCGGTGTCGTTGACGCTGGGTGGGTTGCGCTGGGCCCAGGTAGCGGACGGTGATGTGGCGCTGGGGGCGGTAATCAAAGACGCCAAGGAACAGCTTCGCACCCAACCGGTAGGCGTGACTTACGGTCTGCTGCGTTACCTCAACCCCGATGTTGACCTGGAATCGCCCGACCCCGCAGTCGCGTTCAACTATCTGGGCCGCCTCGGCGGGGCGTCCGCTGATGGGTGGCGAATCTGTTCCGAGGGTCTGTCGTTGACCCGTGTCGCCGGGTTGGTGCCCACGGCACTGGGACACAGCGTGGAACTCAACGCGGCCACCGTCGACACCGACACCGGGCCGCATCTGAACGCCGACTGGACGTGGGCGCTCTCGGTACTGGATCACGCGCAGGTCGGCAGGCTCAGTCAACTGTGGTTCGACGCTCTTGCCGGTATCTGCGCGCATGTACGAAGAGGCGGAGGTGGATTAACTCCATCGGATGTGGCCCCTGCCGAGCTGAATCAGCGGCAGATCGACCAGTTGAGTCGGCAGCACCGCATCGCCGATGTGCTGCCGCTGACTCCCTTACAGCAGGGTCTGCTCTTTCATACCGGCACCGCACAGGGGTCCGACGATGTCTATGCGATGCAACTGAGTATCGCGATGAGTGGGTCACTCGAGGCGGACCGCCTCCGCGATGCCGTTCATACAGTGGTGGGACGGCACCCACATCTGGCGGCACGCTTTTGCGAACAGTTTGAGCATCCGGTGCAGATCATTCCCGCCGATCCCGAAGTGCCCTGGCAGTACGTCGAACTGGATGCCGACCGTGGCGCTGACGAGCAGATCAGCGAATTCTGTGCCGCCGAACGCAGGGCGGTGTGCGACCTCGAGAGTCAGTCCGCTGTCCGGGCCGCGCTCATTCGCATCGCTGAAGACCGACATCGTTTCGTCCTGACCACTCACCACATTGTGCTCGACGGGTGGTCGATGCCGATCCTCATGCAGGAGATCTTCGCCAGCCTCGGCGGACAGCGGCTGCCCGCCGCCGCGCCGTATCGCAGCTTTGTGACCTGGTTGACGGAGCGGGATCGTGCGGGCGCCCACGCAGCGTGGCGCGAGGCACTGGCCGGTCTCGACAGCCCGACACTGGTCGGCCCGGCCGGTCGAGAAGAATTGGGATACCGAGGCGTTGAATCTTTCCGGCTACCGGAGGCGACCACGCTGGCGCTCGGCGAGCTGGCGCGTTCGCATCACACCACCGCCAACACGGTGCTTCAGGGCGCGTGGGCGTTGCTCCTGAGCTCACTGACCGGTCGGCATGATGTCGCGTTCGGTACGACGGTCTCGGGACGCCCGGCCGAGGTCCTCGGCGCGGAATCGATGGTCGGGCTGCTGATCAACACGGTGCCGGTGCGGGCGAACCTCACGCCGGCGACCACCACCTCAGATCTGTTGCACCAATTGCAGAGTGCTCACAACGACACCCTTGAACACCAGCACCTGGCGCTGAGCGACATCCACCGGATCACCGGCCAGGACAAGCTGTTCGACACACTTTTGGTGTTCGAGAACTACCCGATCGATACCTCCGCACCGCTGAGTATCGGCGGCCTGTCGATCACCGAATTCGATTTCCGTGAATCCAACCACTACCCGCTTGCCGTGCAAGCTCTCCCGGGCCCTGAATTGGTTCTTCGTGTTGAGTACGACACCGATATCTTCGACCTTGTCGCCGTGGAGGTTTTGTTTGAGCGGCTGAAGAAAATTCTGGCGGCGATGATCGCTGACCCTGGTCGCGCGTTGTCGTCGATCAAGCTGCTGGATGACGCTGCGCACGCCCGCCTGGACCAGTGGAGTAACCGAGCAGGTATTGCTAAACCCACAGTCACGGAATCGATTCCGGAATTGTTTGCACAGCAGGCGGGGCGCACGCCGGATGCTGTGGCAGTGACCTTCGAGGGCCGGTCGATGACGTACCGGGAACTCGATGAGGCCGCCGACCGGTGTGCGCACGTATTGGCCCAACAGGGCGCACGCCCGGGCGAGGTTGTGGCGCTGCTGTTCTCCCGCTCGGCGGAGGCCATCGTGGCGATCTTGGCCGTGCTGAAAACCGGCGCGGCTTACATCCCGGTTGACCCGGCGCTGCCGACTTCCCGTATCGAGTTCATGGTGGCCGATGCCATGCCGATCCTCGGGGTCACCACCGCAGAACAGTGGTCACGGCTAGACGGTCTTGACCTCACGGTCGTCGACATCAGTCAGACAACGGATACCGCCGCCGACGGCCAGCGCGGCACCGAGCTGGTGTCCCCGGACCCCGATGACGTCGCGTACATCATCTACACCTCGGGAACCACCGGTGTACCGAAAGGCGTTGCCATTGCGCACCGCAACGTTCCCGGGCTCTTCGGCTCATTGGACACAAATGTTCCGTCGGGGCTCGGACAGGTGTGGGCGCAGTGGCATTCCTATAGCTTCGATGTCTCGGTGTGGGAGATCTTCGGTGCATTGCTACACGGGGCACGCCTGCTGGTGGTACCCGAGGCTGTCGCCGCATCGCCCGGCGATTTCCATGAGTTGCTTGTCGCCGAGCACGTCAGTGTGCTGAGTCAGACCCCTTCTGCCGCCGGCATGATCTCGCCGCGGGGCCTGGACTCGGTAACGTTGGTGGTGGCGGGCGAGGCTTGTCCGCCTGAACTCGTGGACCGTTGGGCGCCCGGGCGGGTGATGATCAACGCCTACGGCCCCACCGAGGCCACGGTGTACGCGTCGATCAGCGCACCGCTTACCGCGGGCTCCGCGGTACCGATCGGTATGCCGGTGTCGGGCGTGGCGTTGTTCGCGCTGGACGCGTGGCTGCGCCCGGTCCTGCCCGGGGTGGTCGGCGAGTTGTATGTGGCCGGCCGCGGTGTGGGTCTTGGCTATTGGCGCCGGTCGGGCTTGACGTCGTCGCGATTCGTGGCCTGCCCGTTCGGCGAGCCCGGTGCGCGCATGTATCGCACCGGGGACTTGGTGCGGTGGGGTGCCGACGGGCAGCTGCAGTACCTGGGACGTGCCGATGAGCAGGTCAAGATTCGTGGGTACCGCATCGAACTTGGTGAAATCCAGGCGGCGCTCGCCGCGCTCGACGGGGTAGCCCAGGCCGTGGTGATCGCCCGTGAGGACGCACCGGGTGATCAGCGCCTGGTCGGTTACATCACCGGCAGCGCCGACCCGAGCCAGATCCGCGGTCTGCTGGCAGAGCGGCTGCCGAGGTACATGGTGCCGGCCGCGATAGTCGCGATCGATGCCGTGCCGCTGACGGTCAACGGCAAACTCAACAGACGCGCGCTGCCCGCGCCGGACTACGTTGATGGCGAACACTACCGAGCACCGGCCAACCCGGTCGAGGAAATCCTGGCCGATATCTACGCCCGAGTTCTCGGACACGAGCGCGTCGGTGTCGACGACTCGTTCTTCGATCTTGGCGGAGATTCACTGTCCGCGATGCGTCTGATCGCCGCCATCAATGTATCGCTCAATGCGGGTATCGCGGTGCGTGTCTTGTTCGACGCGCCCACGGTGGCCCAGCTGGCGGACCGTGTCGGTGGGGAAGAGGCTCGACTGGCGCCGTTGGTGGCAGTCGAGCGGCCCGCCGTGCTACCGCTTTCGTTCGCTCAATCGCGCTTGTGGTTCCTGGACCAGTTGCAGGGTCCCTCACCGGTTTACAACATGACAGCCGCGTTCCGGTTGGACGGGGAGCTGGATGCCGATGCGTTGGGTGCGGCGCTGGCGGATGTGGTGGATCGTCATGAGAGCCTGCGCACCCTATTCGCGGCCCCCGGCGGTATCCCCCGCCAAGTGGTGGTGGATCCGGGGAACGCCGACTTCGGCTGGGAGATCATCGACGCCGCCGACTGGAACGAGCTGCAGATCCAGCGTGCCATGGGTGCCGTCTCGCGGCATGCTTTCGATCTGGACGCCGAAATACCCATGAAAGCACGGCTTTTCCGCGTCTCCGAGGATAAGCATGTGCTGGCGGTGGTGGTGCACCACATCGCTGCCGACGGTTGGTCGATCGCTCCACTGGTGGCCGATCTGGGGCTCGCCTATACCGACCGGTGTGGCGGGCATGCTCCGGGTTGGACTGACCTGTCAGTGCAGTACGCCGACTACACCCTTTGGCAGCGAGCGCAATTCGGTGACCTTGAGGACAGCGACAGCCGCATCGCAGGGCAGCTGGCGTACTGGGAAGGCGCGTTGGCCGGGATGCCCGAACGCATCGCGCTGCCCATCGATCGGCCGTACCCGCTGATGGCCGACCACCATGGGGCGACAATCGCGGTGGACTGGCCCGTCGAGTTGCAGCAACAGGTTGCGCGGGTGGCTCGCGAACACAACGCGACCAGCTTCATGGTGGTGCAGGCGGCGCTGCTGGTGCTGCTCTCTAAGCTCAGTTCCAGTTCTGATGTGGCGGTGGGCTTCCCGATCGCCGGGCGTCGCGATCCAGCTCTCGATGAGCTGGTCGGCTTCTTCGTCAATACGTTGGTGCTGCGGGTCGACCTGGCGGGGGACCCCACCGTTTCCGAGCTTCTGGCCCAGGTGCGTGCTCGCAGCCTGGCCGCCTATGACCACCAGGACGTGCCTTTCGAGGTACTTGTCGAGCGAATGAACCCGACCCGCTCCCTCTCCCATCACCCACTGATTCAGGTGGCGTTGGCGTGGCAGAGCATCGCCGGACATGACATCAATGATTCAGCGGCCAATGTGGTGTTGGGCGATGTACGCGTCACCCAGATGCCGATGGAAACACACACGGCGCGAATGGATGTGAACTTCTCGCTGGCTGAACGCACGACGCAGTCCGGTGAGGCGGCCGGCATCGGCGGGACGGTGGAATTCCGCACCGATGTGTTTGACGCCGAATCAATCCATACGCTGGCCGCTCGCCTGCAGCGCGTTCTGACGGCCATGACAGCGGACCCGACGGTGCGGCTGTCGTCGGTTGAGGTACTCGATGACGCTGAGTGCGCCCGATTGACGGCGCTCGGCAACCACGCGACGTTGTCGCGTCCGGCGCCGAGGGCGGTGTCGATTCCCGGGCTCTTCGCCGAGCACGTGACGCGCGCCCCTGAGGCGGTCGCGGTGACCCACGGCCAGAATTCGTTGACTTACCGCGAACTTGACGATGCCGCGAACCGATTGGCGCACGTACTGATCGCGCGGGGAGCGGGCCCGGGACAGTGTGTCGGGCTGTTGTTCAACCGGTCGGCTGAGGCCATCGTGTCGATCCTCGCGGTACTCAAGACCGGGGCGGCGTATCTGCCAATCGATCCGTCGGTGCCGGATGCGCGGTTGGAGTTCGTGCTGGCCGACGCCGCGCCGGTCGCCGTGGTCACCACCGCCGATCGGGCCGATCGGCTAGGTCGGGATGGCTTGGCGATCATTGACGTGGATAGCTTCGATGTCGACTCTGTGGAGGTTCATCTCCGCGAGGCACTTCCGGCACCAGGCGCGGACGATATCGCCTATCTGATCTACACCTCGGGCACCACTGGCGTGCCCAAGGGTGTCGCCCTCAGCCATCACAATGTGACGCAGTTGCTCGAGTCGCTCGATGCCGGGCTGCCGCACCCTGGAGTGTGGTCGCAGACCCACTCGCTGGCCTTCGATGTCTCGGTCTGGGAGATCTTCGGTGCCCTGCTGCGGGGCGGGCGAGTGGTAGTGGTTCCCGAGGAGGTGACGAACTCACCCGAAGATTTCCATGCGTTGCTCGTTCGGGAACACGTCCGTGTGATCACTCAAACGCCTTCTGCCGTCCGAGTGTTACCGCGGGACGGCCTGGAGTCGGCGGCATTGGTGGTAGTTGGTGAAGCCTGCCCACCGGAGGTAGTCGATCAGTGGGCACCCGGGCGGCTAATGATCAACGCCTACGGTCCCACCGAGACCACCATGTGCGTGGCGATCAGTGCGCCACTACAAGCAGGGCTGGGTGTGCCCATCGGCTCGCCGGTGCCCGGGGCCGCGCTCTTTGTGCTCGACGAGCGGTTGCGCCCCGTCCCGGCCGGGGTGATCGGCGAGCTGTATGTGGCCGGTGCGGGGTTGGGATACGGCTACGTGGGCCGGACCGGTTTGACGGCCGCGCGGTTTGTGGCGTGTCCCTTTGTCGGCGCGGGAGCGCCCGTACAGCGGATGTATCGCACCGGCGACCTCGTGTGCTGGGGTGCTGACGGACAGCTGCAGTATCGGGGCCGCGCCGATGAGCAGGTCAAGATCCGCGGCCATCGCATCGAACTTGGTGAGGTGCGGGCTGTTTTGGCGAGCCTCCAGGGCGTCGATCAGGCAGTGGTGATCGCGCGCGAGGATCGTCCGGGGGACAAGCGGTTGGTCGGCTATATCATCGGGACCGCCGAGTCTGGTGAGTTGCGCGCCGCGTTGGTGGATCGGTTGCCGGCATACATGGTGCCCGCGGCGATTGTGGTCTTGGATGCCATTCCGTTGACGGTCAACGGAAAACTCGACATCCGGGCGCTTCCCGCTCCCGACTACCGTGACCGCGACCGGTATCGCGCCCCGGCGGACGCCGTCGAAGAGGTTCTCGCTGACATTTACGCCCAGGTCCTCGGACTGAATCGAGTGGGCGTCGACGACTCGTTCTTTGACCTTGGCGGTGACAGCATTCTGTCGATGCAGGTGGTGGCACGGGCCCGAGTTGCCGGCCTGGTGTGCCGTCCGCGCGATGTGTTTGTCGAGCAGAGTGTTGCCCGGCTGGCCCGGGTAGTCGATGTGGCCGCAGATTCGCGCGGCCCGATCGATGAAGGGGTGGGGCTGGCACTGGCTACGCCAATCATCCAGTGGCTGAGGGATGTTGACGGACCGACTGGTGAATTCAATCAGACCGGGCTGCTGCAGGCCCCCACAGATGCCACCGAGGATGACGTCATAGCGGTATTGCAGGCCTTGCTGGATCGCCACGCCATGCTGCGACTGCGCGCCGAGGACGACGGCGTCGCCGGGTGGTCGTTGACGCTGCCCGAGCCGGGCGCGGTTGGCGCGCGAGACTGCCTGCACGTGGTGGAGGCGTTGTCCGACGAGGTGTTGGTAGCGGCACGATCGCGGTTGAACCCGCCCGCCGGGGTGATGCTGAACGCGCTGTGGGTGACTGACACCGCCCAGCTGGTTCTGGTGGTACATCACATGGCGGTCGATGGGGTCTCCTGGCGAATTCTTCTGGAAGACATCAATATTGCGTGGGCACAACGTCGTGCCGGGCAACCCATTGCGCTACCGGCCTCCGGGACGTCGTTTCGGCGTTGGGCCGAATTGTTGGACGCGTATGCGCGGCATCCTGAGGTGGAGCGGCAGGCGCAGGCGTGGCGTCAGGTGGCGGCGACCACACCGGTCCTACCGGCGGCGCACCCCGGGATGGACACCCTCGAGAGTGCGGGACAGCTGTCGGTATCGCTCGACGTCGAGACCACCCGGATGCTACTCGGCGAGGTTCCTACCGCGTTTCATGCAGGGCCACAAGATATTCTGTTGATCGCATTCGGTCTCGCGGTAGCTGAATTCTCAGGTACTGGAGCCGCGCCAGTCGGCATCGACGTCGAGGGGCACGGACGGCACGAGGATCTAGCCGCCGAGGTCGATCTGTCGCGCACGGTCGGGTGGTTCACCGCCAAGTACCCAGTGGCGTTGACACTCGGCGGACTGCCCTGGGCCCGTGTGGTGGCCGGAGATGTTGCGTTGGGCGCGGTGATCAAGGGAGCCAAGGAGGAGCTTCGATCGCTGCCGGATCCGCTGACCTACGGGCTGCTGCGTTACCTGAATACCGATGTCGATCTGGACGCGGTCGACCCGACGGTCGCCTTCAACTATTTGGGTCGACTGGGGGGCGCCGGCACGGAGCCATCCGATGATCTGTGGCGGATCTCCACGGAGAGCATGTCGTCGACCGATGCTGCCGCAGCGATACCCATGCCGTTGACGCACACGGTGGCACTGAACGCGGGCACCCTCGACACTGATATCGGCCCACAGCTACAAGCCAATTGGACCTGGGCGTCGTCGATGTTCGACGCTGCCCAGATCAGCCGTCTGAGCCGGCTGTGGTTCGAGGCTCTGGTCGGTATCTGTGCGCACGTGCGACAGGGTGGGGGCGGACTGACCCCGTCGGACATCGCGCCTGCCCTGCTCAGTCAGCGGCAGATCGACGAGTTGGAGCAGCAGTATCGGATCGCAGATATACTGCCGCTAAGCGCATTACAGCAGGGTCTGGTCTTTCACAGCAGCGCTGGAAATGGGCCTGAGGATCTATATGTGGTGCAGCTCGACATCACGGTCGACGGGCCACTTGATCAGCATCGTCTGCACGATGCGGTGCAAACGGTGGCGCGCCGCCACCCGCACCTGGCAGCGCGGTTCTGCGAGCAGTTCGACCAACCGGTGCAGGTCATCCCCGCCGATCCCACCGCGGGGTGGAGATATGTCGATCTGAGTATCGACACCGATATCGAATTCCTCAGTGCCGAAACGGAAGGGCGGGTCCAGCGGGAGTGTGCCGCCGAACGTGCCGCGGTCTGCGATCTGTCTGACCCGCCGGCGTTCCGGGTTGCCTTGATTCGCACAGGGCACGAGCGGCACCGATTTGTGCTCACCAACCACCACATCGTCCTCGATGGTTGGTCGCTGCCGATCCTGCTGCACGAGATTTTCTCCAGCTATCGCGGACAGCGGTTACCCGCGGCCACTCCGTACCGGAGTTTCATCGGCTGGCTGGCAGACCGGGATCACGCGGGCGCCCAGGCGGCCTGGGGTGAGGTGCTCGCGGGTTTTGACACGCCGACACTCGTCGATTCGGGGCAGAAATCGGCTCGCGGGTATCGGGGCGTGCGGGCGCATCGGGTGTCCGAACAAACCACCCGAGCACTTGGTGAGCTGGCGCGATCGCAGCACACCACCGTCAACATCGTGTTGCAGGGCGCCTGGGCGCTGCTGCTCACCTCATTGACCGGTCACCACGATGTCGCCTTCGGCACCGTGGTCTCCGGGCGGCCGGCCGAGGTGGTGGGCGCGGAATCGATGGTGGGCCTGTTGATCAATACCGTGCCGGTGCGTGCGGATATCACCCCGCAGACAACCACCGTCGATCTGCTCGATCAATTGAAGCGCTCCCATGCCAAGACCCTGGAGCATCAACATTTCTCGCTCAGCGAGATTCACCGCATCGCCGACCACGATCGACTGTTCGACACCCTGTTCGTGTTTGAGAACTACCCGGTGGATAGCGGCGCGTTGTCAGACGTTGACGGCATCACTATCACCGACATCACGAGCCACGAATCGACCGATTACCCGCTGACGATGCAAGCCATACCCGGTGAAGAACTGCGGCTGCGTATCGAATACGACACGGCAGTTTTCGACGCTGCCGATATCGAAGCCCTCGCGCACCGTATCGAGGCGGTGTTGGAGGCGATGACCTCCGATCCGGGCCGGTCCCTGGCGGCGGTGGAGATGCTCGACGGAACAGAGCGTGCCCGGCTGCAGCGGTGGGGTAATCGGGCCGTGCTGAAACGTCTCCCAGCCCCGGCGTCGGTGCCGGAGCTGTTTGCCGTGCAGATGGCGCGTGTGCCGGAAGCGGTGGCACTGGTCTGCGGGCATCGGTCATTGACGTATCGAGAGCTCGATGAGTCGTCAAACAGGTTGGCGCACATGCTCATTGGTCGCGGAGTGGGGCCGGGCGAGCGAGTCGCGTTGATGTTCCCTCGGTCGGCTGAGGCAGTCGTGGCGATCTTGGCGGTGCTCAAGACCGGCGCGGCTTACCTACCGATCGATCCAGCGCTGCCGTCGGCCCGCGTCGAGTTCATGGTGTCTGACGCGGCGCCGATCGCGGCCGTCACCACCACGATGTTCGTGGACCGCTTCACCGGGTACGACCTGATGATCTTCGATGTCGAGGATTCAGCTGTTGCCGCCCAGCCGAGTGCCGCGGTGCCGCCGCCGGCTCCGGACGAGATGGCCCACATCATTTACACCTCGGGCACTACCGGGTTACCCAAGGGCGTCGCAGTCAGTCAGCGCAACGTGACGCAGCTGTTCGACTCGTTACAGATCGGCGTGCCGCTGGAACCGGGACAGGTGTGGACGCAATTCCACTCGTACGCGTTCGACTTCTCGGTGTGGGAGATCTGGGGTGCGCTGCTGCACGGTGGACGGCTGGTCCTGGTGCCCGAGCTGGTGGCCCGTTCGCCGCGTGACTTCCACGAGCTGCTGGTGCGTGAACAGGTGACGGTGCTGACGCAAACCCCGTCGGCGGTGTCGATGCTGACGGTCGACGGTCTGGAGGCGGTGTCGCTGGTCATCGGCGCGGAGCCCTGTCCGCCGGCATTGGTGGATCGCTGGGCGCCGGGTCGGGTGATGGTCAACGTTTACGGCCCCACCGAGACGACGATGTGGTTGTGTGCCAGCGCTCCCTTGGAGGCCGAGGCGGGTCCCCCGCCGATCGGCTCGCCGACTGCCTGGGCATCGTTCTTTGTGCTGGACGAGTGGCTGCGCCCGGTGCCTACAGGCGTGGTCGGTGAGTTGTACCTGGCCGGTGCGGGAGTCGGCATGGGGTACTGGCGTCGCTCGGGCCAGACGGCATCGCGGTTCATGGCCTGTCCGTTCGGTGAGCCCGGAACGCGCATGTACCGCACCGGCGATCTGGTGCGTTGGCGCGCTGACGGCCAGCTGGACTACCTAGGCCGCGCCGACGAGCAAGTCAAGATTCGTGGGTACCGCATCGAGCTCGGCGAGATCCAATCGGCGCTGACCGCGCTGGAGGGAGTTGATCACGCGGCGGTGATCGCCCGCGAGGACCGTCCGGGAGACAAGCGCCTGGTCGGCTACATCACCGGAAGCGCCGATCCGATCACCGCCCGTGCGGCGTTGGCGGATCGGTTGCCCGGCTACATGGTTCCCGCCGCGGTGATGGCGCTTGCGACATTGCCCATGACTGTCAACGGCAAGCTCGACATCCGGGCGTTGCCGGCGCCGGACTACCGGGATGCAGACCATTACCGGGCACCGGCAGACACGGTCGAAGAGATCCTGGCCGGAATCTTCGCGCGCGTGCTGGATGTGGAACGTGTCGGCGTCGACGATTCATTCTTCGATCTCGGTGGAGATTCCGTCTCGACGATGCGTCTGGTCGCAGCGATCAACGCCAGCCTCAATACCGAACTTTCCGCGCGCACGGTCTTCGAGGCGCCCACCGTTGCCCAGTTGGCTCCGCGTATCGGTGAGGGCACGGGGCGCCTGGTACCGCTGGTGGCGGGCGACCGACCCGCACTGGTTCCCCTGTCTTTCGCCCAGAACCGGTTGTGGTTCGTCGATCAATTGCAGGGTCCCTCACCGGTTTACAACATGCCGGTGGGCCTGCGGCTACATGGGAGCCTTGATACCCGTGCGCTGGGTGCGGCACTGGGCGACCTGATCGGCCGTCACGAAAGTCTGCGCACGCGCTTCGAGGCACCCGGTGGAACGCCTCGGCAGGTGGTGGTATCGGAGGACGAGGCCGACTTCGGTTGGGATGTCATCGATGCCACGACATGGCCGTCGAGCCGCCTGGATGAGGCTGTCGCTGCGGCAGTCTGCTACAGCTTTGACCTGGCAGCTGAAATCCCCTTGCGGGCAACGCTTTTCCGTGTCTCCAGGGATGAACACGTGTTGGTAGCGGTGGTGCACCACATCGCTGCCGATGGGTGGTCCCTCACGCCGTTGGTTCGTGATCTGAGTGTGGCGTATGGCAGCCGGTGCGCTGGCCACGCTCCCGACTGGGAGCCCTTGGCTGCGCAGTATGTCGACTACACGCTGTGGCAGCGTGCACAGTTGGGCGACCTTGACGACGGCGCCAGTCCCATCGCCGCGCAGTTGGCTTACTGGGAAGACGCACTCGCTGGTCTCCCCGAGCGGGTGGCGCTGCCCACTGATCGGCCCTACCCGCCTATCGCCGATCAGCGTGGTTCCACCGTGGATGTTCAGTGGCCGGCCGAATTGCAGCAGCAGATACGTATGGTCGCGAGCGAACACGGCGCGACCAGCTTCATGGTGATGCAGGCCGCTCTGGCGGTACTGCTTTCCAGGCTCAGTGGGACTTCCGATGTGGCCGTTGGCTTCCCGATCGCGGGGCGTCGGGACCCGGCACTGGACGAGTTGGTGGGCTTCTTCGTCAACAATTTGGTGCTGCGCGTGGACTTGGCCGGTGATCCCACTGTGGCGGACTTGTTGGCCCAGGTGCGGCAGCGCAGCCTGGCCGCGTACGAGCATCAGGACGTTCCCTTCGAAGTCTTGGTGGAGCGGCTCAATCCCACCCGAAACCTGACTCATCACCCGCTCGTACAGGTGGCATTGGCCTGGCAGAATCTGCCATGGCAGGACACAGGTCCCGCTGATGCGTTGCGGCTCGGCGACCTGCGGGTGACGCCGCTGCCGGTGGATACGCAGACGGCCCGGATGGATCTGACGTTCTCGCTAGGGGAACGCTGGACCCAGGGCGGAGAGCCCGCCGGGATCGGCGGCGCGGTGGAATTCCGTACCGACGTGTTCGACACGCACAGCATCGAAACGCTGCTCGGACGGTGGCGGCGGGTGGTGGCCGCTATGACGGCCGATCCCTCCCAGAGACTTTCGAGCATCGACGTGCTCGATGAGGCCGAGCACGCCCGCGTCGACGGCTGGGGCCACCGTGCGGTGTTAACCGACCCGGCTCCGGACCCCGTGTCGATTCCGTCATTGTTCGCCGAACAGGTCGCGCGTGCGGCCGAGGCGGTCGCGATCAGTTTCGACGGACGTGAGATGACCTACGGCGAACTCGACGATGCCACAAATCGTTTGGCGCACAGACTCATCGCCCAGGGTGTCCGCCGAGGTGCATGCGTGGCACTGCTGGCTGAACGCTCCCCGGAAGCGATCACGGCAATGTTGGCGGTGCTCAAGACCGGGGCCGCATATCTGCCGATCGACGTGGCACTGCCCGACGCGCGAATCGAATTCATGCTTGCCGATGCCGCGCCGGCCACCGCGATCACCACGGCGGGTCTCGCCGATCGTCTGGCCGGGTACGACCTGCCAATCATCGATGTCGGCGACATCGCGGATGCCGCCGCTCCCGCGGTGGATTCCGCACTGCCACTGCCACTGCCGGATCCGGATGATCTCGCGTACATCATCTATACATCGGGTACTACCGGTGTCCCCAAGGGCGTTGCGATCACTCACCACAACGTGACGCAGCTGATGGGGACACGGGACACCTTCCTGGCAGGGCAGGTGTGGACGCAGTGGCACTCCTATGCCTTCGACGCGTCGGTGGAAGAGATCTGGGGCGCGCTGCTGCATGGGGGACGGCTGGTCGTGGTGCCGGAGTCGGTAGCGCGCTCACCGGAGGACCTCACCGCCTTGCTGGTGGCCGAACAGGTCAGCGCGTTGAGCCAGACGCCCTCGGCCGTCGCGATGCTTGAGCCCGAGGCCTTGGGATCGGTGTCCTTGTTGGTGGCCGGTGAGACCTGCTCGGCTGAGGTGGTGGACCGCTGGGCCCCCGGACGGCTGATGGTCAACGCGTACGGCCCGACCGAGACCACGATCTGCGCCTCACGGAGTGAGCCGCTGAATGCCGAGTCGGCGGGACCGAACATTCCGATCGGTGTACCGGTTTCGGGTGCGGCGATGTTCGTGCTGGACGGGTCGATGCGTCTCGTGCCCCCCGGTGTGGTCGGCGAGTTGTACATCGCTGGCCGCGGTGTGGGTGTGGGATACGTGGGCCGAACCGGTTTGACGGCCTCGCGATTTGTCGCCTGTCCTTTCGTCGGCGCGGGAGCGTCGCCACAACGGATGTATCGCACGGGTGATCTGGTGCGCTGGGGCACGGACGGGCAGCTGCGGTACGTGGGACGCGCCGATGAGCAGGTCAAGATCCGTGGGTATCGCGTCGAGCTCGGAGAAGTCCAGGCGGTGTTGGCGGGACTGGACGGGGTCGGGCAGGCGGCGGTGATCGCCCGCGAGGACCGCCCTGGTGACAAGCGCCTGGTGGGCTACGTGACCGGGACAACGAATCCGGCCAAGTTGCGCGCCCAACTTGCCGAGCAGCTGCCGGCCTACATGGTTCCGGCCGCTGTAGTGGTGCTGGCGACGTTGCCGATGACCGTCAACGGCAAGCTCAACACCCGCGCCCTACCGGCACCCGAGTATCAGGACATCGATCGCTACCGCGCCCCGAGCACCCTCACCGAGGAGATCTTGGCCGGAAGCTACGCGCGGGTACTGGGTGTGGAACGCGTGGGCATCGACGACTCGTTCTTCGACCTGGGCGGGGATTCGCTGTCAGCGATGCGTCTGATCGCGGCGGTCAATGCCGACCTGGATGCCGCGATATCAGTGCGCACCGTGTTCGAAGCGCCGACGGTGGCCCAGTTGGCACCTCGCATCGGCGGGGAGTCGAACACGATCGGCGCATTGGTGGCTCGCGAGCGGCCTGCAGAGATTCCGCTCTCGTTTGCCCAATCGCGGTTGTGGTTCCTGGATCAATTACAAGGGCCTTCGCCGGTCTACAACATGGCGACAGCTCTTCGAATCAGCGGGGACCTGGACGTCGGCGCGCTGGGTGCAGCGCTGGCTGATGTGGTGGCCCGCCACGAGAGCCTGAGAACCCTGTTCCAGGCGACAGGGGGAGTGCCGCGGCAGCTGGTTGTGCCCTCCGACCGTGCTCACTTTGGCTGGGACATCGTCGATGCCACCGGTTGGACGGCGGGACAGCTAAAGGAGGCCATTGGCGAGGCGGCGCGGCACACCTTCGATCTGGCTACTGAAATACCCTTGAGAGCGCGGCTCTTCCGCATCACAGGCGACGAACACGTGTTGGCGGCCGTGGTACACCACATTGCGGCCGACGCCTGGTCGATCACTCCACTGGTGGCCGACCTCGGGGTGGCGTACGCCAGCCGGGCCGCGGGCCAGGCTCCCGGTTGGACGCCCTTGGCGGTGCAGTACGTCGATTACACGCTATGGCAACGCGCCGAATTCGGCGATCTCGACGATGGTGAGAGTCGCATCGCTACCCAGGTGAACTACTGGCAGGATGCGCTGTCGGGGATGCCCGAACGGGTGGAGCTACCCACCGACCGGCCATACCCGCCGGCCGCAGATCAGCGCGGCGCCACCGTTGCACTGGACTGGCCCGCTGCCCTGCAACAGCAGATTGCAAGAGTGGCAAGGGAACACAATGCCACCAGCTTCATGGTGCTGCAGGCCGCGCTCGGGGTACTGCTGGGCAAGCTCAGCGGAAGTACCGATGTCGCCGTGGGATTCCCGATCGCGGGGCGCCGAGACCCAGCCCTCGATGAGCTGATCGGGTTCTTTGTCAACACCCTGGTATTGCGGGTGGACCTGGCCGGTGATCCGACAATCGCGGAGCTGCTTGCCCAGGTGCGAGGACGGAGTCTGGCCGCGTACGAAAACCAGGACGTGCCTTTCGAAGTGCTTGTCGAGCGGCTCAACCCCACCCGATCCCTGACCCACCATCCCCTGGTCCAGGTGGCGCTGGGCTGGCAGAACGTCCCCGGACAGGACAACAACACGTCCGGGCCCGGATTGGCACTGGGTGACCTGGAGGTCAACCAGATGGCGGCCGACACCCAGACCGCTCGGATGGATCTGAGCTTCTCGATAGCCGAACGTCGAACGCACACCGGTGATCCCGCCGGTATCGGCGGGACGGTGGAGTTCCGCACCGACGTCTTCGACCGGGCCAGCATCGAAACGCTGATCGACCGCTTCGAGCGGGTGGTGATGGCGATGACCGCCGACGTGGGCCGGCGCCTCTCATCGATCGACGTGGTCGATGCGCGGGAGCACGCCCGTCTTGACGCCATGGGTAATCGAGCGATGTTGTGCCGGAAGCGAAGCGCTCCGGTATCGGTCCTGGAGTTGTTCGGGGAGCAGGTGGCGCGCACGCCCGAGGCGGTGGCGATTACCCACGGCGAGCGTTCGATGACCTATCGGCAACTCGATGGGGCCGCGAATCTCTTGGCGCACATGCTCATCGCGCAGGGTGCGGGTCCGGGAGGCTGCGTTGCGCTGCTGATGGAACGCTCCGCCGAGGCGATCGTCGCCATGCTGGCGGTACTGAAGTCCGGGGCGGCGTATCTCGCGATCGACCCGGCGGTGCCTGCCGCGCGGATGGATTTCATGCTGGCCGATGCGGCGCCCGTGGTCGCGATGACCACCGGCGGTCTGGCCGAGCGGTTGGACGGTCGAGGGTTGGTGGTCATCGATGTCGGCGATATGTCCGATATCGATGACTGCATGGTGAATGACGAACTCGGTACGGCACTTCCTGACCCGGCTCCCGAGGACATCGCCTACCTCATCTACACATCGGGAACCACCGGTGTACCCAAGGGAGTGGCCGTCACGCACCACAATGTGACCCACTTGGCGCGGTCGACTCCGGAGCACCTGCCCACGGATCAGGTATGGACACAGTGTCATTCGTACGCGTTCGACTTCTCGGTCTGGGAGATCTGGGCCGCGCTGCTCGGCGGCGCACGCCTGGTGGTGGTGCCCGAATCGATGGTGAGCTCACCCGATGAGTTCCATGCACTGCTGGTCGGCGAGCGCGTCAACGTGCTCACCCAGACCCCCTCTGCGGCTGGGGCATTGTCGCCGCAGGGGCTGGAGTCGGTGGCGCTGCTTCTCGGTGGCGAGGCCTGTCCCGGCGAGGTAGTGGATCGCTGGGCACCGGCACGGACGGTGATCAACGCCTACGGTCCCACCGAAATCACGGTCTACGCATCGATGAGCACACCGTTGACGGCTGGATCCGGGGCCGCGCCCATCGGTGCGCCCGTGCCGACATCGGCGCTGTTCGTACTCGATGAGTGGTTGCGGCCAGTGCCGGTCGGTGTGACCGGCGAGCTCTACGTGGCCGGCGATGGTGTGGCCTGCGGATACCTGGGCCGGTCGGGGTTGACGTCATCGCGCTTTGTGGCGTGCCCGTTCGGTGAGGCCGGTGCGCGGATGTATCGCACCGGCGATCTGGTGAGCTGGCGAGCCGATGGCCAGCTGCAGTACCTCGGGCGTGCCGATGACCAGGTGAAGATCCGTGGGTACCGCATCGAACTCGGAGAAGTGCAGGCGGCGTTGGCTGCGCTGGATGCCGTATCGCAGGCAGTGGTGATCGCCCGCGAGGACCAACCGGGGATCAAGCGTCTGGTCGGTTACGTCACCGAATCGGTAACCGGGGCGGTGGACTCGGCCGGGCTGCGAAATGCATTGGCAGACAGAGTTCCTGGATATATGGTCCCGAGCGCGATTGTTGTTCTGGATGCCTTGCCGTTGACGGTGAACGGCAAGCTCGATACCCGCGCGCTGCCGGTTCCGGAGTATCAGGACGTCGATCGATACCGCGCTCCGGCCGATGCGATCGAGGAGACACTGGCTGGCATCTACGCCCAGGTTCTCGGGCTCGATCGTGTCGGAGTCGACGATTCCTTCTTCGACCTGGGCGGCGACAGCATCCTGTCAATGCAAGTGGTTGCCCGGGCCCGGGCATGCGGTGTGACGTGTCGGCCCCGAGACATCTTTGTTGAGCAGACCGTGTCCAGACTGGCCCAAGTGGTCGGTATGGCCAGCGATGACACAGGTCCGCTTGACGAGGGTGTCGGGCCAGTTGCGGCGACCCCGATCATGCGCTGGCTGCGGGAGGTCGAAAAATCCGGGGGCCCGATCGGCCAGTTCAACCAGACGGTGGTTATCCAGGCCCCGCCGGGAGCTACCGAGTCCGAGGTGGAGGTTGTCTTGGGTGCGCTGCTCGACCGGCACGGCATGCTGCGACTGCGCGCCGAGGTGGACGATGCCCAGGACTGGTCACTTCTGGTTCCTGAAAAGGGTTCAGTGCTGCCGCATCTCAACTCGGCGGACACGCTTTCCGATGAGGCGTTGATGATGGCGCGGTCGCGGTTGAATCCGGGCGCGGGAGAGATGGTCAGCGCGTTGTGGGTGACGTCTACGAGCCAGCTGGTACTGATGATTCATCATCTGGCCGTTGACGCGGTGTCCTGGCGGATCCTGCTCGAAGACCTCAATATCGCGTGGGTGCAGCATCGCCAGGGTCAACCCGTGGCATTGCCGACGACCGGAACCTCATTCGCCCGGTGGGCATCACTGCTCGGCGAATACGCGCACACCGCGGACGCGGTGGAACAGGCCGACAGCTGGCGCCGGGTGTTGGCAACCCCATCGGCATTGCCCGCGGTTCGGCCCGAGCTGGACACGTATGCCACCGCAGGCAATCTCACGGCATCGCTGGATGTTGAGACGACCCGCGCGCTGTTGGGCGAGGTCCCGGCGGCGTTCCACGCTGGGGTTCAAGACATTTTGTTGATCGCTTATGCGTTGGCGTTAACCCAATTCCTTGGCGTCACCTTGCCGATAGGTATCGACGTCGAGGGGCACGGCCGCGTGGAGGATCTCGGGGACATCGCTGCCAACATCGATCTATCCCGCACCGTCGGTTGGTTTACCTCCAAGTACCCGGTGGCATTGCGAGTCGCGAGCCATGTTGGGCGATCCGGGGGCGGGTTGCGCTGGGACCAGGTGGTGGCAGGTGATGCCGCACTTGGACGCGTGATCAAAGACGCCAAGGAACAATTGCGGGCGCTGCCCGAGGGCATGACCTACGGACTGACGCGCTACCTCAACTCGGATATCGATCTGTCCGGACCGGATCCGGCCATTGGATTCAACTACCTCGGCCGACTGGGGGCGGCCGGGGCCGCAGAGTCGGAGGTCCTCACCGAACTGTGGCAGGTCAGTCACGACGCAGCGGAGGTATCCGCCGCGGCCGCCGCGATATCCATGCCCCTCGGACATACCCTGGAACTCAACGCGAGTACCGCCGAGACAGACTCCGGTCCAAGTCTTTACGCCAGTTGGACGTGGGCCCCCTCGGCACTTGACGATGTGCAAGTGGGTCGACTCAGCCAGCTGTGGTTCGACGCTCTGACCGGGATCTGCATGCATGTGCGCGGGGGTGGCGGTGGTCTAACACCGTCCGACATCGCCCCCGCCCGCCTCACCCAGCAGGAGATCGACGAACTCGATCGAGACGACCCGATCGCCGATGTGCTGCCCCTGACACCCCTGCAGCGCGGACTTCTGTTCCAGGCCAATGCCACTCGCGGTAATGATGATGACGTCTACGCCATGCAGCTCGATGTCACGGTAACTGGTCCGCTGGATGCGCAGCGGCTGCGTGAGGCGGTACGCGCAGTGATCAACCGCCATCCGAACCTGGCGGCCCGGTTCGACAAGAGATTCGACGAACCGGTGCAGATCATTCCGGCCAACCCCAGCGTGCCTTGGCAGTACCTCGACCTATCCACGAAGAAAACCGATATGGACGACAGGCTGCGGGAGCTGTGTGCCGTCGAGCGGGCATTGGTGTGTGACCTGGTCAGCCAGCCGGCCTTCCGCGCGGCACTGATCCGCGTATCCGATGATGTTCACCGGTTTGTCATGACCTATCACCACATCGTGCTCGACGGTTGGTCACTGCCAATCCTGCTGCAGGAGATATTCGCCGGCTATTACGGACAGCGCCTTCCCGCGGTCGCGTCGTACCGCAGGTTTGTGACATGGCTGTCCGATCGAGATGTCGACAGTGCGCGCGAGGCCTGGCGCGACGTTCTCGCAGGATTCGACACCCCGGCCTTGGTCGCCCCCAAGGCCAGGACAACGTCAGGGCGACGAGCCACGGAGACCTACCGATTGCCCGCTGAGACAACAAGGGCTGTCAACGAATTGGCGCGTGCTGAACACACCACGGTCAACACCGTGCTGCAAGCGGCCTGGGCGCAGGTGCTGATGTGGCTGACGGGCCGACACGATGTCGCCTTCGGTGTCGCGGTCTCAGGCCGGTCCGCGGAGGTGGCGGGTGCGGATTCAATGGTCGGCCTGCTGATCAACACCGTGCCGGTGCGAGCGACGATCACGCCGGACACCACCATCGCCGAGCTGCTGGACAATCTGCAGCGCCGCCATAGCGATACCCTCGACCACCAGCATCTGGCCCTCAGTGAGATCCACCATGCCGTCGGTCATGACCAACTGTTCGACACCCTGTTCGTCTACCAGAACTATCCGGTGGAGTCCGTGGCGTCATCGATGGCAGACGGGTTGGCCATCACCGAAGTCAGTGGCCGCGAGTACAACCACTACCCGCTGACCCTGCAAGCCATGCCCGGCAATGAACTGGTCCTGCGTGTCGAATTCGATACCGCCGCGTTCGGTGTGAACCGGGTGCAGAAGATCGTCGAGCGATTCCAGCGAGTGCTGGAGGCCATGACGGGGGAGGTGCAGCAACAGTGAAAGCCGATGCCAGCAGGCGTTTGTTGTCCATGGATCTGGGCGATACGGATGAGCGCACGGAGCTGGATGTGTGGGGTAACCGGGCCGCGCTGGACCGTCCCGTGACCTCGATGTCGATTCCGGCATTGTTCGCCGAGCAGGTTGCGCGTCATCCGGGCGCGGTGGCGGCCAGCTTCGGTGGCAGCCACGTGTCATACCGCGGACTCGATGAGGCCTCGGATCGGTTGGCGTACTGGCTTCTTTCGCACGGGGTGGGTGCAGGGCAGCGGGTGGCGTTGCTGTTCTCACGATCGGTTGAGGCAGTCGTAGCGATCCTGGGGGTGTTGAAAACCGGTGCGTCGTATGTGCCGATTGACCCATCGGTGCCGGATGCGCGGCTGGAGTTCGTGCTGGCCGATGCTGAGCCGTTGGTCGCGGTCACCACCTCCGATCTGGCGAGCCGACTGAACGGACGCGGGCTGGTGGTCATTGACGTTGGCGATGTCCCCGCCGACACCGAGACTGCTGCGGTTGATGGACGGCCAACATTGGTGACGCCCGGCGGCGATGATATCGCGTACGTGATCTATACCTCTGGAACCACCGGCGTCCCGAAAGGTGTTGCTATTGCGCACCATAATGTGACGCGGCTGATTGAGGCAATTGACGACGAGCTGGAGTTGTCGCCGGGACAGGTTTGGTCCCAGTGTCATTCGTTGGCCTTCGATTTCTCGGTGTGGGAGATTTTCGGTGCGCTGCTGCATGGCGGACGGCTGGTGGTGGTGTCGGATTCGGTGGTGCGCTCACCCGAACAGTTCCATGCGCTGCTTGTTGATGAACACGTCAACGTGCTGAGTCAGACGCCGTCGGCGTTCTATGCGTTGCAGGCTCTGGACGCGACTCGGCCGAACGGTCGGCAGCTCGATCTTGCGGCGGTGATCTTCGGAGGGGAGGCGTTGGAGCCGCAGCGTCTGAGGGGGTGGTTCGAGGGCCATCCAGGGTCACCGCGATTGATCAACATGTATGGGATTACCGAGACGACGGTCCACGCCTCGTTCCGTCAGATCGTTGCCGGCGACGTCGACGGCGCAGACAGCCCGATCGGAGTACCTCTTGGCCACTTGGCATTTGCGGTCCTGGATGACTGGATGCAGCCGGTAGCGGTTGATGTGGTCGGCGAGCTGTATGTGGCCGGTGCGGCTTTGGGTTATGGCTATCTGGGACGTGCGCCGTTGACCACCACCAG
The DNA here is from genome assembly GCF_002013385.1 of Mycobacterium sp. D16R24. Taxonomy (NCBI): domain Bacteria; kingdom Bacillati; phylum Actinomycetota; class Actinomycetes; order Mycobacteriales; family Mycobacteriaceae; genus Mycobacterium; species Mycobacterium sp. D16R24. Next base: position 13,716 of record NZ_MAEV01000007.1, on the reverse strand, counting down.
ATTTGTGGCCTGTCCGTTCGGAGAGCCCGGTACCAGGATGTATCGCACCGGAGACCTGGTGTGCTGGGGCTCCGACGGACAACTGCGATATTTGGGCCGGGCCGACGAGCAGGTCAAGATTCGTGGGCATCGCATCGAGCTCGGTGAAATTCAGTCAGTGTTACTGGGTTTCGAAGGTGTCGACCAGGCTGTAGTTATCGCTCGCGAAGACCGTCCCGGAGATAGGCGGTTGGTCGCCTACATCACCGGCACGGCCGACCCGGTGGTGTTGCGTGATGGGTTGTCCGACAGGCTGCCCTCCTACATGGTCCCTGTCGCGGTGGTCACCTTGCGAGGCTTTCCGTTGACTGTCAATGGAAAACTCGACAAGAGCGCCTTGCCGGCGCCGGAGTATCGATCCATCGATCAATACCGCGCCCCGGCAAATCCGACCGAGGAGATCCTGGCTGGCATCTATGCGCAAGTTCTGGGCCTGGACCGCGTCGGTATCGACGACTCATTCTTCGACCTAGGTGGGGACTCGCTGTTGGCGATGCGTCTGGTCGCCGCGCTCAACCGGTCCATGGATGCCGGTCTAGAAGAGCGCGCGGTGTTCGACGCTCCGACGGTGGCGCAGCTGATGCTCCGAATCGGAGGTGACGAGCGTCGACTGGAGCCCTTGGTAGCCGGCGAGCGGCCGGAGGTGATGCCCCTGTCTTTTGCGCAGAGCCGACTCTGGTTCATCGACCAATTGCATGGTCCTTCACCGGTTTACAATCTGGCGGTGGGGCTGCGCCTGCAGGGGCCCCTTGATGAGGATGCCCTTGGCTCGGCGTTCGTGGACGTGCTGAATCGCCATGAGAGCCTGCGCACGCTGTTCCCGGCGGTCGACGGGAAACCGCAGCAACTGGTCGTCGCGGCCGAGGAGATCGAATTCGGCTGGGACGTTGTGGATGCGTCCGGATGGCCGGCAGGCCGACTGGAAGAATCGATTGCGGATTCGGCGCGGCACAGTTTCAACCTCTCGACTGAGATCCCGGTGAGAGCAAGGCTTTTCCGCACTGCCGAGGATGATCACGTATTGGTGGCGGTGGTGCACCATATCGCCGCAGACGGTTGGTCGGTTACCCCACTGGTCGCCGACCTGGGTGTGGCCTACGCCAGTCGGCATGCGGGGCAGGCCCCCGATTGGAAGCCATTGGCCGTCCAATACGCCGATTACACACTGTGGCAGCGCGCGCAGCTGGGCGTGCTGGATGACAGCGAGAGCCGCATCTCCCGGCAATTGACCTACTGGGAAGAAGCGCTGGCCGAGATGCCCGAGCGTTTGGCGCTGCCGACCGACCGGCCGTATCCATTGGTGGCTGATCAACGTGGCTCCAGGGTGGACGTGACCTGGCCTGCGGATCTGCAGCAGCAGGTCAATCGATTGGCCCGGGAACACAACGCGACGAGTTTCATGGTCATGCAGGCGGCCCTCGCTGTGCTGTTCTCCAAGCTCAGCGCGAGTTCTGATGTGGCGGTGGGATTCCCGATCGCCGGACGTCGCGACCCGGCGCTCGATGAACTGGTCGGGTTTTTCGTCAATACGTTGGTGCTGCGGGTCGACCTAGCAGGGGACCCTAGTGTCACCGAGGTGTTGGCTCAGGTGCGGGCACGCAGTTTGGGCGCTTTCGAGAATCAGGACGTGCCATTCGAGGTGCTCGTCGAGCGATTGAATCCGGCCAGGTCGCTGACCCATCACCCCTTGGTGCAGGTGATGCTGGCTTGGCAGAACGTGCCCGGACAGATAGGCGACTCTCGCGGCGGAGTGGCGTTGGCAGACCTGCGGCTCACCCAGTTACCGCTGGGTACTCACTCGGCCCGCATGGATCTGTCGTTTTCATTGTCCGAGTCTTGGACCGAATCAGGCGATGCCGCCGGGATTTTGGGGACGGTGGAGTTTCGCACCGATGTGTTCGACACGGGCAGTGTCGAGACTCTGATCGATCGGTTGCAACGGGTGCTCGAGGCGATGACTGCCGACGACACCCGGCCGTTGTCGGCGATCGACGTGTTGGATGTCGAGGAGCTCGCTCAGTTGGATGGCTGGGGCAATCGGGCAGAGTTGGGCAGGCCCGAGACCCCGGTGTCGATCCCCGCGTTGTTCGCGCAGCAGGTCGCTCGGGTGCCGGGGGCGGTGGCGGTCTGTTTCGACGGCAGTCATCTGTCCTACCAGGAACTGGATGAGGCATCGAACAGATTGGCGCACTTGCTTATCCAGTATGGCGTGGGCCCTGGAGAGCGAGTGGCCCTGCTGTTCTCGCGGTCGATTGAGGCGATCGTGTCGATCCTCGCGGTCCTCAAGACCGGTGCGGCCTATGTGCCGATCGATCCGGCGGTGCCGGATACACGGCTGGAGTTCGTGGTCGCGGACGCCGAGCCGGTAGTCGCGGTGACCACCGCCGATCTGGTGAATCGGTTGGATGGGTACGGGGTCGTTGTCATGGACATTGATGACCCGGCGCTTGATGCTCAGCCGGCCGGCGTGCCGTCGGTGGGACCGACGGCCGCAGATGTCGCCTACGTGATCTATACCTCGGGGACAACCGGTGTGCCCAAAGGTGTTGCCATTCCGCATCGGAATGTGACTCGTCTACTGCGAGCGCTTGATGCCGACCTCGAGTTGTCGGCGGGCCAGGTGTGGGCGCAGAGCCATTCGCTAGCTTTCGACTTCTCGGTGTGGGAGATCTTTGGCGCCCTGCTGCATGGTGGGCGGCTGGTGGTTGTGTCCGAATCGGTGGTGCGGTCACCCGAAGAGTTCCATGCTCTGTTGGTCGATGAGCAGGTCAGCGTGTTGAGCCAGACGCCGTCGGCGTTCTACGCGCTGCAGACGGTGGATGCGATGGCCGCCGAGTCCGCGGGCCAGCTCGGTGTCGAGGTGGTGGTGTTCGGAGGGGAGGCGTTGGAACCGCAGCGTTTGAAGCCGTGGCGGGACCGGCATCCGGTGTTACCACGATTGATCAATATGTACGGGATCACCGAAACGACGGTGCATGCCTCGTTCCGTGAAATCACGGCCGCCGATCTTGAGAGCACGGTCAGCCCGATCGGTGTGCCGCTGGCCCATCTCGGGTTTTCCGTGCTGGATGGATGGTTGCGGCCGGTACCGGTCGGTGTGGTTGGCGAGTTGTACGTGGCGGGTGCTGGTTTGGGCCATGGTTATGTGGGCAGGACCGGCTTGACCGCCTCGCGGTTTGTGGCTTGCCCGTTTGGGACGCCGGGGTCGCGGATGTACCGCACCGGGGACTTGATGTGCTGGGGGCAGGACGGCCAGCTGCAGTATGCGGGGCGCGCCGATGAGCAGGTGAAGGTCCGCGGACATCGCATTGAGCTCGGTGAAATCCATTCGGCGTTAATGGATCTGGATGGGGTTGAGCAGGCGGTTGTGATTGCCCGGGAAGATCGTCCGGGTGATAAGCGTCTGGTCGGCTACATCACTGGTACCGCCGACTCGGGCAAGATCCGCGCCCAGCTGGCCGAGTGTCTCCCGAACTACATGGTGCCTGCCGCCGTGGTCGCCTTGGCGGCCTTGCCATTGACGGTCAACGGCAAGATCGATAAGAAGGCCCTGCCCGCACCGGAATACACCGATGTCGATCACTATCGGGCCCCCGCCACCCTTGTCGAGGAGATTCTGGCTGGCATCTACGCGCAGGTTCTGGGTCTGGACCGGGTTGGCGTCGACGATTCATTCTTCGACCTCGGTGGGGACAGCATTTCCGCCATCCAGGTGGTGTGGCGGGCTCATGGCGCCGGCCTGGTCGGTCGGCCGCGCGATATCTTCGTGCAGCAGACCGTGGCCCGGCTGGCACGGGTGGTCAGGATGGCGGACACCACCGGCGGTGTGGTCGACGAGGGCCTCGGGTCAGTGGTGGCAACCCCGATAATGCAGTGGTTGAAGGGGATTGACGGCCCGATTGACGAGTTCAACCAGACCGTGGTGCTGCAATCACCCACAGGTGTCACCGAGGCGGCCGTTGTCATCATGCTGCAGGCCTTGCTGGATCGACACGGCATGTTGCGGCTGCGTGCCCAGGGTGACGATGCCGGGGGCTGGTCGTTGACGGTGCCCGAGCCGGGCACGGTCGACGCGCATGAGTGTCTGCAATCGGTGGACACATTGACCGATGAGGCGGTGGTGGCGGCGCGGTCGCGGTTGAACCCGGCGGCCGGGGTGATGCTGCGCGCGCTATGGGTAACTGCCAGCAGCCAGCTGGTGTTGATCGTTCACCATCTGGCCGTCGACGGGGTGTCGTGGCGGATTCTTTTGGAGGACTTGACCATCGCCTCTACGCAGCTGCGTGGTGGGCAAGAGGTGCTGCTGCCGCCGGCGGGAACATCGTTCCAGCGGTGGGCCGACCGGCTGGCCAAACACGCGCGCCAGCCCGCCGTAGTGCGTGAGGCGGATGCGTGGCGGCGGGTGGGGGCGATCCCCTCGGCCCTGGCTGCTCCGCAACCGGCTGAGGATACGTTTGCCACGGCCGGATACCTCACCGAGTTTCTCGATGCCGAGACAACGCACATGCTCCTTGGTGAGGTGCCGGCGGCATTTCACACCGGGGTACACGAGATCTTGTTGATCGCCTTTGCCTTGGCGTGGGCACAGCATTTGGGAACCGGCGGTGCTCCGATCGCCATTGATGTCGAGGGCCATGGACGCCAGGAGGAATTGGCGGACCCGGAGGGAGCCGCGGATCGCAGTATCGACCTGTCGCGCACGGTGGGGTGGTTCACCACCAAGTACCCGGTGTCGTTGGCGGTCGGTGGGTTGCGCTGGACGCAGGTGGTGGCCGGAGACACGGCGCTGGGAACGGTCATCAAAGATGCCAAGGAGCAGCTTCGTGGTCTACCCGACGGCCTGACCTACGGTCTGCTGCGCTACCTCAACCCCGATGTGGATCTGCCCGCATCCGACCCGGCAATCGGGTTCAACTATCTCGGGCGGTTGGGGGCTCCGGCGGCCTACGCCTCCGGAGATGTATGGCGCTTCAGTCAAGAAGGCTTGTCCCTGACTGGCGCCGCCGGGGCGATGCCCATCGCGCTGCCGCACACCGTGGAGCTCAATGCCGTCACCATCGACACGGACACCGGCCCGCATCTGAACGCCACCTGGACCTGGGCGCCGACCGCACTGGATCGCATGGCGGTCGCCCGGATCAACCGGCTGTGGTTTGACGCGCTGGCCGGAATCTGCGCGTATGTACGAAGGGGCGGAGGCGGATTGACGCCGTCCGATATCGTCCCCGCCCGGCTCAGCCAGCAGCAGATCGATGGGCTGCAGAATCAATTCCCGATCGCCGACGTGCTACCGCTGACCCCCTTGCAGCAGGGTCTGCTCTATCACGCGGGTATCGCGAACAGCTCGGGCGACGATGTGTATGCGGTGCAGTTCGATATCGCGATGAGCGGCTCGCTCGACGCGGAGCGGCTCGGCGATGCGGTGCAGGCGGTGGTCGGAAGGCATCCGCACCTGGCGGCTCGCTTCTCCGAACAGTTCGAGCATCCGGTGCAAATAATTCCTGCCGATCCCACAGCTCCCTGGCGATACATCGAGTTGGACACCGACAGAGCCGATCTGGATGTCAATGAGCAGATCGAACAGATATGCGCCGCCGAACGCGCCGCGGTCTGCGATCTCGCCGAGCAGCCGGCGTTCCGGGCTGTGCTCATCCGTATCGCGGACGACCGGCATCGGTTTGTGCTCACCAATCACCACATCGTGCTCGATGGCTGGTCCATGCCGATTCTCATGCAGGAGATTTTCGCCGGCTATCACGGGCTGCGACTGCCCCCGGCCGCGTCGTACCGCAGCTTCGTGACCTGGCTGTCCGAACGTGATCACGACGCTGCGCATGCGGCTTGGCGTCGGGCGTTGGACGGTTTTCACACGCCCGTTCTCGTTGGCCCGCAGCAGAAGTTGCAGTTTGGACGGCGAAGTGTCGATTCGTTTAGGGTGCCTTCCAAGACCACGCGTGCGCTCACCAAGCTGGCGCGCTCGCACCAGACCACCGTCAACATCGTGCTGCAGGGCGCGTGGGCGTTGCTGCTGAGTTCGGTAACCGGCCAGCACGATATCGCCTTCGGTTCGACAGTCTCGGGACGGCCGGCCGAGGTGCTCGGTGCGGAATCGATGGTGGGACTGTTGATCAACACGGTGCCGGTGCGGGCGACCGTCGCCGCGGATACCACTACCTCAGATCTGTTGCATCAGTTGCAGAGTGCGCATAACGACACTCTCGATCACCAGCATCTGGCGCTTAGTGACATTCACCGCATTACCGGTCAGGAGAGACTGTTCGACACCGTTTTCGTCTACGAGAACTATCCGACCGATACGGGGACGAAGTCGGAGATCGACGGTTTAGCCATCACAGGTTTCAGCAGTCGCGACTACTACCATTATCCGATCGCCGTGCAGGCCGGCCCCGGCCGTGAATTGGACCTTCGGGTTCAGTACGACATGGATGTGTTCGACGCGGACAGCATTGAAGAGCTGATCGAGCGGTTCATACAGGTGCTGGTGTGGATGACCTCGCACCCGGGGCGCACGTTGTCGTCCCTGAACCTATCGGACAAGACCGGGCGCACGCGGTGGAGCGGGTGGATCAACCGGACCGCACCGCCGGCTGGGGTTTCGGTTGGCGACGTCAGCGAGACCAACGGCGCCTATTGCCCCCCGGCTAGCTTGAACGAGCAGATCCTGGCCAGCATCTTCGCTCATGTGCTGGGTGTGGACCGGGTCGGGGTTGAAGAGTCGTTCTTTGACCTGGGTGGCAATTCGCTTGGGGCGATGCGTGTGGTCGCCGCGATCAACACGGCCCTGGACGTGAACCTGACGATGCTCGCGTTGTTCGATGCGCCATCGGTCAGAAGCCTGGCCCAGCAGTTGGCGAACTGTCCCACTCGATGAGTGAACAGGAGGATCAGTGAAGGCCATTGCGCGGGTGTTGGGGCTAGGGATCGTCGAACTTGCCGTGTTCGGCGCGGTACTGTTCTTGCTCGCGGGAACCCTCGACTACTGGCAGGTGTGGGTCTTTCTGGTGGTGTTCGCCCTGTCGACATGGGTACCCACCGTGTATCTGCAGCAGGTCAATCCGGCTGCGCACCAACGGCGTAAGCACGCGGGGCCGGTGGCAGAGACCCGAACGGTGCAAAAGGTCCTTATCGGCGGCTGGTACATATCGCTGGCAGCGATGGTGGTGATGAGCGCGCTGGATCATCGCTTTGGCTGGTCGTCGGTGCCATTGGCGATATGCCTCATGGGTGATGTTCTGGTGGCCGTGGGGTTGGGTGTCACGAGCCTTGTGGTCATTCAGAACAGCTTCGCGGCCTCCACCGTGCAGGTGGAGACGGGACAGACGGTCGTGTCCACTGGTCTCTACGGGCTGGTGCGCCACCCCATGTACACCGGCAATGTGATCACCATTGTGGGTTTTCCGCTGGCGCTCGGCTCGTACTGGGGGCTGGTCTCGGTCGTCGCCGGCTTGGTCGCACTCATCGTGCGCATCCGTGACGAAGAGAGGTTGCTCGTCGATCAGTTGGATGGATACCGCGAGTACGCGCAGAAGGCGCGCTATCGCCTACTGCCGTATGTGTGGTAACTCTTACGAAAACCATTGGGCACGTACGAATCCTGCAAGTAAGACCGCGAACCCGCCCATTTCGCCGATAATCAGTAGGACCATCGCCACGTGCATGCCGGGGTTGGGATCCTCGAATTGATTGTTGGTGTCGCGTAAGGCCCCGTGCACCATGTAGCTCACGATGGCTGCCAGAAAGAAGAACACCAGCACCATGGCGGCAGTGAGGTTTACCCAGCCGGGCCACGCACTCAACTCGACGAACGCCGCAGTGAGCAGGGTGGCGAACGCATAAAGCAGTGCGGCCCTATGTGCGGTATCGACGTACGGATGGGCGAGATGATTTGGGCTCGTGACCATTTGGCGGTACTTCCACACGCCCAATCCAAGGGCGAGTAGGAAGATGAGTCCGGCCGCGAGAAGCGTTACCGCGGTGTCAGTGCTGAGCACGTATCCGGCGCTGGTCATCACTCGACCCTACTGCTGTGGTGATGTCACCAACGCTGTGACCGGCTACTTGTCGTGCAGGTGCTCAAGGCCGGTGACAAGGAGCCCGAGTCCGAACTCGAAATCATCCTCGATCGAAACGGCCAGGGAATTCCCGATCGCGAGTGTCATCGGAAAGTTGGCCAGGTCGAGGCCCTGTACAAGCCGCATGAGGAGCGCGGGATCGGTGCTGCGGCTCCTGTGTTCGACCCCCAGCTGAGTCGCGAAACCCAGGACGTATCGACCCACAGTCGTATATATACGGGCCGCATCCACCGGTGAGAATCCTGCGTTCACAAACAGTGCGAGCGTGCGCTCGCGCAGCATGAAAACCTTCGGCCCGACGGGCAGTTGATCGGTGAGCAGCGCGGCGACATTCGGATGGCGTCGCATTGCATCGAACAAAGCACGTGAGGTGACGGTGCACGCGCGCTGCCAGGGGAGTTCCGCGAGTTTCCCGTCGTCGAACTCGACCTCGCCGAATACTCGATCGACGACGTAGGCGACGAGCTCAGTGCGGTTCTCGACATGCCGATAGATTGTCGCGGTCCCGGAATCGAGCCGGCGTGCCAGCGCGCGCATGGTCAGTGCCTCGCCGCCCTCCTCGTCCACGATTCGTAGCGCCGCGTCGACGATCGAATCCATGGGTACGGGTGGGCGGCCGCGTGTTCGTCGCTCGTCCGTCACACCGGCCAGTATGTCGATCTTGACACCGGCGGGCAATTACGGCAACACTGTTTCCGTAATTCTGTCAGAAGGCATGACCAGGAAACCGCGACCGAGTCCTCACCGCGTTGATGACGTGGACTGACTCGCGAGGGGTGTCGCGGACTTCCTCGGTCACCCCTGGCAAGGCCTCACGCCAGCGCCCTCAGCCCAGCATTCGATCGACGGTCACGACAACGCCGGCGGCGCCGTCGTCGGTAGCGATGAGGTCTGCGACCCGGCGGCTACGGCCCGTGAGCTGTCGGTCGGTGACGGCAGCGCGGAGGGCGTCGGCAAGCCGTTCTACCGTCAGGGTTCGTTGCGGGATGGTGCCGGCGCTGAGCCCGAGATCGCGGAGCCGTCGAGCCCAGAATGGTTGATCGCCCAGGCCGGGCACGGCGACAGTAGGCACCCCGGCACGCAGGCCGGCAGCGACCGTCCCAGCGCCGCAATGGTGCACGACCGCCGCCATTCGGGGAAAGAGCCAGCTGTGTGGCAGCTCGCCCACCGTCAGGACGCTATCGTCAGCGGCATTGATTCCTGCCCAACCGGTTTGTACGATTCCGCGCATACCCACCAGGCGGAGCGTCTCCCGCACGAGCTCAGACACGCGCACTGCCTGAGCGGCCGAGGTCATCGTGCTCCCGAAGCCGATGAACACCGGAGGATCACCCGCTGCGAGAAAATCGACCAACGTGGGGGAGGGCTGCCACCGTGGATCGGGCTGCGGCCACCAGTATCCGGTGACCTCCAGCCCCGGTCGCCAGTCCGATGGTCGCGGCACGATGTGCGGCGAGAAGCCGTGCAGAACAGTCCATTCCGACCCAGATCTGCTCCGGCGAAGCTGACCGGCCGATGCCTTCGGCAGGCCGAGGTCTCGCCGGAACCCGGACACCACCCCGCCATAGAGGCGATCGACAAGCCATGCCCCGGCGTGGGAGGCCAGACGATTGGCTGCCGACCCTGCGGACCAGGCTCCGAGGGCGGCCGGGGGAAACTCAGCGGTGGCAGACCAGGGCTGCAGCCTGATCCCCATGGAGGGAATGCCTTTCGCCTCGGCGAGCGGATGCCCAGCCAGTTCGGAGTACGGCGATAACAGCAGGAGGTCCGCGGGCACGTCGTGAATGGCGCTGAGCAGTGCGATGCCGAGCGATCGCATACCTCGCGGAGCGAGGAACTCGGCGAGCTCCTTCGTGACGTTGACATCGGCATTCTCCGATGGCGTCGCCGGTTCCGGAATGCCACGAAAATCTAAGCCAGCGTTGGATATCAAAGAGTTAAAGCGTTCATACGCGGCGAGTGTCACATGGTGCCCGGCCTGACGTAAGCGAGTACCGATGCCGGTCAACGGTGCGACATCACCGTGGCTGCCGATAGCGGCGATAACGATACGAGCCACTACGCCCTCCGTACCACTCGGCGGAACATCTTCACGAGATCCTCCGCGTACCCCATCGCGTCGAACTCGGGGTCCTGCAAGATCTTCTCGACTACGACATCGACGGCTCCTCGTAGTGCGATTGCAGTGGAATCGACGGGAAATGAGGAGAATTCACCGGTTTTCTGGCCCGCGCGGAGAATGGCCGACGGGTCGAGCTGGGTCAATTGTTGGGTCAGCTCGGGTGTGAGGCCCAGGTCCCCGAGACGTCTTCCGTCGCGGGGCTTGTAACTCGTGCCGAGCTGCGCTAGCGCGGCCAACTGAATCCGGTGAGTATTGAAATAGCTGATGCTGGAACGGATGTAGGTCGCGAGCTTGTCGGTCTGAGTCCGCGCACGATCAACCTCGGGGACCACGGCCGCAATGCCCGACCGGTACATCGACGCGATCACCGCTTCGATGAGCCCGTTCTTGGAGCCGAAGTGGTAGAGCACCACGCTCATCGCGATATCAGCGCGCTCGGCGATCTTTCGGATTGAGGTTTTTGGGTAACCGACCTCCGCGATGACCTCGATGGCGCACGTGACGATCTGATCGCGGCGAGCGACCTCGGTGAAGGTGCGCTCATGGCCGGAATTAGATCGCATGATCGAACTATAGATCACTTGATCTAGGGCTATACACCCATTTGTGCAGGTTAACGACGCGTTAACGGCTCTATACCATCTCTCTCAGACCCTAACCCCCATGGGGTACTCTGAGATTTAGCTGAGAATCAGCCGGGGATCTCATAAATTGGGAACCAGGTGAACCTTGAAGCCGTTGAACAGGGTGAATGCATCAACGTTGATGTCTTTGGCAAGTGATGTTCGCTTCCTAGGCCATTAGCAAGATGACCGAGCGGAAAGGAAACACCACATGAAAATGTCACTCGCTGCAATCGTCGGAGGCGCCGGCACAGCCGTAGCCGTCGCTGTCATGGGCGCCCCTGTCGCCCTGGCAGGGCCTACGCCTCCTCCGGTCTGCTACGCCAGCGAGACCAGTGTCAACGCCACTGAGCTACGTCCCTGCGTTGCTCCGGGCGATGTCGTCTACGAGCAGGGCGCGCACCAGCCGACCTATGAGGGCGCCAACCCGCTGGTCCCGCTGGGCACCAACCCGCACGTCCCCTATGGCACCAACAAGAACAACGCTTCGTAACTAGATGTAACTCAGCTTCATCTTCGACGACGCAGAAGGAGCAACAATCATGAAGAAGATCACGACCGCGGCGGCGCTACTCGCTGCCGCAGGGCTGTCCCTGGCCACAGCCGCCGCAGCCTTGGCCGGTCCCGCCGCGGACCCGGACTCCGTCATCTCTGACCTCAAGTCCAACGGGTACCGGGTGATCATCACCAAGGTAGGGTCGGACCATCCGTCGCAGTGCACGGTTCAGGGAGTGTCGCAGCAGTCAGGCGTTCAGAATGTGCAGCCGGGGCGCAACATGCGCAACCAGCCGACGACGGTTCCCACTGCAGGACAAAAGGTCGCGTACGTCACGCTGGCCTGCTAGCTACCCCATGGGGCGGTGGCGACACCGGGCAGTGAGTGGTCTGTCAACGATCCTCACACCGTGTCGCCACTACTCCGATGAAGATGGCGACCGCGGGTCTATCTGACTCGCATCCCGCGAGGTGTGGTGAGTAGTAGACCGCTAGCTCGCCGCGTCCTTCCCGCCCCCGTATGCACATATCGCAGCCCGGCGATATGTGCCACTGTGGGAGGCGTGTCCACATACCGTGCATTCGAAGTAGCCGGCCAGCGGGACTTTCGGCTGGTGGAGCGAGAACTTACGGAACCCCATCCGGGTGAGGTACGAGTTCGGGTCGAGGCGTGCGGGGTGTGCCACACCGACGCCTTCGCCGCCGAGGGCCTGCGGGCTGATCCGTCGAAACCCATCGTGCCCGGGCATGAAATTGTGGGCGTGATCGATGCTGTCGGTGCGGGAGTACGTGCCTGGAAACTCGGTGAGCGGGTCGGTATCGGGTACCTCAACGGCCACTGCGGTGAATGCGAGCAATGTCGTCGCGGAGATTTTGTGAACTGCACCAATCAGAATCAAACAGGGACCACCGTCGACGGCGGCTACAGCGAGGTGGCGTATGCCCGGGCTAGTGGCCTCGTCCGAGTACCGGATGGTGTTGATCCGCACGACGCGGCCCCGCTGCTGTGTGCGGGCCTTACCGTCTACCGCGCATTGCTGACCGCGAACGCCCGGCCGGGCTCTTTGGTCGCGATCCAGGGCGTCGGCGGGCTCGGGCACCTCGGTATCCAGTACGCCAAGGTGCTGGGCTACCGGGTTGTTGCCATCGCCCGGGGCACGGGAAAGGCAGATCTTGCGACGCAACTCGGTGCCGATGAGTACATCGACAGCACCGCGGGCAGTCCCGCGAAGGCATTGCGCGCGTTGGGCGGAGCCACCGCAATCATCGCGACGGCATCCAGCGGATCGTCTATGTCACCGTTGATCGCGGGGTTGGCACCCAATGGCAAGCTGGTAGTCGTGGGGGCCGACTCGGAGCCCATCGAGGCTGGCATCCCTGACCTCATCTTCGGGACCCGCTCGATTGTCGGATCACTGACGGGTAGCTCGATAGAGAACGAAGACAATCTGAATCTCGCTCAGCACCATGGTATCCGCTCGATGAACGAGATCATGCCCCTATCGGAGGCCCCACGGGCGTACGAACACATGCTCTCCGGCGCGGCGAGGTTCCGCGTGGTCCTTGACATGAAGGCCTGACCGTGATCGCGGGTCTCTTCGATGTTCGTGAGTTGTCGCGGCCGTCGCCGCACGTACGCTGACCGCCGGTGCTATCTGTGTGAATCTTTCTGTGCCACAACCAAGTGCGGCATCAAGGGAAGCGATCCAGCGATATGCGAAAGGTCTTGCCGGTGAGGTGCAGGGGCACGGGGTGGAGCTGGGAGTGCCGCGGTTCAGCGATGACGAGTGGTCCATCGCGCTGCACTGCAGAATCCGGCGTTCTCTGAAACCTATTGTGAATAAATAATTCTCGGGGCGGTGGCACGAGGGTCACGCAACGGGTTCGTCGATGAGCATGAAGCGCACGCCCCATTGGGTATCCCGAAGTGGACTATCTGACGAGCCCAGTTCGGGCAGCAGCGATGCGCGCGGGGGATCCGCGGGCCACAAATGTCTGGGCGGGAATCGGATTCAGAAACGCGAGGGGTGGTTCGGTGGCCGACATCATGGGTGGGCTGTCGGATTTTCAGCGCTAGCCGCCTAGCCCCCGGAAAAGTGGGCATAGCGTCCAGTTTCGGCCCTATTGAAGGGGTGTGCGGCGCCGAATGAAGTAGCGCGCAAGCTATCCCACAGAGTGGGACGCGCGTCGCGAAAAAGGTGGGATGGGTAACAGAAATTTTCCTGCGTTAATGCAAGAGATGCGCGGATGTATGGGAAAAGTGACCAATGTGCGCAGCGCGCAGCAAATTACGAACCGACGTCGCGTACATTCAACAAACCGACCATGTCCTGCATGTTTATTG
>NZ_MAEV01000006.1:0-166918 GCF_002013385.1 Mycobacterium sp. D16R24 | reverse complement strand
GTTTTGGCCGCATCGGAGTCGGTACTGAGCACTGTTACCAGCGCCTTGGCCTTGGGCATCATTGCGTTGTCGATATCGTTCTGGCTGTCGAGCGGGCCGTTGAAACCTGGGGTGGTCCCGAATACGTCGGGATCGCCTCCGCCAATCGTGGCGGTGTAGGGGGCCAGGCCGTGAGCCATACCCTGAGCTAGTCCGGGGCTGATTTCGCCCAGTGTGTGGGTACCTCCGGAGATGCTGTTGGATAGTTTGCTCAGTTCACCGCCGTGGTCAGCGACGTAGCTGGCGTAAGCGCGGGCAGTCTCACCTGACATTCGTGCATCTTCCAGGCTCACCCCCGGCCCGGCGTGCGCCGAGTCGCCGGTCCAACTCACCAGGCTGCCTGCGGCAAGACCCAAATCGGGGAATTGGTGGTGGGTCAAATCTTTGAGGAACTGGTCGTTTCGGTGACTATCGGTTGCGGTGATGATGTCGTGCGCTGCGATGTGGTCGCGGCCGGTCGCCGTGAATATGTTCTGCAGTTCCTTATCGACGGGAGCTAGAGCAGTGTGGCCGCTTTCATTCTCGTAGTGCAAGATGTCGGCGCCGCGCTGCAGCAGTTTGTGATCCAGTTCGGTGCCTCGCTGAAAGCCTTGATCGCCATCGATGAGCACTTCGGAGAGGCGGTTGAGGTTCCCCACTGAGGGGTCCACGTTGTAGGTTCCGGGCGGGTAGTTCGGGGTGTAGGGCGGCCGGGATTCGTTCAGCAGATTCTGAACCGAGGTGGGCAGCTTGTCATACCCTCCCGTCGTGAGTTCGGTGGTGGAACCCTGTGCGCCGGGGCGTAATTCGGTCTTTGCATAGCCGTACTGATTCGAGCCCATCATCTGCAGCGCGTTACCGATAATGCTCTTGTTGTTGCCCAAGCGTCGCTCGGCCCGGTGAATGTCCTCTACGGACATCCCATTCATCTGCGCCTGTAGCTGCCCCAATACCTGCTGCTGCGAACGCGTCAACTGCACCGGCCTACCCGCATCACGATCCGCGATCTGCTCGGGGCTCAGGATCGATGCCGCCTGGACGCGTGCCCTCTGCTCTTCCGTGGCGGTACCGGCGAGAACGTCGTGGACATCGCGTTCGGCTTGTTCGGGGCTCCCCTCGGCGATTTGTTTCTCGGCCATGGTGTGACCGCCGGTGCCCTCGTCGAGTACGCGAGCCAATGAGTCGTCCAACATTTCGCCGCGCGCAACGAGGCCCGTCACCCGCTGATGAAGTTCCTTCAGTTTGTCGATGACCTTCTGTAATTGGTCTTTGTTCAAACCAGTGATGTCCGGGGGTGTCACCGCGTTGGTCTTGGGATCGATGTCCACCTTCGGAGGAGCGTCAGCGTATGCCAAGAAGGAGCCGATGTCGTCAGCCAGCGCTTGCGACTCTCCATAGGCCTTGTTGGCATGCATCGCCACATACATCGCCTCAAACCCGGAGTTCTCGAAGCGTCCGGCCGAGCGCTTCATCGCGTCCCTCGCGGCGTCGCCGGCATCACCCTTCCAGGTCGACATATCGATGATGGCCTGTACCTTGTCCGCGGCCTGCTGACTGGCATCGCCCCGTTTAGATGCGGCATCCGCGAGTGCCTTTATCTGTGGTGGCCAGTGCTGCAATTCGTCGAGCGTCATCCTCATAGTTACTCCCCCTAGACCGTGCTGCCGGGTCCGGCTTGTTCGATACCCGCACGATTGAGCTCGTCCCGGTTCACGAATTTGACCGCCGACGCCTTGTGGTTCTCGCCGTGACTACTGAGCTCTGCGTGATGGTCTGCGGTTTCCTTCTCCCACTCGGAAATGCGGGTGCCCAACGCGTTGGCGGCGCGCCCCGATCCGAAACCGGCCTGCGCATCGGTCAATGCGCGATGGGCGGCATCGTGTGCGTCCTTCAGATCGGAGGCGTGCGTGTGGAGTTGGTCTCCATGAATCTGCAGTTCGGCCGGGTCCACATGTAAGTGATCACCCGATGAACCCGAAACGCTCGCCATGTCTGACTCTCCTCGCCCGTACGGCATGCATGCCCCTAATACAAAGATCCGACGGGGTGGGGCCGCGTTTGGTTCCATGTTTTTTTGAGTGATTCGCGGAGCACCTGCGTGCGGTATGCACTCGGCGCGCACATGTCAACCCTTGACCCGCCTAACTTATCGCTGATAACTTAACGCCGTTATCCTCTGGTGGAAGGCGTTGCGATGCTGGAACCTTTGGCTCGATCGGTTATCGCGGCACCTCGCCTCGTACTCGGTGCGGCACTGCTCATCGCCATCGCGGCCGCCATCTTCGGGGTACCGGTGACCAAGCATCTGGCCGCTGGCGGACAGCAAGACCCCAATTCCGAGTCCGCGTATGTGACGCGAGTTCTCACCGAGAAATTCGACATCAGCGACCAATCCCTGGTCTTCATGCTCACCAGTGATCAGGGAGTCAAGAGCCCGCAGATGCGCGCCGTCGCAGCCGATCTAGAGCGCCAGCTCAAAGACTCCGGTGAGGTGCTCAACCTGACCTCGGCGTGGACGGCTCCGCCGCAAGTCGCCGATGATCTCTTCGGCACCGACGGCAAGTCGGGCTTGATCGTCGCCGGGCTGACCGGGGGTGAGAACGACGCCCAGAAGCACGCGGCGATTCTCATCAAGTCGCTCGCCGTCGACCGCGACGGAGTCTCGGTCAAGGCCGGCGGCGTCGCCACGCTCTACAACCAGATCGTCACGCAGTCCGAGAAGGACCTGCTGGTTATGGAATCGATCGCGATTCCGATCAGTTTCGTGGTGCTGGTCTGGATCTTCGGCGGTCTCTACGCGGCCTTGCTGCCCCTGGTCGTCGGGGTGTTCTCGATCGTTGGGGCGATGTCCATCCTGCGCGGCCTGACATATGTCACCGACGTGTCGGTGTTCGCATTGAACCTGGCTGTCGCCATGGGATTGGCACTCGCCATCGACTACTCGCTGCTGATCATCAGTCGCTATCGCGAAGAGGTGAACGCCGGCAAGCCGCGCGACGAAGCGCTGGTACTGACCATGACCACGGCGGGCCGCACCGTGCTGTTCTCGGCGCTGACGGTCGCCCTGGCGCTGGTGGCACTGATCCTGTTCCCGATGTACTTCCTCAAGTCCTTCGGGTACGCGGGTGTCGCAGTGGTGTTCGTCGGCGCCATTGCGGCTCTCGTCATTGTGCCCGCGGTCGTCACGCTTCTTGGCGATCGGATCGATGCCCTGGACGTACGCCGCCTCATTCGTAAGATCCTGGGCAGGCCGGAACCCACGGCCAGGGAGATCACCGAGACCTTCTGGTACCGAAACACCAAACGGGTTATGGCCCGCGCGATTCCGATCTCCATCGTGATCGTCACGGCATTGGTGGTTCTGGGCCTGCCGTTCCTCAACGGAACCTTCGGGTTCCCGGATGACCGGGTGTTGCCGGCATCGGCCTCGGCGCATCAGGTCGGCAACGAGATGCGCCGAAACTTCAACAACAACAGCTCGACCAATCTGTCCGTCATCGCCGAGGGCATCGGCACGGTGCCACCGCGGGACATGGACGAGTACGCCACGGACCTCTCGAAGATCGAGGATGTCAAGGAAGTGGCCGCGCCCACCGGTGCGTTCATCCGGGGCATGAAAGTCGGTCCGCCCTCGAGCGCAACCGGGATCAAGGACGGGGCAGCACTTTTCACGGTCCAGACCGGGGCCAAGCCCTACACCGAAGCCGCCGAGCGTCAGCTTGACGCCATCCACGCCCTCCCCGGTCCGAGCGATACCACCGTCAAGATCGGTGGGGGAGCCCAACTGGACCGCGACGCCGTCGACGGCATTGTGCATAAGCTCCCCCTGGTACTGGCCATCATCGCGATCGTCACCTTCGCGCTGCTGTTCCTGCTGACCGGGTCGGTGATTCTGCCGCTGAAGGCGCTCGTCCTCAACGTGCTGTCGCTGACGGCGACCTTTGGCGCGCTGATCTGGATATTCCAAGAGGGACACCTGGGCGGATTCGGGACCGAGGTCACCGGCACGATTGTCGCCACCATGCCGATGCTGTTGTTCTGTATAGCGTTTGGGCTGTCGATGGACTACGAGGTGTTCCTCATCTCGCGGATCCGGGAGTACTGGATGGCGTCCGGACACACGCGCGCAGACAACGACGAGGCCGTGGCGCTCGGGGTGGCCCGCACCGGCCGGGTGGTCACCGCGGCGGCGATGATCATGACCATTGCCTTCGCCGCACTGATCGCCGCGCAGGTGGCGTTCATGCGGATGTTCGGCACCGGACTGACCATCGCGATCGTGGTCGACGCCACCATCATCCGGATGCTGCTGGTGCCCTCGTTCATGCGAATGCTCGGACGCTTCAACTGGTGGGCACCCAAGCCCTTGGTCAAACTCCATGAACGAATCGGATTCAGTGACTAAGCGTCAGCGTTCCTCGCGCGGGGAAGGAGACCAACTGCGCGACGAAATCATTGATGCGGCAATCGATCTTGTCCTGGAAGCCAAGGAGCTACGTGCCCCCTCCATTCGCGAGGTTGCGCGCAAGATCGGGGTGACCCCGCCGTCGATCTATCTGCACTTCGCGGACAAGGACGAGCTGATGGACGCGGTCTGCGGGCAGTACTACCAACGGCTGGACGACGAGATGCTGACCGCGGCGCTGGACCAGCCGACCGCGCTGGAGCGTTTGCACGCGCAGGGCATGGCCTACGTGCGCTTTGCCGTGGCAACCCCGCTGATGTACCGGCTGGCCACCTCGGCGCCGCCCCGTGATGACAGTGAACTGGACGAGACGATGGTCAGTGCGGCATTCGCGCACTTGCACAAGGGAGTCCAGGAACTCGTGGGAGAAGGTTTCTACCCCGACGGCGACACCGTGGTGATGGCGTTGCAACTGTGGACCGCGGCGCACGGGGTGGCCTCGATGCTCGTCACCAAACCGTATCTGCCCTGGGGTGATGCGGAAGACTTCGCCGACAACGCGTTACGCGTCGCCTGTCTGGGGCAGGCGGTCAGCGACGTCGACCTGACCGGCGTACTGCCGCGTCAGAAGTAGAGCCGCACCGAAGCCAGCGTGCCCGGTGCCGCCGAGTTGTCGGAGAACTCGAAGAGCCCGACCCCGCGCCGATCGCCCAGGCGCACGGTGGCCGATACCGAAGATCCCGCGGCCAACAGCTTGTCGACGGCCAAAGAACCTGTTGCCGAAGCGAACTCGGTCAGCGAGGCCTCGGCCACACCGTCGAGCGAGAGGGTGGCTTCCGGGGAGAGCAGTGTGGTGACCGTCTGGATGTCCCGGGCCGTCAGCGCGGCCGCCAGTTCCTCGACGCGCTGCTTGCCGGTCGCGTGTACGCCCTTGAGTCCACGCATGAATCCCAGCACGCCATTGAGGCCCTGGTTCTTCAGCAGTTGTGGCCCCAGCTTGGCGCTCGCGAGCAGTCCGTCGCCACCGGCACCCAAGAGCTGGCCGATCATGGCGCGCAGTTCCCAATACGCGAACAACCGATCGATCTTGAGTGAGGAGGCGGGCCCGTCCTCGACGAGGTCATAGCGCAGATGCATCGGGATGTGCATGGTGACGCCGGTGGACATGGTCGTATGAATCGTCAGATCGCGTAGTACCGACATCCCGGCGACCACATCGTTTTCGACCTCGAACACGATCGTGTTGGGCGCGATGAAGGTGTCGTAGAACTTGCTGATCGCGGCCTCACCGATATGCGGCCGTGAGCCCACCGGATCATTCACCTGGCCGTAGGTGGCGAACAGGCCGACCCAGGTGTCCTTGTCGTGTGCACCGACAGCAGCTGGCGACGCCTGAACGGTCGCCAGCAGCTCGTCGGCAAAGGGTGCGCTGGACACTGGGCTTTTAGGACAGTGCCCCGAGCACCGCGTCGTAGTCGGGTTCCTGAGCGATCTCGGGCACCAGCTCGGTGTAGGCGACATTGCCGTCGGCACCGATGACGACGATCGCGCGGCCCAGCAGCCCGGTCATCGGGCCGTCGGTGATGACGACACCGAAGTCCTCGCCGAACGTGCTGCGGAAGGCCGACGCGGTGCCCACGTTCTCGATGCCCTCCGCGCCACAGAAGCGCTTCTGGGCAAACGGCAAGTCCTTCGACACACACAGCACCGGCGCGCCCGCCTCGGCGGCGCGCTGGTTGAAGGTCCGCACGCTGGCCTGGCAGACGGGGGTGTCGATCGAGGGAAAGATGTTGAGGATCACCGGCTTATCCCGGTACTGGTCGCTGGTGACGGGGCCGAGATCGGCGCCTACCAGCTCAAATGCCGGGGCAGGAGAGCCGACAGCGGGAAGCTCGCCGACCGTGTTGATGGGGTTTCCGCGCAACGTGATCTGTGCCATGGCCCCAGTGTTCCAGAGTTGGGTTATCGCTGGGGTGGTGGGGTGGGAGCTAGTTTGGGTGGTTGGTGGGGGCTAGTCGACGGGGCTAGGTTGGATGCCATGGCGACGCCTGTCAGCTTCGACAACAGATTCTTCTCGGCAGTGTGGTCTGCCATCGCACGCCGGGAACCACCCGGGATCAAGGAGCTGCGTGCCGAGAATCTGCGGGGGCTGACGGGACACGTCCTGGAGGTAGGCGCGGGTATCGGCTCGAACTTCCCGCTGTATCCGGACACCGTGACCTCGGTGACGGCGCTCGAACCCGAATCCAGGCTGCGTCCGCAAGCCGAGGATGCTGCCGCGGCGGCGTCGATTCCGGTGACGGTGACCGCCGGTGTGTTCGAGGACCTCGCCGTCACAGGTGAGGATCGATTCGACGCGGTGGTGTGCTCGCTGGTGTTGTGTTCGGTGGGTGACCCCGACCGTGCCGCCGCGCAGGCGTTCGAGGTACTCAAGCCCGGTGGCGAGGTGCGCTTCTTCGAGCACGTCGCACATGGGGGTGCGCTCGGATTGGTGCAGCGCGCGGTGGACGTGACTTTCTGGCCCCGATTGTTCGGCAACTGCCATACGCACCGGGACACGCTGGCCGCGATCGAACGGGCGGGATTCGAGATCGAGGGGCAGCGCGACGACTGGCTGAAGGTATTCGGTGTCCCCATGCCGTCCTCATCGATCGTGATCGGACGCGCGGTCAAACCCGCCTAGAGCATCTGCGGGTCAACCGAATTCGACGACGGTCATTGCCGGCCTTATCCGGTCGGACAAGGGCAGGTCGTAGAACAGCGGTGTGGCCAGCTTCAGGAAGTTTCCGCGTCCGGCAGGCATCCGCACCTCACGCACCGTGCGCACACCGTCCAGTGCCCGCAGCTGCCCGTACTGGTGGGCGGTGAAGGAGAACGGCATCGGCGGCACCGTGTAGTGCTCGCTCAGCTTCCAGCCGCGCCGCTGCGAGTACACGCTCATCAACCAGGGGATGGTGTCGAAGACCATCCACCCGCCGGGAAATCGCTTAGCGCAGGCGGCGATGAGGTCGAACACCAGGTCGCGTTCCAGGTACATCAACAGCCCCTCGGCGGTGATCAGGACGCCGTTGGAGTCGTCGACCTGGTCCATCCAGGAGTGGTCGAGTGCGGACTGTGCGATGTATCGGAGCCGATCCGAGGGCGGAAGCAGCTGCTGGCGCAACCGCACAATGGGTTCCAGGTCGACGGACAACCAGGTCAGCTCGCCGTTGTCGATACGCCAGAAACTGGTCTGCAGTCCCTCGGCGAGCGCCACCACGGTGGCCCGCGGATGATCGGCCAGATATTCGTTGGAGACGTTGTCGAATGTCAACGCCCGCAGGGCAATTCCCTGGTGCGTGCGACCGAAGTGGTGGTAGTCGTAATCCAGGCTGTCACGCAGGACGATGGCCATCGGATCTTCGAGCACACCGTCGGGCCGGCTCGCTTCGGTCGCTCGTTGATTCAAGGTGATGAGCGCGGTTTCGGACACCCCGTCGAGGTGGCGGGCATCGATGGCAGCCATGCACGCCACAGTACTAGCGAACGAGTTTGTGCAACGTTCTCAGGTTGCGGGTGGTCGTCGTCGACTTGTACCGCTTCTTACCCATCGTCTTGCCGATGGGGCTGGCCAGGGTCTGTGACTTGGGCACCTGCCAATACAGCACACCGTCGCCGGCGGCGATGCGTTCGCTGTCGTCGAGCTCGCCACCGAGGGCGGCCAGCTCGGAGAGCACCGCGGGGTCGCTGCAGAACATCACGTAGGAGTGCACGCCCTCGATCTCCGGCTCCCACGGGAACGCATCGATGATGCTGCTGATCGTGCCCACGTCGTACACCAGCACCCAGGCCTCGTATCCGAAGCGATCGCAGAGTACCCGCTGCAGCCGTTCCTTGACCGCGGAGGCGGATTCGGCTGAGTCCAGCAGCACGTTTCCGCTGGCGAGAATTGTTGTGACACCGGTAAATCCGTCGGCCTCGAGAGCATCTCGGACATCGGCCATCTTCATCGTGATGCCACCGACGTTGACTCCGCGCAGCAGGGCGGCATATCTGGTCATGGCTATCCGAACTGTAGGAGCGTCATGGACGGGCGAGTCCGGCGCAGAAACCCGCGATCAAGGCGCTTGGAGTTGACGAATTTCCAGATTCCGCGCCCGGGATGCAGCGGTATGTCGATGGCGGCCGTCACTCCCGGAACGGAGATGAGCGTCTCGCCTTCATCGGGTGTCAGCGCGAACGGCATGGGTGGGGCCACGTAGCGGTCCGACAACGTGAACCCCTGCAGGGTCCGCCTGCTGAACCAGTGCGGGATGTTGTCGAACATCATCTGTCCGCCGGGAAAACGCTTGGCGCAGGCCTCGATTAGCCCAAGCGATTCCTCCGGTTGCAGATACATGAGTAGCCCCTCGGCCGTGATGAACACGCCGTCTGAGCCGTCGACCCGATCCATCCAGCTCAGGTCCAGGGCGGACTGGGCCAGCTCGACAATCCGTTCATTCTTGGGCAACAGCTTGCTGCGTAACTCCATCACCGGTGGCAGATCGACGGAGTACCAAGTGAATTGGGCTGTGGATTCCGCGCCGCCCAACCGCCAGAAGCTGGTTTGCATGCCTTCTGCGAGTGCGACAACCGCCGCCCGGGGATGCGTCGCGAGGTACACGCGGGCCTGTGAGTCGAAGGCCCGGGCCCGCAGGGCGTGGCTCTGCGACGGGCGGCCGAACTTGCGATAGTCGTACTCGATGGCGTCGAAGAGCTCTGCGGCCAGCGGATCCTGAATCACACCGTCCGGGCGTTTCGCCTCGGTGCCGCGGTTGTGCAGTGTCCACAGGGTGGTCGCCGAGACGCCCTCCAGGCTGTCTCCGCTGATCCGCGATGAACCACCCGGGCGAAGAGGGGCAGACTCGGTCATGAAGCTGATGCTAGTGAAATGGTGCGACGATCGGTCTGTCCCATGGTTAGGCTGACGGGTATGACCGATTCGAAGGCGAGCGGCGACTCGGCCGCGGACGATGCCAAGCGCAGGTTCCGCGAGGCACTTGACCGTAAAAACAACAAGGCCAACGCCGCCGCCGACAACAAGGACACCGCCAGCAAGCCGACCCATGCACATGGCCGGGCCGGCTCGCATCGCGAATTCCGTCGTAAGAGCGGCTAAGCGTCTCGCCTCTGGTTGGCCAGCCCCCGGGCGATGATCAGCCCGGCCAGGGCAACCACCCAGCACGTAAGGCCAAAGCCCTTGAGTCCCCAGACGACTGAGGCCAGGGTGAACCCGCCGGCGGTCATCAGAGCTATCCCGACGACGGCACTGCGCGTACCGGGCTGCGCGACGTAGCCACCGTCCCAGCCGGGCAGAGGGTTGTTTTCCAGCGGTCGCAGGGCCAGGAAGAGCCCGGTCACCAGGACGGCCATCGTCGCCACCTGAAGCACCGACAGCACGATGAAATCCGGTGCCGCGGTGTTGTATCGGGGGAATCCGAGGAAATCGAACACCAGGTGCATGCCCAGCAGCGCGGGCATGTGCCAGAGGTACAGCGTCATCGCGCCCGAGTTGCCGATGGCCACGGCCCACCACACCCGAGGGCGCTGAGCCCATCGATTGATGGCCGGCATCGCCGCGATGGCGAGTGCGGACAAGACGATTGCGTGCCCGGCCAGTACCAGCGAGGGCGGAATCATGTTCGGCACCTTCTGCCCGGCCACGCCGACCAGACTGATCGTGTACGGCCCGGACGTCACCAGCGCGATGTTGACTGCGAATACGGCTGCGGCCAGCATCAATGCGGCTTTCTGGGTGATCAGCTGCCGGCGGTACCCCACGCCCAAAACCGCCGGCAGCAGCCACACCACGAAGTTCACGTATCCGATGCCCTTGGGCGCGTCCAGGCCCAGCCGCAGCACGTCGATGGCGGCGATGCCCAGATAGATTCCCGCCAGCGCGGTGAACATGCTCCGTGTCGTCGTGATGCGGGCCAGCAGCGGAACCGCCGCCAGTACCAGTACATAGGCGCCGAGGAACCACAGCAGCTGGGTGCTCACACCGGCGACCGGCTCATAGACGTGTAGCGGCAGGATCTGCCGAAGTATCAGCAGGGCCACCGCCCAGAAGCCCAGGTAGTAGAACACCGGGCGGTACAGCCGGGTGCAGCGATGCATGAGCCAGGACCCCCAGCTGGTGCCCGGCTTCCAGGAGCCCACGCTGGCCGCGACACCTGCGAAGAAGAACAGCGGCATGATCTGGAAAACCCAGGTCAACGCCTGGAAAACGGGGCGGCCGTTGAGCAGGTTGCCCCACAGCAGCACACCGTTGTCGATGGCGCTCACCGCCATGATGGTGTGCCCAAGGACCACACCGACCAGTGACACGATTCGGATCACATCAAGCGCGCGGTCGCGCGTTGCCGGAGTAGCGGCACCCACCTCGTTGGCGGTGGGCAGGCCCAGAGTCATCGTCATGCACCTAGCGTCGTCGAGCGCCGATCACCAACACAGCGCGTCGCTACGCGACCTCGCTAGGTAGTTTCCCCTGGGCCTCGCGAGTAGGACTAGGTGTGATGTCCAGGGAGGTTGGTCAGTCTGGTGATGGGTGGCTGGCCTCCGATTGCGGAGTGGGCTCGGTGGTGATTGTAGAAGTGCAGCCGGTCCGGCAGGGTGATGTTGCGCTGTTGGGTTGACTCGTAGAACCGTGCGTAGGTCCAGCCGTCGGCCAGGGTGCGGTGGAATCGTTCGATTTTGCCGTTGGTTTGCGGTCGGTAGGGGCGTGTTCGCTTCGGGGTGATGTGCAGTTCGGCGCAGGCCTGGCGCCAGGCGTAGGACCGGTAGGCCGCTCCGTTATCGGAGAGGACGCGCTCGATAATGACACCGCGCCCGGCGAACCAGGCCACTGCGCGGTGCAGCACACCGACTGCGGTGGCGGCTTTCTCATCGGTGCAGATCTCGGCATAGGCGAGTCTGGAGTTATCGTCGATCACGGTGTGTACGAATGCTTTTCCAATTCTGGGGCGGTAGTTGTTCGCGGGGTCGCCGCGCTCACCGGTGTGGTGGCCCGTGGCGATGGCATTGCGTTTGCTTTGTTGGCGGCTGAGGAACTTGTGGCCACCGCCGTCGGGGATGTTGGCGAATTTGGTGACGTCGACGTGGATCAGCGATCCGGGATGGGGATGTTCGTAGCGGCGCAGCGGTTCCCCGGTGACCCGGTCGATATGTGAAAGTCGGTTGATCCGGCACCGTGTCAACACCGCGTGCACGGTGGAGGCCGCCATCCCGAGGCGCCCGCCGATCTGCATCGGCCCGAGCCGCCCTCGCCACCGCAGGTTCACGATCCGGCGCACCGTCTGTGGCGCTGTTTTGGTGGGGCTAACGCGCGGTCGTGAACTGCGGTCAACCATCCCGGCCTGGCCCTCGGAGCGGAACCGATCGGCCCACTTCCTGGCAGTTCGCGGGGCGACCATGAACATCTTGGCCGCCGCCGCATAGGTCCAGCCGGACTCAACAACGAGCCGGGCCAACCTCAATCGAGCGCGCGGGGTTAAAGCAGCGTTAGCGTGGGACATGAAGGCCTCCTGGTTGGTGAAGCGGTTCCTAGACAGCTCCACTTCACAACCAGAGGCCTTCACCTATCACACAGGCTCACCAAAAACGACCGGAACAACCTCCCTGGACATCACAACTAGCCGCCGAGAGCGGCGATGAGGTCCTTGATCTTGGCGGCTTCGTCCTCGGTGACGGATTCCTCGGACTCGACTGCCGTCAGGAATCCGACCTTCAGGCCGGCGCCATTGGCGGTTTCCTGCGCGGTGAGCCGTGCCCGCCGGCGCGCGGTGTAGAGACGTTGGCCCAATGTCGCGCTGGGGCTGTTGGCCGCGTCTTTCATGAGATCGTCGTATCGGTGGCGCACGCCGCTCAGCGCGACGATGACTGAGGGCGTGACGCGGCTGCGGCCGGCCGCCTTTGAGATCGCGCCTTCGAGCTTTCGCAACCCGCTCAGGACGACGCCAACGCGTTCGCCGTACTCGGGGTCGGTGGGTTCGGGCAGGGTGTCGATGGCGGAGGCGTACATGTGCACCGCCGCATCGACGAGGCTGACAATGACTGGGGCTTCTCCGTCATCCGGCACGACTTCAGGCACGACCCATCGACTCCTTCTGAAAAGACCGGTAACGACCCCGGAGTAGGCAGGGGCCGCCGACAACTTAGCGCCGATCCACGGCCCGGACAACCCTTATCGGATGAACGGTTTCTGGCCCGAGCGTCTAGGTAGGGCGTGCGAACTGTGCTGTGCTACCTATTTTTTCGGCACCGCAGCTGTGGTCATGGGGTGTAGCGGCAACAGATCTTGATTAGCCGGTGGTCGCCGGCGCCGCGGTTTCTTCTCGGCGTGGGCGTTCTTGCCAGATGACCGCGATCAGGCAGAGCGCCGCCAGGGCGGCCACCGCGAGCGCGAACGTGATCCCCGCGGTGCGTAGTCCCCACGCATGCGCGGCCAGGCCCTCGCCGATGACCGGCAGGGCGATTCCGATATAGGCGACGACGAAGTAGCTGGAGGTCACCTCCGCGCGATGGTCCTCCGGCGTGCGGTCGGCGATGGAGGCCAGTCCGCGGCTGAAACTGATGCCCTGCCCGATGCCCACCACCACCGCGCTGGTCAGGTACCAGGGCAATGACGACGTGTGCAGGGCCACCACCACGAGCAGCATCCCGGTCAGCAGGATTGCGCAGCCAAGGATCAGTGCCTTGGCCGCAGGCACCTGCCGGATGAGAATCTGTGCCACACAAGAGGATCCGAATGTGAGGAAGACGCTTGCACCGGCGACCGCGTGGTTGTCGATGCCGAGCACCCCGGACAGGAATCCGGGGGCCACAGCCGTGAAGGAGCCGAGGGCCGCGAATCCGGCGAAACCCGCTGTCGCTGCGGCCGCGAATGTCGCACGTACCTGGGGAGGTAGCGAAAGACGTTGCACACCAAGCGTTCCGTGTTGCGGCGCGGTCTCCGGTGCCATGAGCAGAGCCACTACGGCGATGGACACGAGTCCGATATGGACGATGAACGCCAGATGGGTGGGCCAGGGCGCGTACTGAACGAGGATGCCGGCCACCAACGGTCCGAGCCCAAGGCCACCGGTGTTGGCGATGGTGGCCACGGCGGCCGCTCGTCCCCGCCATTGTTCGGGTGCCGCCTCGATGACGGCGACGGTAGCCGCGCCGGTGAAGAACCCCGCGGACAGCCCCGAGACGATGCGGGCGATCAGCAGCAGCGGAACCGAGTCGACGAACAGGAAGATGACCGAGCTGAGGATGGCGAATCCGGCGCCGGTCAGCAATAGGGGGCGACGGCCCAGAACGTCGGACCAACCGCCGAACAGCAGCAGCGCGAACAGCACGCCGGCCGCGTAGGTGGCATACACAACGGTGGTGGTGAGCACGGAAAAGTGCATCTGCTGCGAGTACAGCGCATACATCGGCGTCGGCATGGTGGTGCCGATCATGACCGCCGAGAAGCTAAACGCCAGCAGGATGAACGCGGCCGAACGGCGCAGACGGGCAATCACAACCCAATGTAAGTCACGGGCGGGCCCGTCTCATTCCGCCCGGATCATTGGGCGATCGCCTTTTCCGCGCCGATGCCCGTCAGGGAGCGCACCTCCATCTCCGCGTTCAGCCCCGGGTTGCCCTTGTCGTTGGAGGTCAGTGTCCCGACAATGCCGAGCACGAAGGCCAGGGGAATCGACACGATGCCGGGATTGGCGAGCGGGAACCAGGCGAAGTCGGCGCCCGGGATCATCGCCGTCTTTGCGCCGGAGACAGCGGGGGAGAAGACGATGAGCACGATGGTGGAGATCAATCCGCCGTACATGCTCCACAGCGCGCCGCGGGTGTTGAACCGTGCCCAGTACAGCGAGAAAACGATGGTCGGCAGATTGGCCGCTGCCGCGACCGCGAAGGCCAGTGCCACCAGGAACGCGACATTCTGACCGTTGGCCAAGATGCCGAGCCCGATCGCGATGACACCCAATACCACTGCTGTGATCCGTGACACCCGGACCTGTTCCCCTTCAGAGACGTTGTGGTCCTTGATGACTGAGGCGTAGATGTCATGTGCGAATGATGCCGATGCGGTGATCGTTAGTCCGGCCACCACCGCGAGAATGGTCGCGAACGCCACCGCCGAGATGACCGCAAGCAGGATCACCCCGCC
The DNA here is from genome assembly GCF_002013385.1 of Mycobacterium sp. D16R24. NCBI lineage: Bacteria > Bacillati > Actinomycetota > Actinomycetes > Mycobacteriales > Mycobacteriaceae > Mycobacterium > Mycobacterium sp. D16R24. The sequence continues at coordinate 152,321 of NZ_MAEV01000006.1, read as the reverse complement.
TAGCTCGAAGGCCAGCAGCGGTGCAGCCGAGTTCTGGCCACCGGCCGCCGCCAGGATGCGATCGGGTCCGACGAGTGCTGCGGCGCCGTAGCCCAGCGCCAGGGTGAACAGGTAGAAGGCGCCGATCAGTCCGATCGCCCACACCACCGATCGGCGAGCCTCCTTGGCGGTGGGCACGGTGTAGAAGCGCATCAGGACGTGGGGGAGTCCCGCGGTGCCCAGCACCAGCGCGAGCCCGAGCGACAGGAAGTTGATCTTCGATGTCAACGAACCGCCGTACTGCGCACCCGGGGCTAGAACATCGCGTGACGCAACACCTTTGGTGTGGCTGTGAGAAACGGCGTGCTGTGCGGCGCCGAGAATGTCGGAGACGTTGAAGCCGAACTTGGCCAGCACCGCGCCCGTCATGAGTGCGGCGCCGGTGATCAACAACACCGCCTTGATGATTTGGACCCAGGTGGTGCCCTTCATGCCGCCCACCAGGACGTAGACGATCATGAGCACGCCAACCACACCGATGACGATCGACTGGCCCAGTCTGCTGTGGATATTGAGAAGGAGCGCCACCAGACCTCCGGCACCTGCCATCTGCGCCAGGAGGTAGAACAGCGACACCGTCAACGTGGAAGTCGCCGCTGCCAGTCGCACCGGGCGCTGCTTGAGCCGGAAGCTCAGCACATCGGCCATGGTGAATTTTCCTGTGTTGCGTAGCAATTCGGCCACCAGAAGCAGAGCCACCAGCCAGGCCACTAGGAATCCAATGGAGTACAGAAAGCCGTCATATCCGTATACCGCGATGGCCCCGGCGATTCCGAGGAAGCTGGCGGCGGACAGGTAGTCCCCGGCGATGGCGATGCCGTTCTGAGGGCCGGAGAAGGCGCGGCCGCCGGTGAAGAATCCCTCTGCGGTCTTGTTACTGCCGCTGGCGCGGATGACGAGGTAGAGGGTGACGGCGACGAAGACGGTGAAGATCGCGATGTTGGTGGCCGGATTGCCGACGGTCTCGGCCGCCAGCGTCGATGGGGTGGTCATGCCTGTTCCACCTCGGCGCGGATGGCTGCGGCCCGGGGATCCAACTCGCGGTTGGCGAATCTGACGTAGAGGCCGGTGATGACGAACGTGGTGACGAACTGGCCAAGGCCCAGTACGAGTCCGACGTTGACGTTGCCGAGGAGCTTGATCGCCATGAAGTCGTGCGCGAAGGCTCCCAGCACCACATAGAGGCCATACCACACGAGGAAGACCGCGCTCATGGGAAAGACGAAGCGGCGCAATGTTTTCCGGAGTTCCTGAAATTCCGCGCTGCTCTGGATTTCCAGGGCTCGTTCGGCGGGCAGCTCGGCAGGATCGATGGCGGTCAACGCTGGCTCCTTATGGGTACCTGTCAGGGTGCTGGGAGAGCCTAATGAGAGCCGAGTCACGGCCGTGGGGTTTCTCGCGCTGGTTTGTTAGGTGTTCACCCGACCGGGCTGGGGTCCAGGGGCCCGGGGCTCACACGCTTCTGCGCGCCGACTCATCCCCGTACTGCTGGTTGACCGCGCGAAGGAACTTCTCCGCATCGGTGGGCTCGACCGGAGGCAAGTGGATGGTCTCGCTGACGATGCCATCCGGAAGACGCGGCTCGGAGCCGATGTCGGGAATGAAGTTCTTCAGGGCGCCGTCGGTGAAGGGCACGCCGGATTTGACCTGATTGTTGGCTACCAGATCGAACGCCCGCGTCATCGCTTCGCGCGATTCCTCGGGTAGTCCGGCTTTGATGGCGGCGATCTCGGTGGCGGATTTGCCATCGAAGGACTGTGCGAATTCGTACAGATACTGCAGCTGGTTGGACGGGATGGTGACGCTCTTACCCGCGGCGAGGTCCTTGAGCTGCCGATCGTCCAACAGCGATGCCGCGTTGACGCGGCTCAACACACTTTGATCGCGCTGGCTGTCCGCCTGGAAGTGCTCGCCGTCCCGATTTCCCTGTGTGGAGGTCAGCCCGCTGAACGGATTGAACGAGGCCGCCAGCTCATCGCAAATGGCGTCGATCTGGTGCTGGGCCTCCAGTTCGGCTGCCCACCACTTGTCGTAAGCCTTCCGCATCATGCGTGTGAACTTCACGGCGTTCTGGTTCGCCTTCTCGATGACCTCCGCGCTGGTGTGGGGCTGCATGATCCAGCTGGCGGTGAGGTCCTCGGCCACCGTGTAGCCGTGGTCGGTGGCCTCGTTGTACAGGTCCACCGCCTCGCGGCGATATTCGATCGACTGAAACTCCAAGGTGACCAAGGCCTTCGGGGCGTCATCGAGTAGCACCTGGGTGGCCAGGTAGATCGTCTTCTCGTCGCTGGCGGCGGTGTCCTGGATCGCGCGGGCGGTTTCACCGTCCCAGGGCAGGCCGCCGGGTCTGTCTATCGAGTGCTTGTAGTCCTGCGCGCGGTGCTGCAGTTCGGTGGCGGCGAGCATCGCCTGGCGCAACGGCACGATCGACTGTTCGGGGTGGTTGGTCAGCAACCTTCTCGCCGAGTACTCCGACTTCATTGCGGCCTCGACAGCGATGCGGCGGAAAGAATGGTCTGTCGCACGTATTCTTCGGTGTCCCCGAACCGGGCCTGTGCTTGCTCGGACAGGTCGGCCATGTTCACGCAGCGTGCCGCAAACATGCGCTGCAATTCGGGAATGACTTCGGTGACGAGTCGTCTCACTGCGGTCAGCGATGGGGCATCCCCGGCTTCGACCCTGGTCGGGTTGGCGGCCCGGCTGCATAGCTTGTGGGCCTGTTCTCGTAATTCCGGCGATAGCTTGCGCAACGCCTCTAGATCAACGTCCAATTGGCCTGACAGCGGCAGCCTCCCCGAACACTGTGATCTTGGTCGCCCAAGTTGCCGTAGCCTAGCACCGCTCGGGTTGTCAAAGTTCAGAAGGAAGGAATGTCACATTGGCGAAATTGCAGCTAGCACAGGACCCGGCCGCCGATGAGTTGCTGGAGGAGAATCCACTAGCGCTTTTGATAGCGATGCTCCTCGATCAACAGATTCCTATGGAAGTGGCCTTCGCCGGGCCCAAGAAGATCGCGGACCGGATCGGCGGTATCGACGCGCACCAGATCGCCGAGTACGACCCTGATAAATTTGTGGCCTTATGTTCTGAACGGCCCGCGATCCATCGCTTCCCCGGCTCGATGGCTAAGCGTGTCCAGGTGCTCGCGCAGGAGATCGTCGATGAGTACGACGGCCGCGCCGAGAACATCTGGAAGACGGGCGATCCGAACGGGGCCGAGCTGCTTAAGCGGCTCAAGGCGCTGCCTGGTTTCGGTGAGCAGAAGGCCAAGATCTTTGTGGCGCTGCTAGGCAAGCAGTACGGCGTTCAGCCCAAGGATTGGCGCAAGGCCGCCGGAAACTACGGCGAGAAGGACACCCACCTGTCGGTTGCGGACGTCGTCGATGGCGAGTCGCTCGGGCTGGTGCGCGCCCATAAGAAGGAAATGAAGGCTGCGGCAAAAGCGAAGGCGGCCAAGGCATAACGCCCTGACCGCCTTGCTTGTGTCGTGAACTACGGCAGCGCTGCGAACATCGGTGCCGACGGGACCATGCCAACGCCGGGGGCGGTGGCAGCGGGCAGCCCGGCGACGGGAGCCGCCGCGGCGGCGGGGATTCCGTTGACCAGGGCCGGCGGAATCAGCGTCTGCTGCACACCTGCGGGCAGCAGCTTAGGCAGGTTGGTGGCCCACAGATCAACGGTCTGCGTGACACCGTCCGCGCCGGGGATCTGCCCAACGCCGGGCAGGTTGCTGGTGGCGGGAACCGACGCCGGGGACAGCGCCTGCGCGGCTGCGGGTGTCAGCGCCTGCGCTGCCGCGGGCGTAAGTGCCTGGGCGGCTGCCGGAGGCAGTGCGGCCGGAGCGGCCGGGGCAGCGGGCGCCACACCGGGAGCCGGTGCGACGGCAGGAGCGGCAGGCGTGATCGCCGGTAGGGCAGGTGCCGGGGCGGCGATCGCGGCGGGTGCCGCGGGAGCCACTGGGGCGGCAGCGGGAGCGTTACCGAAGCCCGCGGCGGCCTGGCCCAGGAGCGCGGCCGGGTTGGTCGGGTTCGGAGTGGGGCCCGGAACGGGGTCAGCGCCAGCGGTCGACGCCATGCCCAGCGCCAGGCCGGCTGACGCGAAGGCCGCGATCGACGCGCCCACGAAGACGTTGGGGAACCGGGACATAAACCGTGACATATTGAACTCCAATGCTGTTTCGCTAGACCTGATTGCCGGTGTTAAAACCCAAGGTAATCCGTTACGCGTGTTACTCAAGTGACGCGTGTGGCGTAGATGGAACCGTTACCAAAACGAGTGAGTGAGGTTATCGAAACCCCGATGAGTACCGAGTCGACCAGGGCGGATGCCGAGCCGCTGGTGCCGACACGCGGCGTGGCGGCGTGGCGGCGTGTTCGGGAATGGGGTCCGTGGCTGCTCGTGCTGAGCGTCGCGGCACGAATCGCCTGGGCATACCTGACTCCGCATGGTGCCGACCTTGTGGATCTACATGTGTACGCCAGCGGTCCCGCCACCCTGGGGCACGGCAATCTCTACGAGTTCACGTATCCCGACAAGACCCCCGACTTCCCGCTTCCTTTCACTTATCCGCCGTTCGCGGCCGTGGTGTTCTGGCCGCTGCACCTGCTGCCGTTCCCCCTGCTCGGCGTGTGCTGGATTCTGGGCACCATCGCCGCGCTGTACGCGGTGGTTCGGCTCAGTCAGCGGTTGCTCGGATTCAACGACGCCCGTGGGGCCGCCGTGTGGACAGCGGTCACGATGTGGACCGAACCCGTGCGCTCGACGCTGGACTATGGGCAGATCAACGTGCTGCTGATGCTGCTGACCCTGTTGGCGGTGACCTCGTCACGCTGGTGGATCTCGGGAACGCTGGTGGGTCTCGCCGGCGGAGTGAAGCTGACCCCGTTGGTTTCCGGGCTCTACTTCCTGGGAGCGCGCCGATGGGTGACCGCCCTCTGGGCGGGCGTGGTTTTTGTCTTGACGGTGTTGGTCGGCGTCGCCGTGGTCGGGGCGCAGGGGCGGTACTACTTCACCGACCTGTTGGGTAGACCGGACCGGATCGGGCCGATCGCCACCGTGTTCAACCAGTCCTGGCGGGGAGGTATCTCCAGGGTTCTCGGACACGATGCGGGGTCTGGAGCGCTGGTATTGGCGGCCTACCTGGTCACCGCGGTACTGGCCTTCCTCGCCTGGCGGGCCGTGGACGACAGGTTGGGGCAGATCTGTGTGGTGCAGATGTTCGGTCTGCTCATCTCGCCCATCTCGTGGACACACCATTGGGTGTGGATGGTTCCGTTCATGGTGTGGCTACTGCACGGACCGTGGCGAGAAAAATTGGGCGCCAAGATCTTTGGATACGGGTGGTTGGCGCTGTTGTTGGTCGGGGTGCCCTGGTTGCTCAGCTTCGCTCAACCCGACATCTGGCGCATCGACCGGCCGTGGCCGCTGGCCTGGGCCGGGTTGGTGGACATTGTGGCGGCCATGGCGACGCTCAGCTGGATGGCGGTGACGGGCTGGCGAACTCGTCGCCCCGCCAACCACTGATCAGCACGTTGCGGCGCGCGGTGGGCGGTCGGCTAGCGTGGCGCCATGTCTGAACATTGGACCGTCCTGGTCACCGGTGCTTCCAGCGGGATCGGCGCAAGCGCGGCCCGGATCTTCGCCGAGCGCGGGCACCGCGTCTTCGGCACCAGTCGCAATCCGGACACCGTCGCCCACCGCATCGCCGGGGTGCAATATCTGCGGCTCGATCAAACCGACAAGGCGAGCGTCGCCGAATGTGTCGCGCAGGCGGGCGAGGTGGACATTCTGGTCAACAACGCCGGAGAGAGTCAGATCGGTGCGCTGGAAGATGTCTCCATCGATGATTTCGAGAAGCTGTACAACACCAATGTTTTTGGACCCGTTGCCCTGACCAAGGCAGTGCTGCCGGGAATGAGGGAACGGCGCCGCGGCGCCATCGTGATGGTGGGATCGATGGCGGGCACCCTGCATGTCCCGTTCCGATCGACCTATAGCTCGGCGAAGTCGGCGCTGCACACCGTTGCCGACTGCCTGCGTCACGAGGTGGCGCCGTTCGGGATCACCGTGAGCACCGTGGAACCCGGCGTCATCGCGACCGGAATCGAAACGCGGCGCAACCGCATCGTGCCCGGGGGATCCGTATACCGCGATGCGTTCCAGACTGTCGATGCGGCGATGGCCGCGAGGGAGCAGCACGGTATGGCTTCCGACGATTTGGCTCGCCTGGTTGTTGACGTGGCACTGAATCCGAATCCAAAGCCCTTGTATGCCAAGGGCAATAACGCTCCACTCATCATGGCCGCACAGCGCCTGCTGCCCGCCGGGCTGTTCCTCAAGTTTCTGGCGCGCATGCACGGGCTGAAGGTGCGATAAGCATGTTTCCCCAAGGTATGCACCCCACCGGATCGTCAGACGCCTTCCATTCCAAGGACATCGGCAGACTGCTGCTGCAATGCCCGGATCGGATCGGCGTGGTGGCCGCTGTCAGCGCCTTCCTGGCCGATGCCGGCGCGAGCATCATCTCGCTGGCGCAGTACTCGACGGAACCTCAGGGCGGCTGGTTCATGCAGCGCACTGTGTTCCACCGTTCGGGGCTCGCCGCCGCGCGGGAGGATCTGGAGAGCAAGTTCGCCTCCATCGCTGAGGAATTCGACATTCAGTACCGATTCAGCGAGGCCGCCAAACCCAAGCGAGTGGCGATCATGGTCTCGCAAACGGATCACTGTCTGCTGGATCTGCTGTGGCGCAACCGTCGCGGTGAGCTCGACATGTCGATCGCGATGGTGATCTCGAACCATCCCGACCTTGCCGAGCAGGTGCGCTCGTTCGGGTTGCCGTTCGTGCACATCCCCGCGACTCGGGAGAACCGTGCCGAAGCCGAACGCAAGCAGCTCGAACTGCTGCAGGGAAACGTCGACCTGGTGGTCCTGGCCCGCTACATGCAGATTCTGTCGCCGGAGTTTCTCAACGAGATCGACTGTCCGCTGATCAACATCCACCATTCGTTCCTGCCTGCGTTCACCGGCGCGATGCCGTACCGCCGTGCGCGGGAACGTGGCGTCAAAATGATCGGTGCCACAGCGCATTACGTGACAGCGGAGCTGGACGAGGGGCCGATCATCGAACAGGATGTGATCCGCGTCGATCACACGCACACGGTCGAGGATCTGGTGCGGCTCGGATCCGATGTGGAACGTCTGGTGTTATCGCGTGCCGTGGCCTGGCACTGTGAGGACAGGGTGATGCGGCACGGGAACGTCACCGCGATCCTGTGACGCCTGATCGCGTTGCGGTTGCCCGGAAACCATGGTGCTGTTGCCCGCCGCTATGCGACGACGTGGGCAGTGCGCGGGGACTACAGCACATTTGTCGCCATAGAGGCGGGCGGGGCCTGCATGTGGTGTTGAGACCGTCGCGCTGCTCTCGAACCTCCCTAGATGCCCGCCTGTGAGTTGATCGCCTGCGCCAGTGCGACGTCCTTTTCGGTGATGCCGCCCTCGGAGTGGGTGGATAGCACGAAGGTCACTGTGCGCCATCGGATATCGATATCGGGATGATGGTCGACGGATTCTGCGTGCTCGGCGATGCGACGCACGGCGTCGATTCCGTCCAGGAAGGTGTTGAACTTGACGGCACGGCGCAGGGAATCACCCTCGCGTGTCCACCCGCGAAGCCCCGAGAGCGCCGCGTTGATCTGGTCGTCGGTGAGCAGGGCCATGAACTCAACGTATAGCGTCGACCACCATGGCGATAGTGGTCGCGGGCGCGGTGATCGACGGGGACAAGCTGCTCATCGCGCAGCGCGCTAAGCCCGCCGAGCTCGCCGGACAGTGGGAGCTTCCGGGTGGCAAGGTCGCCGAGGGCGAATCAGAGCCGCAGGCGCTTGCACGGGAGCTACGCGAGGAACTCGGGATCGATGTCGAGGTTGATACCCGCATCGGTGAGGACGTCGTCGTCGGGAATCTGGTGCTACGCGCCTACCGCGCGCGGCTGGACCCGCATCTCCCAGGCACCCCTCATCCGCACGAGCATCTGGCATTGCGCTGGGTCACCGCCGACGAACTCGACACGGTGGAATGGGTCCCCGCGGACGGGGGATGGGTCCCCGCGTTGCGGGCGGCGCTAGTGGGCGCGCGCCCGGTGTAGCAGCTTCTTCAGCTCCTTCTCGGAGAGTCCGTGCTGCTCGGCCTTTTGCATCTTGTGCACGACAAGCGGGCACTTCATGCAGCGTGGTTTGCTCTTACAGCACTTCTTCTTGGGCTTGAGCCGGGCGACCTTGCTGGCCTTCACTGGGGTCCTACTTCTGGGTCTTGAATGTCTCTGGGGCTGTGTTTGGGCTATGTCGGGCGTCACACGGGATAACGCCAGTTTCGTGAACTGGGGGTTTCACTGCCAGAATTGGCAGACGTGACCCACAGTTTCCGGAACGTAGCCATTGTTGCGCACGTCGACCACGGCAAGACAACCCTGGTCGACGCGATGCTCAAGCAATCGGGTGCGCTCACGCACCGAGGTGATGACGCCGTCGAGCGCCTGATGGACTCCGGTGATCTGGAGAAGGAAAAGGGCATCACCATCCTGGCCAAGAACACCGCGGTGCACCGGCACCACGCGGACGGCACGATGACGGTCATCAACGTCATCGACACCCCCGGCCACGCGGACTTCGGTGGCGAGGTCGAGCGCGGACTGTCGATGGTCGACGGAGTGCTGCTGCTGGTTGACGCCTCCGAGGGGCCCCTGCCGCAGACCCGTTTCGTGCTGCGCAAGGCTCTCGGCGCGCACCTGCCGGTGATCCTGGTGGTCAACAAGACCGACCGGCCCGATGCCCGCATCGCCGAGGTGGTCTCCGACAGCCACGACTTGTTGCTCGACGTCGCCTCGGACCTGGACGAGGAGGCACAGAAGGCCGCCGAGGACGCGCTCGGGCTACCGACGCTGTACGCCTCGGGTCGCGCCGGTGTGGCCAGCACTGTCGAGCCCGCCAACGGCGAGATTCCCGAGGGCGACAACCTCGACCCGCTCTTCGATGTCCTCCTTGAGCACATCCCGCCGCCCAAGGGCGACGCTGAGGCCCCCTTACAGGCGTTGGTCACCAACCTCGACGCCTCGGCATTCCTGGGCCGGCTCGCGCTGATCCGCATCTACAACGGACGGATCCGCAAGGGGCAGCAGATCGCGTGGATGCGCGAAGTCGACGGCCACCCCGTTATCACCAGCTCGAAGATCACCGAGCTGCTCGCCACCGAGGGTGTCGATCGCAGCCCCACGGAGGAGGCAGTCGCCGGCGACATCGTCGCCGTCGCCGGGATGTCCGAGATCATGATCGGCGACACGCTGGCAGATCCCGAGCACGCCCACGCGCTGCCACGGATCACCGTTGATGAGCCCGCGATCTCGGTGACCATCGGCACCAACAGCTCGCCGCTGGCGGGCAAGGTGTCGGGACACAAGCTGACCGCACGCATGGTCAAGTCGCGGCTGGACTCCGAGCTCGTCGGCAACGTATCGATCAAGGTCGTCGATATCGGCCGTCCCGACGCCTGGGAGGTGCAGGGCCGAGGTGAGCTGGCGCTGGCCATCCTCGTCGAGCAGATGCGCCGTGAGGGTTTCGAACTGACCGTCGGAAAGCCACAGGTGGTCACCCGGCAGATCGACGGCAAGCTGCATGAGCCGTTCGAGGCCATGACCATCGACTGTCCCGAGGAATTCGTCGGAGCCATCACCCAGCTGATGGCCGCCCGCAAGGGACGCATGGAGGAGATGGCCAACCACGCCGCGGGATGGGTCCGTATGGACTTCATCGTGCCTTCGCGTGGCCTCATCGGATTCCGCACCGACTTCCTGACGCTGACCCGCGGCACCGGCATCGCGAACGCGGTCTTCGAGGGTTACCGCCCATGGGCGGGCGAGATCCGCGCACGGCATACCGGATCACTCGTGTCCGACCGGACCGGCAGCATCACCCCGTTCGCCATGATCCAGCTCGCCGACCGTGGACAGTTCTTCGTAGAGCCGGGCGAGGACACCTATGAGGGCCAGGTCGTCGGGATCAACCCGCGTGCCGAGGACCTCGATGTCAACGTCACCCGTGAGAAGAAACTGACCAACATGCGTTCGTCGACCGCCGATGTCATGGAGACCCTGGCACGGCCGATCGAGCTCGACCTCGAGCAGGCCATGGAGTTCTGTGCGGCCGACGAATGTGTCGAGGTGACACCGGAAATCGTCCGCGTGCGCAAGGTCGACCTGGATGCCAACACTCGTGCGCGCAATCGCTCACGCGCGAAGGCAGCTGCCAACAACAGCTAGGTTCTGCCTGCCCAAGGCGCGCCTCGACCCGCTCTGACGCTCGCTTGCGTGAAGGTGGCGGATATCGACGGCTCACCTCGCATCACGGGCGAAATCGGAGCACACTGCGTGGCGTGGCTGATTTCAACTCCATCAAGCGGCTGGTGGTGCACAACGTGCAGCGGTACCTCGTCAACCCGGTGGGGCGACGGCTGCCGGTCGTGCAGCTGGAAACTACGGGTCGCACGTCGGGACAGCCGCGGCGCACCGCGATAGGCGGACGCCTCGTCGGCAACCAGTTCTGGCTGGTGTCCGAGCACGGCGAGCACTCCGACTACGTGCGCAACATCAAAGCAAACCCCGCGGTACGCCTGCGCATCCGCGACCAGTGGCGCACCGGCACCGCACACCTGCTGCCCGATGACGACGCCCGGGCCAGGTTGCAGCAGCTGCCGACGGCCAACAGTGCGGTGGTCCGTGCGGTGGGCACCGAACTGTTGACCATTCGGGTGGACCTGGACTGATTTTGGTGACAGCGGTTGCCTCGGATGAACTCGTTTGAGGGATAACGGCTTTCGCGTTCCCTTGGCCGGGCCCGTGGGTACTATCGCGATATGGAGCAAACCCAGCCCACCTCGCGCATCATCGAACAGAACGCGGCTGCCGTGCCGGAACTCCCGTTCGCCAATACGGAGGATCAGGACGACGCCGACCGGGGGTTCATCGCTGCGCTAGAGCCCGGTGTGGTGACAGACGCCTCCGGGAAGGTTGTGTGGGACAACGACTCCTATGGATTCCTGCGGGGATCCTGCCCGGCCTCGGTGCACCCGAGTCTGTGGCGGCAGTGCGGGCTGAACATCAGACAGGGGCTGTACTACGTCACCGAGGGCATCTACCAAGTCCGGGGCCTCGACATCTCCAATATGACGCTCGTCGAGGGGGAACGCGGGGTCATCGTGATCGACCCGCTGGTATCCGCCGAGACCGCCGCGGCCGCGTTGGCGCTCTACCGGAGTCATCGCGGCGACCGCCCGGTGACCGGGCTGATCTACACCCATTCCCACGCCGACCATTTCGGGGGTGCGCTGGGAGTCGTGAGCGAGGAGGACGTCGCGGCGGGTCATTGCCCGGTCCTGGCCCCGGCGGGATTTCTGGAACACGCGGTGGCGGAGAACGTTTACGCGGGAACCGCGATGGCGCGCCGCGCCGTGTACATGTACGGCGCCGTCTTGCCGAGGGGGCCGCTCGGGCAGGTGGGAGCTGGTCTTGGCCAAACCAACTCCATCGGCACCGTCACGCTGATCCCGCCGACTCTCGATATCACCCACACCGGGCAGGAAGAGACCGTCGACGGGGTGCGCATGGTCTTCCAACTGACGCCGGGTACCGAGGCGCCCGCGGAGATGAACTTTCACTTCCCAGAGCGCCGCGCGCTCTGCATGGCCGAGAACGCCACCCACACCCTGCACAATCTGCTGACATTGCGCGGCGCGCTGGTCCGCGACCCGCACGTCTGGGCGCGGTACATCACCGAGGCCATCAACCTGTACGCCCGCGACTCCGATGTGGTGTTCGCCTCGCACCACTGGCCCACCTGGGGGACCGAGCGTTTGGTGGAATACCTTGCCCTGCAGCGTGATTTATATGCCTACCTGCATGATCAGACGCTTCGCCGGCTCAACCAGGGCCTGGTGGGCTCCGAGATCGCCGAAACGCTGCAGCTGCCCCCGGCGATCGCCGGGGCCTGGCACGCGCGCGGTTACTACGGCTCGGTCAGCCACAACGTCAAGGCGATCTATCAGCGCTACATGGGCTGGTTCGACGGCAATCCGGCGCACCTGTGGGAACATCCACCCGTCGCGAACGCGCAACGGCACGTGGAGTTCATGGGTGGCGCCGAGGAGGTACTACGCAAGGCGCGCATCGCCTTTGAGCAAGGGGACTATCGGTGGGTGGCCCAAGTGGTCAACTACGTGATCTTCGCCGATCCGGCCAATGAAGCCGCGAAGACGTTGCAGGCCAGCTGTTTCGAACAACTTGGGTATGGAGCGGAGAACGCCACCTGGCGCAACTTCTATTTGATGGGTGCGTACGAACTGTCGCATGGCAACGTCGGGACCCCGATGGCCGTCGGCTCGCCCACCATGATGGCGGCGCTGACGGTGGATCAGGTGTTTGATGCGCTCTCGTTGCGCATCAACGGACCCAAGGCGTGGAACGAGCGTTTCGTCGGCGATTGGGCGTTCACCGACGAGGATCGCGTGCACCGCGTGGAGCTGCGCAACGGCGTGCTGGTGCACTATGACCGGCCCGCGGGGATCAGTCGGCCCGATGTGACTTTCACCCTTACTCGGCCAACCCTCATCAAGGTCCTGTTGGACGGCAAGGACCCGGCACAGCTGGTCGCCTCGGGAGAGATCACCGTGGAGGGCGACATAACCGGATTCGCGCGGTTGGTGGCGGTGCTCGATCAGCCGGACCCGGACTTCGCGATCGTGACGCCGTAGAACTGGCAGCGTGCGTGTTTGCCGCTAAGGTCGAATGATCATGTCTTTCGGAGAGTGTCCCGTTGGGTGAGCTTCAAGTGACGTTTGTCAGCGAGCCCATCGCGGAGCCGACGGAGTGGTATTTCGACGAACCCCATCACGTGGTTGCCGTGTACCAGGGTGGGCAAATTCGCACTAAGGAACTGGATTTCGGCGGAGGACTTTCCCGGCGCTATCTACCGAAGATCGGTGATGTCCTGGTCGTTCCTGCTGGGCGGCGGGTCGCCATCACCACGCAGGGGGAACGTGCCTCGTTCTGCCGGTTCGATGTTCCCCTGAGGTTGCTCGATCAGCGAGATGTGCAACCTCGGGTCGCCTATTCGGACCCGCTGATATTTCAGGTGGCGTCGAGAATCCTCAGCATCGCCGACCGGGATGATGTGATGGCCCGATTACTGCGGGAATCCTTGATCAATGTCGTGCAGCTGCACCTCGGTGATCATTACGCGCAGCTTCGTCAACACAGGGAATCGCGCAGGGTGCTGGATTCGGCGACGCAAGTCCGGCTGATCGAATACATCGAGGACAGCCTGGACGTCGACATCAGCTTGTCGACATTGGCTGAGCGCACCGAGATGCCGGCGAGCCAGTTCCGAAGGGCGTTCGTGGAGGTATTCCGCCAGACTCCCTACCAGTTCGTGTTGAGTCGCCGCATGGATCGCGCCAAGAAGCTGCTTTCTGCTACCTCATTGTCGATCACCGATATCAGTGTTGCCGTTGGCTTTTCGAATCCCAGCCATTTCGCAACGACCTTCAAGGCTCGAATCGGAGTGACGCCGACCGTGTATCGCAGCGGTCTATAACCATTTTCCGCAAGGCGCGACGAATTTCGAAGGCGCTGTGATCTTGGTCCGGCCTACAGTGTCTGGACGTGGTCACGGGGGACGTGATTGCGGGGGTCGGGCGGGCTCTGGTCTCGGCACGTCGAGTACCAGAGCTTGCCCGGCACTGTTTGGGAGGTGCAGCGAGCCCCGAGGGTTCGCCCGACAGTTCCTCATCGGACGGTTGGTCGACACACAGCACCCCAGCGATAAGGTTGGTCCTCATGCCTACCGGGATCCCGCGCCTTCGTCTGTGCGCAGTGCTTGGTGTGGTGCTCCTGGCCGGGTGCTCCGTCAGCGCGCCCCCGGCCGTACAGGGCAGCGAGACGACCAGCTCGACGACGCCGCCACCGCCCAAGAAAGAGCAGATCGTGGTCGGTATCGACTCGATCGGTGCGGGGTTCAACCCGCACTTGCTATCTGATCAGTCGCCGGTGAACTCCGCGATCAGCTCGTTGGTGCTGCCCAGCGCGTTCCGCCCGGTACCCGACTCGGCGACCACCACCGGCTCACGCTGGGAGCTGGACCCGACCCTGCTGGTCTCCGCCGAGGAGACCAGTCAGGCACCCTTCACCGTCACCTACACGATCCGTCCCGAGGCGCAGTGGACCGATAACGCGCCCATCGGTGCCGATGACTTCTCGTACCTGTGGCAACAGATGCTCATTCAGCCCGGGACCGTTGACCCGGCGGGCTACGGAAGCATCACCGATGTGCAGTCGCGGGATGGCGGTAAGCGCGTGGTCGTCACGTTCGACCACAAGTACCCGGCGTGGCGCGAGCTGTTCACCGACCTGCTGCCCGCGCACATCGTGAAGGACATCCCGGGCGGATTCGCCTCGGGGCTGATCAAGTCGATGCCCGCCTCCGGGGGACGTTTCCGGGTCGACGCGATTGACCCCCAGCGTGACGAGATCCTGCTGGCTCGCAATGACCGGTACTGGGCGACACCCGCGGTTCCCGACGAGATCCTGTTCCGTCGTGCGGGCGCCCCCACGGTGCTGGCGGACTCCATTCGTAATGGGGACACCCAAGTGGCCCAGGTGCACGGCAGCGCGGTGACCTTCGCCCAGCTGTCCAACATCCCCGGCGTGCGTACCGCGCGCATCGTCGCACCGCGCACCTTGCAGCTGACGCTGCGCGCCGGGCAGCCGGCGCTCACCGATTCCACGGTGCGCCGAGGGCTGCTCGGGCTGCTCGATGTCGGTCTGCTGGCGGCGGTGGCCGCGGGCAACGACAACGCCGTCACCCTGGCGGCGGCGCAGGTGCGTTCGCCCTCGGATCCCGGATACAAGCCCACCGCGCCCACCGCCCTCACCCGAGACGCGTCCTTGGCGTTACTCAAGGAGGCCGGGTATGAGGCCGTCGAGGTGACGCCGTCGCCCGGTGCCCCGGCGGGTCCACCGCAGATCACCCGGGACGGCGAGCCGCTGAGCCTGGTCATCGGCGCTGCCTCCAACGATCCGACGTCGGTCGCCGTCGCCAACACCGCCGCCGACCAACTGCGCAACGCGGGGGTGCGGGCCACCGTCGCCGCGCTCGATGCGCCCACGCTGTATGGCCAGGCGATTCCGGACGGTCGCGTGGACGCCATCGTCGGCTGGCATCAGTCCGGCGGTGACCTGGCCACCGTGTTGGCCTCCCGATACGGCTGCCCGGCACTGCAATCGGGCAGGGTGCCCGATACCCGCACTACCACGCCCCCTCCGCCGCCGGCGAGCAATACGCCGTCGCCGCCGTCGAGGGAAGAATCTGTCCGCGCCCCAAGCAATCTCACCGGGTTATGCGATGAGGGACTGCAGGCCAGCATCGACGCCGCGCTGACCGGACAGGCCGATGTGGGCAAGGTCGTCGATCAGGCCGAGCCCCAATTGTGGAAGATGGCAACGGTTTTGCCGATCATGCAGGACACCACCATCGCCGCGGCCGGACCCAGCGTGCGAAACGTCGAGCTGGCCGGCGCGGTGCCGGTGGGCATCGTCGCCACGGCAGGAGAGTGGAAGAAGACACGCCCATGACCCGACGACTCATGCTGGTCCACGCACACCCCGACGATGAATCTCTCACGACCGGAGGAACCATCGCGCGGTATGCCGCCGAAGGTGCCGACGTCCGGGTTGTCACCTGCACACTCGGGGAGGAAGGCGAGGTGATCGGCGACCGCTGGGAGCAGCTCGCCGTCGATCACGCCGATCAGCTCGGCGGATACCGGATCGCCGAATTATCCAGCGCGCTCAGTCACCTCGGCGTCGATCGGCCCACCTTCCTCGGCGGTGCGGGGCACTGGCGTGACTCCGGCATGGCGGACACCGGGCCGCTGCACCCGCGGGCGTTCGCGGGCGCCGATGTGGACGACGCGGCGGCGGTGCTGGCGGGATTGATCGAGGAACACCGCCCGCATGTCGTCGTCACCTACGACCCCTTCGGGGGATACGGGCACCCCGATCACATCCAGGCACACACGGTGACCACCGCTGCTTTGGAGAGGGCCTCCTGGAAGGTGGCCAAGCTGTACTGGACCGTCATCGCGACCAGTGCGTTGGACGCGGGGCTTGCCGCCATGAAGCAGCTGCCTCCGGGGTGTGAACCGGCACCCGTCGATCTCATACCCACCTATGCCGATGAGCAGATCAGCGCGGCCATCGATGTGTCGGCCTACCGCGACGCCAAGGCCGCGGCGCTGCGCGCGCACGCCACCCAGCTCACGGTGTCCGAGGATGGGACCTCGCTGGCGCTGTCGAACATGATCGCGTTGCCCATCGCGGACACCGAGCATTTCGTCCTGGTGCGAGGTGTGCCCGGCGTCGACACCGGATGGGAATCCGATCTGTTCGCTGGGGTGGAGTTGTAAGCTCGATTCATGCCACCCGATCAAGACCAGGATCCGAACCAGCAGCACTGGCAAGACCGGCTGGACAACTTCCAATGGGTCGTCGGCTCACTCGTGGCCCAGCTCGACTCTGTCCCCATCTAGACGCCTGAACGTTTTCATGCGGGCGTTCGTGCTGTCCGCGCTCATCGTCGACGGCGTCATTAGTGCCGTCCTCGGCGCCGCCCTGCTCAACACACGCTTCGCTGGGGTTCTCGTTCCACTCGGGCTCATCATCAGCGCGGTCCTCAACGCGGTGCTGGTGTGGTGCGCTATGCAGTGGGCGCCGTCATCGCGATGGGCGGGCGCGCCGTTGTGGGCATTCGTGGCGACCACGACGCTGCTCTTGTTCGGCGGGCCCGGCGGCGACGTGGTCTTCGCCGGGTTCTGGCCCGTACTCCTGATGGTGCTCGGCGTGCTGCCCGCGGCCTATGTCTTGCGCCGGGCGAACGACTAACCCAAGTACTCCGATTCGAGAACCAGGTCCTTCACCAAAGTCTGGTATTCGACGTGCGTCTCGTGCTCGACGGTCTGCCAGAGCTTGCCCTGTTGCTCCTTCATGTACGCGCGGTACTTGGGGGAGCCGGGGAATCCGACGTTATCGGCGACGACAATCGTGCCTGGATGCAACCAGCCCCGTTCCAGCAGCCGCTGCAGGTCGTCGAGGTACACGTCCTTCCAGTGGTCGATGAACACGAAGTCCAGGCATCCGTCGGTGAATCCGTAGTCCTTGGCCAGTGTGTCCAGGGTGGTGCCGTCGTCAGCCGTGCCGGTGAGGCAGGTGGTGCGGTCCGACAGCCCGGCATGCGCCCACACCCGGCGCGCCACCGAGGCGTTGGCTCCCGACTTCTCGATGGAGAAGAACTTGGCGCCGGGAGCCGCACGCGCGATCCGTAGACCGCTGTACCCGCAATACGCACCGAGCTCCAGGGCGATCTTGGGGTTGGCGCGTTTGACCGCCGCGTCGAGCAGCTGGCCCTTTTCGTCGCCGACATTCATCAGAATCGATTGGTCGTACGCGAAATTGTCGATGGCATCGATCGCGGCGTCGACATCCCCGGCCGGGGCGGTCGCGATGACGTACTCAGCGGTGGCCTCTTCGCGACCATCGCCCATCTGACCGGTGCGCATGACGTTCAGACCGCCGAACACCGCACGCAGAAACGAATACCGCAGAAACGGAAGTTTCTGCTTGAGGGTTCTCGTAAGACTCACGAAGATCAGCCTAGCGATCCCGGGCGTTTCCGCAGCGTGACCCCGTTGATGAACCCCCGAGTGGTCGGGTTTTTGGAACGGGCGGATGATCTGAGGGTGACCGACGGTTGTACAAACGTGCCCGACGACGTAACGCCGCTGCCGAATCCCGCTTTTCCCGCACCGAAAGCAGCCTCGCCCGTGTCGGATGCCCGTCGAGCGGGCGGCTCATCGCCGGCGCTGCGGCGGGTGCTGCGTCGTGCGCGCGACGGGGTGACGCTGAACGTCGATGAGGCCTCGCTGGCGCTGACCGCACGGGGGGACGATCTGGCCGATTTGATGGCCAGTGCCGCGCGGGTGCGTGATGCCGGGCTGGAATCCGCCGGGCGCCTAGGCGCGACCGGGCGTCTGCCGATCTCCTATTCGCGCAAGGTATTCATCCCGGTCACCCATCTGTGCCGCGACAAGTGCCATTACTGCACGTTTGTGATGGTGCCCGGGAAGCTGCGGGCACAGGGGCAGGGCATGTATCTGGAGCCCGACGAGATCCTGGACATCGCGCGCCGGGGTGCCGAATTGGGTTGCAAAGAGGCCCTGTTCACGCTGGGGGACCGGCCCGAGGACCGCTGGCCGGAGGCCAAGCAGTGGCTCGATGAGCGTGGCTACGACACCACGCTGGACTATGTGCGTGCCATGGCGATCCGGGTTTTGGAGGAGACAGGTCTGCTTCCGCATCTGAATCCGGGAGTGATGAGCTGGTCGGAGCTGGCGCGGCTCAAGCCGGTGGCACCGTCGATGGGCATGATGCTGGAAACCACGTCGCGGCGATTGTTCGAGGATCGCGGTGAGGCGCACTACGGCAGCCCGGACAAAGACCCCACTGTGCGGTTGCGGACCCTGACTGACGCGGGCCGGCTGTCGATCCCGTTCACCACGGGTCTGTTGGTGGGGATCGGCGAGAATCTCACCGAGCGCGCGGAGACTATTCACGAGATCCGCAAGGTGCACAAGGAATTCGGGCATGTTCAGGAAGTAATCGTGCAGAACTTCCGTGCCAAATCAGACACCGCGATGAAGGCGGCGCCGGATGCTGAAATCGACGACTTCCTGGCGACGATCGCGGTAACCCGGCTGGTATTGGGCCCCAAGATGCGGGTGCAGGCGCCGCCGAATCTGGTGTCCCGCAGTGAGTGCTTGGCACTGATCGGCGCCGGTGTGGACGACTGGGGTGGGGTGTCGCCGCTGACCCCAGATCATGTGAACCCCGAACGGCCGTGGCCCAATCTGGACGATCTGGCGTCGGTGACGGCCGAGGCCGGATACGACCTGGTGCAGCGCCTTACGGCGCAACCGCAGTACGTGCAGGCCGGGTCGGCGTGGATCGATCCACGGGTGCGCGGGCATGTGGAGGCGCTGGCAGACCCGGAAACCGGTTTCGCCCTGGATGTTTCGCCGACCGGATCGCCCTGGCAGGAGCCCGATGAGACCTGGGAGTCGACAGGCCGGGTAGATCTGCACGCGGCGATTGATTCGGAGGGCCGCAACACCGATACCCGTAGCGATCTGGCGAGCGCCTTCGGGGACTGGGAGTCCATCCGCGAACATGTTCGTGAACTGAACGCGCGGGCCCCGGAGAAGGTGGGCGCCGATGTGTTGGCGGCTCTGCGCTCCGCCGAGCGAGATCCGGCGGGATGCAGCGATGACGAGTACTTGGCGCTGGCGACCGCCGAGGGGCCAGCGATGGAGGCCCTTGCCGCACTGGCTGATTCGATCCGTGCGGACGTGGTTGGCGATGACGTCACCTATGTCGTGAATCGGAACATCAACTTCACCAACATCTGCTACACGGGCTGCCGTTTCTGCGCCTTCGCGCAGCGCAAGGGCGATGCCGATGCCTTCTCGCTGTCGGCCGAGGAGGTGGGTGACCGGGCCTGGGAGGCATATGTCGCCGGTGCCACCGAGGTCTGCATGCAGGGCGGTATCGACCCGGAGCTGCCCGCAACCGGGTATGCGGATCTGGTGCGCGCGGTCAAGAAGCGGGTGCCCAGCATGCACGTGCACGCCTTCAGTCCCATGGAAATCGTCAATGGCGCCTCCAAGGGCGGACAGGGCGTCCGCGAATGGCTGACCGAGCTGCGTGCCGCGGGCCTGGACACCATCCCGGGTACCGCCGCCGAGATCCTCGACGACGAGATTCGGTGGGTGCTCACCAAGGGCAAGTTGCCGGCCTCCGAATGGATCGATGTCATCAGCACCGCACATGAGGTAGGGCTGCGTTCCAGCTCGACCATGATGTACGGGCACGTCGATACTCCCAAGCATTGGATCGCACATCTGCGGGTTCTCACGGGAATTCAGGACCGCACAGGCGGATTCACCGAGTTTGTACCGCTGCCGTTTGTGCACCAAAGCGCCCCGCTGTACCTGGCGGGTGCCGCGCGCCCCGGGCCCACCAACCGGGACAACCGTGCGGTGCACGCGCTGGCGCGCATCATGCTGCACGGGCGTATTCACAACATCCAGACGAGCTGGGTCAAGCTCGGTATCGACGGGACGCGGGCGATGCTCCAAGGCGGCGCCAATGATCTCGGCGGCACCCTGATGGAGGAGACCATCTCCCGGATGGCCGGTTCCGAACACGGATCCGCTAAGACCATTGCCGAACTGGAGGAGATCGCCGAAGGCATCGGACGGCCCGCGGTGGAACGCACCACGACGTACTCGCGACGGCCGTCCGCCGCGTGACACCGAGAGTGAAGCCATGGCGGGATTTTCCGAGAATCTCCGCCACAGCTTCACTCTCGGCGAGATAGATTTAGCTGCGCGGTCGATCGAGATTTCGGCTGTGGTCTGCCGACGCGTCCCGAGGAGGGGCGGCCGTGCCACGAGCCGCACCCGCGCCGCGACTGCGAGGGATATCGCTAAGTTGACGGTCTCTGTCCGCACCTGACTGATTGGATCGCGCTGGGTTAACTCCGGTGTTCAGTTTGGGCATCGTGATGTGCGTGATCGCCCGACTCGTAGCGACAAGTTTGATCGTTGTCATGCTTGGGCTCCTGGCAGTCGTCCCGGCTACCGCAGAGCCGAGAGAAATGGCGCCGCAGTCGTATTCGCGGACAACTCGGGATGGCTGGCAGCTGCAGATTCGGCTCGAGAATGAACGCGTTAACGCGGTGCCCAATCTGGCGTCGGCAACTAACTCGCGCGAGGCATTCATCACTCTCTCGGGCACTGCGACCGCGACCGGCGGCACCAACCCCATCACCGACAGCCTCTTCGTCATCGGATATCAGCTCGGTTGCCAGTCTGATGTGTCCTCGGGATTGCAGCTGGGCGGGTCGGCAGGTATCGCGCCCTCGGTAAACCTTGGAGTGGCACCAACCCCGTCGATAGGGATCGGTGGCAGTGCAGGGGTCAGCGGATTTGTGCAGACAGTGGTGCAGCCGGGCGTCATCGTCAACCTTCCGATGGCCAATATGGTGCTCTCCCATGGCGGTACGGGTGCCCTGGACCTGGATAACGTGCATGTGAAGGCCGACGCCTGCGGTGGCGATGTGACGATCCGGTCGTTCGCTTCGTTGCGTGCATCAACCGAGACCGGCCACACCGAGTTCGCGATCTACGGCGACCCGATCAAGATCTGATGATGAAATTCGTCTGTGCCGCAACGATCTTGATGTGGGCGCTGCGCTGGGCGCCGCTGGCCGTGGCGGATCCGCCGCCGGTCAACCCGATGCCTGCCGTACCCGTGGCAGTACCCGGCGGCACGCCCAACTATGCGGCCACTGCCTCCCAGCCGCCCTTCGGTTTGTCCCCGGCGTCGCCGCGTGGAGCTCGGATCTCCGCCGGGGTTGATTCCGGGTACACCGCCCGAATCGGCGCCGGGATAACCGCCGGGCAGTTGGAGGACCCTCGCGGCATGACCGAAGGAGCAATACCGTGATGAGAACAGTTTGTGTGGCAACGATTGTCGTCGGACTTGCCGTCGGTCTCGCCGTGCCCGTCGCGGCGGCGCCACCACCGCCGAGCCCGGCGCCCTACAACCCGGTCTTCGTGCCCGGTCAGCTGCCCGCGCTGCGGCCCTCGCGCGGTACGCAACTGCCGGTGCTGATGTCGGGCCCGTCGCGCGGTCCCAGGATTTCGGCCGGTGTGGATGGGGTCCCGGTGCCGGGCGGAGTGAAACCGGGTGTAGGGGTTGGAGACGGGAAGCTGGAAAGCCCGACCGGCGCGCCGACGCGGTAGCTCCGGGAGCCTTGTCAGTTCCGTTGACATGAGCAGTGAGTGGGCGCACGCTGGGGACATGAGTGAGCCGATCGTTTTCATCAACGTTTTCGAAGTCGACCCCGAGAGGGTCGATGCCTTCCTCGCTGGGTGGAGGAAACGCGCCGAGTTCATGACTGAGCAGCCGGGCTTCCAGTCCTTCCGGATGCACCGGGCGGTGGTCCGAGGCGCACGCTTTCAACTCGTCAATATCGCGACCTGGGACAGCATCGACGCGTTGACGGCGGCGACGAGTAGCGACCGCTTTCAAGCCATGGTCCGCGAGGCCGCCGCCGAATTCGATGCAATCGCTTACCCGGCGGTATACGAGGTCGCGCTGGAGATGTAGGCGGGGCTTGACCGGTCGCGTCAGGTCAGGTCATTGGGGGCGAGGTGGTGGACCGCGAATGATTGGAACGTGCAGTTCGGACCGTGGTCGTCTCCAGGGGTGAATTCCGCACGGAACGAAAGCTCTGGATCTTTGAACGGATGCATGTCGCAGACAACGGAGTCAGCGTCGCCCACTATTGGCTGTGCACCCCAAACCCCCGGCACTCCGGGGTTGTCGAAGCGGGCGCTGCCACCGCAGTGTTGCTCGATGCGCGAACCATCCGGCCCAGGTACTCCAATATCGATGCAATCCGTACCCGTCCAGGTCACCACGGTGAACCCGGCAGACGGAGGGGTTGGCGGTCCGTCTTCACGAAGGCCACCGGGTACCCGGATTCTGCCGCGCTGTAGCCCGTCGTCAACACCATCGGTCTGCGCGTCGCATTCCACCCCGTTGACGGCCGGGTCGGGACATTGTGCGGACGCAACGGGCGCCGCCGCGATACCAACAAGTGGGATGGCCACAACCACGACCGCGCCGGCTACCCGCATCGAATCCCCTCCGAACGTATATCTAGCGGGATGCTACTCGGAAGATCCGTTGGTATGAGCGCGTTCGGAAGCAATCACGAGCAGCCCCATATTGCACCAGAACGCCAGGTGGCGTGTGCAATAGGTGCCTGCTCGGGGGAGACAGTTACAGCTTGGCGGCCAGCTCCGTGCCCTGCCTGATGGCGCGCTTGGCGTCGAGCTCACCGGCCAACGCGGCACCACCGATCACATGGGCACTGATGCCCGCTTCCTTGAGCACGTCATCGAGATCGCGCACCGACTCCTGGCCGGCACAGATCACCACGTTGTCGACCTCGAGCACTCGCGGGTCCTTGCGCTCCTCGCCGAAGGTGATGTGCAGCCCGGCGTCATCGATCTTTTCGTAGTTGACGCCCGCCAGCTCGGTGACCTTTTTGGCCTTCAACGATGCGCGATGAACCCAGCCCGTGGTCTTGCCCAGCCCCTTTCCGAGCGAGCCCTTCTTGCGCTGGCACAAGTAAACCTCCCGAACCGGCGGAGCGGGAATGGGTTTGGTGAGCGAACCCCGGGACTCGTGATCCTCAGAGATGCCCCACTCGGCGCGCCATTCCTTGAGGTTGAGTGTCGGTGACTCGTCGATGGTCAAGAACTCCGACACGTCGAAGCCGATACCTCCGGCGCCCACGACGGCCACACGCTTGCCGACGGGCTTACCGCCCTTGATGACATCTGGATAGGACAGCACCATCGGGTGGTCGATGCCAGGGATGGCGGGCACCCGGGGCTTGACGCCGGTCGCCAGGATGACGTGGTCGAACTTGCCGGCGACGAGTTCCTGCGCATCTACCTTCTTATTCAAAAGCACTGTGACACTGTGTTTCTTGAGCATCGTGGTGTAGTACCGAATTGTCTCGTTGAACTCTTCCTTGCCGGGGATCCTGCGGGCCATGTCGAACTGCCCGCCGATCTCGGCGTTGGCCTCGAACAGCACCACCTTGTGTCCGCGCTGTGCCGCGGTGACGGCCGCCGACAGTCCGGCCGGTCCGGCGCCGACGACGGCGATCTTCTTGGTATGCCGGGTCGGGAGCAGCTGCAGCGTTGTCTCGTGCCCGGCCCGAGGGTTGAGCAGGCAGCTGGCCTTCTTGTTCACGAACGAGTGGTCCAGGCATGCCTGGTTGCATGCGATGCAGGTGTTGATCTCGTCGGCGTGGTCTGCCGAGGCCTTGTTCACCCAGTCGGGGTCGGCGAGCAGCGGACGGGCCATCGAAATCAGCTGGACCTGGCCGTCGTTGAGGATCTGTTCGCCCGATTGCGGCATGTTGATCCGGTTGGACGCCATCACCGGGATGGTGACCTCTTGGGCGATCTTGTTGGACAGATCGACGAACGCGTTCTGCGGCACCGAGGTGACGATGGTGGGCACGCGCGCCTCATGCCAGCCGATTCCGGTATTGATGATCGTCGCGCCGGCTGCCTCGATTTCCTTAGCCAGGGCCACGATCTCGTCCCAGGTTTGGCCCTCGGGCACGTAGTCGGCCATGGAGAGCCGGTAGCAGATGATGAACTCCGGACCCACCGCCTTGCGGACCGCCTTGACCACCTCGACAGGTAATCGGCGTCGGTTCTCCGGGCTGCCGCCGAATTCGTCGGACCGGTTGTTGGTGTAGGGCGCGAGGAACTGGTTGATGAAATAGCCTTCGCTGCCCATGATTTCGACGCCGTCGTAGCCCGCCTTCTTGGCCATCTTGGCGCTGTGGGCCCAGTCGTCGATGGTTTGCCACACACCCTTGGTGCTGAGCTTGCGCGGCTTGAAGGGGGTGATGGGGGACTTCTTGGCTGAGGCACTCACCGAAAACGGGTGGTACCCATAGCGTCCCGCATGCAACAGCTGCACGATGATCTTGCCGCCATTTTTGTGCACGGCGTTCGTGACGATGCGATGCCGGTACGCCTCAAGGGATGTGGTCAGCTTTCCGGCGAGCGGCTTGAGCCAGGCGGCGCGGTTGATGGCGTATCCACCGGTAATGATCATGCCCACCCCGCCCTTGGCGCGCTCGGCGAAGTAGGCGGCCAATGCCGGGGTGTCCCAGGGAAAGTCCTCCAGGCCGGCATGCATGGATCCCATGACGACTCGGTTCTTGAGCGTGGTGAAGCCAAGGTCCAAGGGGGACAGCAGGGTTGGATATGGATTACTCATGATTCTCGCTTTCAGTCCGGGCTGGGGACAAGGAAGTGATCATTTCGTCGCACCAATCGGTGAATCCCTCCTCCATGCGGACACCTCCGCGTAGGACGAGATATTGGTGCAGGGCCGCGCCGGTGAGTTGATCCGGAGCGGGAAACTGGCGCTTTTCCATTTCGCGGTAGTTGTCGAGCATGACGGCGTGTGCGTCGCGTTGGACGCGGATGTGTTCGACCACCATGTCGACGTCGCCGTAGGTGCCCGCGCGGATCTTGAGGGCCAGATCGCGCATATCGGTGCCCTCGGCGCTGTTGACCCATCGGGATAACTCGCGATAGCCGAGCTCGGCAACGGTGTAGACCTTCTTGGCCGGTCGCCCTTCTTGGTCGACGACCTGGCAGTGCAGCCAGCTGTCGTCCTCCATGCGGCGCAGAGTCCGGTAGATCTGCTGGTGGGTGGCGCTGTAGAAGTACCCGATCGAGCGATCGAATCGGCTGGTGAGCTCGTAACCTGACCCGTTCTGCTCGGCCAGGGACAACAGGATCGCGTGGGTGAGTGCCACGGCAGCATGCTGACACGAAACGGGACCCCTATGCAACTTGTTGCAGTGCAACAGTCTGCATATAGCTCTCAGTTATATATTACCGTTGGTAACGGTAACTGTTAGAAACGTGTAATTGGCCGGAGCGTGCCTGGAGGTTTCCCGCGACGTATGTGATCGCCGAACCGTGCGTGGACGTGATGAACGAGGCCTGCGTGGAGGAGTATTCGGTCGATTGCATCTGCGAGGGTGTCCGGACCATGTCCATCCACCCGGATGAGTGCATGGATTGCGATGCGTGCGAACCGGTTTGCCCCCGAGGCGATCTACTACGAAGAAGACGTACCCGGTGAGTGGGGCGGTTACGTGCGGGCCAGCGCGGACTTCTGCATCGACCTCGATTCGCCGAACGGCGCGCGCCGGATGGGCAAGATCGGCCGGGATGTACCGCTTGTCGCACAACTCCCGATCAAGGGCTGAGTGCGTCCGCTGGACGGCAAGCCAAGTTAAACGTTAAGCTAAGTACCTGTAACCGGCAGATACGTCTAGATCGCCTCGGCGAGTTAGGACAGCCTGTGTCGAGAGACGCATCTGGGGACCGGAATACTGGCCGCAACGCATGAACTGGACATCAGCGCAGGAATGAGGAAACCTTCGTGACCTACACGATCGCGGAACCGTGCGTCGACGTTATGGACAAGGCATGTATCGAAGAATGCCCCGTCGACTGCATCTATGAGGGTGGGCGCATGCTCTACATCCACCCCGACGAATGTGTGGACTGCGGTGCTTGCGAACCGGTATGCCCGGTGGAGGCCATCTTCTATGAGGACGATGTGCCGGATCAGTGGACGGGCTACATCCAGGGCAACGCTGACTTCTTCGTAGACCTGGGCTCACCCGGCGGTGCCGCGAAGGTCGGCAAGACCGAGTACGACCCGCCGTCGGTCAAGGAGCTTCCGCCCATGGGTGAAGGACACTGAGCTCGCGGTCTGAGTCCCGACCGCGGGTGTCGGCTGTGTCGTCCCGGCTGCCGGAGTTTCCGTGGGACACCATCGCCGATGCGAAGGCGACTGCTGCGGCGCACCCCGAAGGGATCGTTGACCTTTCGGTCGGTACCCCCGTGGATAGCGTGGCACCGCTGATCCGTGATGCGCTGGCCGCGGCCAGCGACCTTCCCGGATACCCGGCGACGGCCGGAACGCCCGCATTGCGGCAGGCAATCCGCGACGCGGTGTCCCGGCGCTACGGCATCGTTGCGCTTGCGGACGATGCCGTGCTGCCGGTCATCGGCACCAAGGAGCTCATCGCGTGGTTGCCGACCCTGCTTGGGCTGGGCGCCGATGATCTGATCGTCATCCCCGAATTGGCATACCCCACCTATGAAGTGGGCGCACGGCTGGCCGGTGTACCGACGGTCCGGGCGGACTCGCTGACACAGTTGGGACCGCAGCGCCCCTCGTTGATCTATCTCAACTCGCCCAGTAATCCGACCGGGGCGGTACTCCCGGTCGAGCACCTACGCAAGGTCGTCGAGTGGGCGCGCGAGCGCGGCGCCCTCGTGGTTTCCGATGAGTGCTACCTGGGCCTGGGGTGGGACGCCGAGCCGGTGTCGGTGCTTGATCCTCGGGTCTGCGACGGCGACACCGCCGGGTTGTTGGCTGTGCACTCGTTGTCCAAGACGTCGTCACTGGCGGGGTATCGGGCCGGGTTCGTGCTGGGAGATGCGTCCGTGGTCAGTGAGCTGCTCGCGGTGCGCAAGCACGCCGGCATGATGGTTCCGGGGCCGATACAGGCGGCGATGACGGCAGCGCTGAGCGAGGATGACCATCAGCGCGACCAGCGCGCACTCTATGAGAGTCGCCGCGGCAGGCTCTCGAAGGCTTTGACCGGCAATGGATTCCGCATCGACCACTCCGAGGCGGGCCTGTACCTCTGGGCCACTCGCGGCGACTCGTGTGATGACGCGCTGGCATATCTGGCGCAACGCGGGATCTTGGTGGCGCCCGGACGGTTCTACGGACCGCGTGGCAAGGAACATATACGGGTGGCCCTCACGGCTTCCGATGAGCGCATCGACGCCGCTGTCGCGCGGCTCATCGACTAGTTCCGCTGACCGTCGAAGACTCGGCCTACCACACGTAACGTCCCGCCGGATTTCGGCGTTACCTGAGGTTTCGTTGCGCAATCTCCAGATTCCTCGACACCTGCGGGTGATCAGGGCGATGCTGGATACATGGACGCCATCACCAACGTGCCGGCTCCCATCAACGAGCCGGTGCTCACCTACGCTCCGAACACCCCCGAACGCGACCGGTTGACCACGGCACTGTCTGACCTCGCCGCGACGCCCATTGATCTGCCGCATGTTATTGGCGGTGCTCGCCGGATGAGTGACGGTGAACGCATTGATGTTGTGCAGCCGCACAACCACCGCGCCGTGCTGGGGACCGTCACCAACGCGGGTCATGCCGAGGCCAGTGACGCGGTTGAGGCCGCTCTCGCTGCCAAAAATGATTGGGCAGCACTGTCTTTCGATGACAGAGCGGCCGTCTTCTTGCGTGCCGCCGATCTGTTGTCGGGGTCGTGGCGGTCCACCCTCAACGCCGCGACCATGCTCGGACAGTCGAAGACTGCCTACCAGGCCGAGATCGATTCGGCCTGCGAGCTGGCCGACTTCTGGCGGTTCAACGTGCAGTTCGCGCGGCACATCCTGGCCGAGCAGCCCAGCAGCGGCGGCGGCGCGTGGAATCGGATGGAGTACCGCCCGTTGGAGGGCTTCATCTACGCCATCACGCCCTTCAACTTCACTGCTATTGCGGGAAACCTCCCCTCGGCCCCAGCGCTTTTGGGAAACACCGTGGTGTGGAAGCCGTCCATCACCCAGTCCTTCGCCGCGCATTTCACCCTGGAGCTGCTGGAGGCCGCCGGATTGCCGCCCGGGGTCATCAACCTGCTCAACGGAGACGGGATCGCGGTATCCGATGTGGCGCTCGCCGATCCGCGCTTGGCGGGTATTCATTTCACCGGCTCCACCCGGACGTTTCAGCATCTATGGCGCGAAGTCGGTGCCAACATCGACAGCTACAACACCTACCCTCGGCTTGTCGGCGAGACCGGAGGCAAGGACTTCGTCGTCGCGCACACCTCCGCGCGTCCGGACGTGTTGCGTACGGCGCTTATTCGCGGAGCCTTCGACTACCAGGGACAGAAGTGTTCCGCGGCCTCCCGCGCCTTTGTGGCCCGGTCGGTGTGGGATCAGATGGGCGATGAGTTCCTTGATGCGGCATCCGGGCTGGCCTACGGGGACGTCACAGACCTCTCGAACTTCGGTGGTGCCGTCATTGACGAGAAGTCATTCAAGCGCAACGCGGCCGCGATCGATCGTGCCAAGAGCGCCGGGGTGGCGATCGCGGCGGGAGGCGAATACGACGATAGCGAAGGATATTTTGTCCGCCCCACCGTGCTGCTCTCGAATGACCCGACCGACGAGGCGTTCTCCACTGAGTACTTCGGCCCGATCCTGGCGGTGCACGTTTATCCCGACGGCGACTATGAGCGCATTCTCGACGTCGTTGACACCGGCTCCCGCTACGCGCTTACCGGTGCCGTGATCGCCGACGACCGTCAGGCTGTTCAGGCGGCCAGTGACCGGCTTCGATTCGCGGCCGGAAACTTCTACATCAATGACAAGCCCACTGGTGCCGTCGTCGGCCAACAGCCCTTCGGTGGTGGCCGGGCGTCGGGCACCAACGACAAGGCTGGATCGCCGCTCAATCTGCAGCGCTGGCTGCTGCCGCGATCCATCAAGGAAACATTCGACGCTCCGACGGATTATCAATACCCGCACATGGATGAGCCGCCTGCGCGAAGACCAGCAGCCGGGGAGCCTGAGGATGGCTGAGTGGTTCGGCAAAACAGCCAGGCCCGCCATCTTGGCGGCCAGTAGGTCGGCGCGGCTGCGACACGCTGCCGAACGGATGCCGTTGACGCGACAGGTGGTGCGTCGTTTCGTGCCCGGTGAATCTCAGGACGATGTACTCGCCGCCAGTACCGCGCTGCTCGATTCCGGGCGGTTCATCTCGATTGACTACCTCGGTGAGGACACCACCGATATCGGGCAGGCCACCCGTACCGTGTCGGCCTACCTGTCCCTGCTGGACGCGCTGGCGCGGCGCAGCGACACCGTGCACACCGGCGTGCGCCCGCTGGAAATCTCGCTGAAACTCTCCGCGTTGGGTCAGGCGCTGCCGCGCGACGGGGAACAGATAGCCCTGGAGAATGCACAGCTGTTGTGCGCCAAGGCCGATCAGGCCGGGGTGTGGGTTACCGTCGATGCCGAGGACCACACGACCACGGATTCGACCCTGAGCATC
Source organism: Mycobacterium sp. D16R24 (assembly GCF_002013385.1). Lineage (NCBI taxonomy): Bacteria > Bacillati > Actinomycetota > Actinomycetes > Mycobacteriales > Mycobacteriaceae > Mycobacterium > Mycobacterium sp. D16R24. Next base: position 122,339 of record NZ_MAEV01000006.1, on the reverse strand, counting down.
GTGCGCGAGTTGCGTGCCGACTTTCCGTGGCTGGGTACCGTGCTGCAGGCCTACCTGAAACGCACGTACGCCGACTGTGCAAACTTGTCCGGCAAAGGCTCACGCATTCGATTGTGCAAGGGGGCCTACGACGAGCCCGAGTCAGTCGCGCACCGAGATCCGGAGGACGTCGATGTCGCCTACTTGCGCTGTCTACGTGTCTTGATGGAGGGCGACGGGTACCCGATGGTGGCCTCACACGATCCCGCCATCATCGATGCCGCGAGTCTGATGGCGCGCGAGACGGGCCGGGGTCCGGGCGATTACGAGTACCAGATGCTCTATGGGATTCGTGACGCCGAACAGCGCCGTCTTTCCGGCGCGGGACACCATGTGCGCGTGTATGTGCCCTTTGGCGAGGAGTGGTACGGATACTTTGTGCGGCGCATCGCCGAGCGGCCCGCCAACATGACCTTCTTCCTGCGCGCGCTGGTCTCGGGAGGCTAGCTTTAGGCTGGCGTCATGCTGCTGACGTCCCTTCACCCCAAGTCGCCCGATCTCGCGGACGCGGTTCGTATCGGCGAGGACAGCTGGGGCCGCGGCGACCTGGTCGGCGCGGCGACGGCAGCGGCCGAACGCATTGGCGGTGCTTCGGGTCCCGTCGCGGTGCTCGCTCGCCCGAGTATCGATACGGTCCTGGCGGTGATCGCCGGGCTCATTGCAGGGGTCCCGATAGTGCCGGTACCGGCAGACGTCGGAGTGGCGGAACGACGCCACATACTCACGGACAGCGGGGCGATCGCGTGGCTGGGCGAATCGCCAGACGAGCCGGACGGATTACCGCATGTACCGGTGCGGCGGTATTCGCGGTCGTGGCATCAGTACTCCGAACCGCGACCGGAGTCGACGGCGTTCATTGTCTACACCTCGGGGACAACCGGTGCGCCGAAGGGGGTGCAGCTGAGCCGGCGCGCGGTGGCGGCCAGCCTCGACGGTCTGGTGGATGCGTGGGCGTGGACACCCGATGATGTTCTGGTGCATGGACTTCCACTGTTTCACGTGCACGGGCTGGTGCTCGGCCTGCTTGGATCACTGCGCGTGGGAAATCGGTTCGTGCACACCGTCAAACCGACACCCGAGACCTACGCGGCTACACCAGGCACGATGTACTTCGGTGTGCCGACGGTGTGGTCACGGGTGGTGGCCGACGAATCCTGCGCGCGTGCACTGTCTTCGGCGCGGCTACTGGTGTCGGGGAGCGCGCCACTGCCGGTGCCGGTTTTCGACGGGCTGCGCCGGCTTACCGGCCATGCCCCCATCGAACGCTACGGGGCCACCGAAACCGTCATCACGCTGTCCACGCGTGCCGATGGTGAGCGCCGCGCCGGATGGGTCGGTCACCCGTTGACCGGTGTGCGAACTCGGCTGCTGAACGAGGACGGCACCGCCACCCCACACGACGGGGAAGCCGTCGGCCAGCTGCAAGTTCAGGGACCGACATTGTTCAGTGGATACCTGAATCTGCCGGAGAAGACGGCCGACGTGCTCACCGAGGACGGCTGGTACCGCACCGGTGATGTCGCCGTCGTCGACAGCGACGGAATGCACCGCATCGTCGGACGCGAATCGGTCGACCTGATCAAATCGGGTGGTTACCGCATAGGTGCCGGTGAAATCGAAACCGTGCTGCTGGGGCACCCCGGGATTGCGGAAGCCGCGGTGGTGGGTGCTCCCGACGAAGACCTGGGGCAACGCATCGTCGCCTACGTTGTCGGTGACGTGGTGGAGAGTGACGTCATCGCGTATGTGGCGCAACAGCTGTCCGTTCACAAACGCCCGCGTGAGGTACGGCGAGTGGATGCGCTACCCCGAAACGCGATGGGGAAGGTCCTCAAGAAGGAGCTGATCACATGGACTGGACCGAGGAACTCGTAGACCAGATCGAATTGCACTGGACAACCCAGCTGCGCCCGCGGCTGGACGGCCCGAATGACGACGAGTATTTCTGGGAGCCGGTGCGCGACTGCTGGAGCCTGCGTCCCCGCAGCACCTCGAAGGCGCCTCTGGTAGGAGGTTCCGGCGATTTCGTCATCGAATTCGCCGCCCCGCCACCGGATCCGGCGCCGGTGACCACGATCGCCTGGCGGCTCGGCCACATCCTGGTGGGTGTGCTGGGCGCACGCGTCGCCAGCCATTTTGGGGGCCCGCCCGTCGATTACCTGACCTACGACTACCCGGTCACGGCTGCCGATGCCCTGGAGCGACTCGACGGTTTTTACGCAGCGTGGCGCGAGGGCATCATGAGCAAGGACGAGGCCGGACTCCTGGCCCCCTGCGGCCCGGCCGAGGGGCCATGGGGCCACCGGTCCTTCGCAACACTCGTCCTGCACATCAATCGCGAGCTGATTCATCACGGCGCGGAGATCGCGCTACTGCGCGATCTGTACGCCTGGCGCCAGAACTAGTTGGCGTGCAGGGCGGCGTTGAGCTCGAACGCGCTACCGTCGCGCGACACCACCTCGACCGCACCGGTCTGCGAATTGCGCCGGAACAGCAGATTGTTGGCGCCCGATAGCTCCAGCGCCTTGATGGTCTTGCCATCGGGCGTGGCGACCTTGGTGCCCGCCGTGACGTACAGCCCGGCCTCGACGATGCAGTCATCGCCCAGGCTGATGCCCACACCGGAGTTAGCGCCCAGCAGCGAGCGCTGGCCCACGGAGATCACCTGGCTGCCACCGCCGGACAGGGTGCCCATGATCGACGCGCCGCCACCGATGTCGGAGCCGTCGCCCACGACGACACCGGCCGAGATGCGGCCCTCGACCATCGAGGCGCCCAGGGTGCCGGCGTTGAAGTTCACAAAGCCCTCGTGCATGACGGTCGTACCGGGGGCCAGGTGCGCACCCAGACGCACTCGGTCGGCGTCGGCGATACGCACGCCAGTGGGCACCACGTAGTCGACCATGCGGGGGAACTTGTCGATGCCGAACACCGTCACCACTCCGCGTGCGCGCAGCTTGGCGCGCACCGTCTCGAATCCTTCGACGGCGCACGGGCCGTAGTTTGTCCACACCACATTGGTGAGCACGCCGAACAGTCCATCGGTGTTGGCGCCGTGTGGCTGGACCAGCCGGTGCGACAACAGGTGCAGGCGCAGGTAGGCGTCATAGGCGTCCGCGGGCTTGTCCGCGAGCGAGCCAATGGTGGTGCGCACCAATACCTTCTCCACACCACGCTCGGGGTCTGACCCGGCCAGTGCCGACAGCTCGGCAGGTGCGTCTGCCGCAGAGATCCGCTCGGTTCCCGGGGCGCCGGGTGCATCGGTCAACTCGGGCGCCGGGAACCAGGTATCCAGTACCGATCCGTCCGCCGCGATGGTCGCCAGGCCAAGTGCTACTGCTCCGCTCACGCCGTACACGCTAGCCTGAGTCGGTGGCGCTTGAACTCGCTGGTGACCCGGTGGCGCTGACGGCTGCCCTGGTGGACATACCCAGCGAGTCGCGGCATGAGGCGATTATCGCGGACGCTGTCGAGGTTGCCCTGCGGGAACAGACCAGGGGATTCGAGGTCATCCGCAACGGCAACGCGGTGCTGGCCCGCACCAATCACGGCCACAAGACCCGGGTGATGTTGGCCGGACATCTGGACACCGTGCCCGCCGCCGACAACGTGCCCAGCCATTGGGAACGGGGAGAGGGCGGCGACATTCTGTTTGGCTGCGGCACCGTGGACATGAAGTCCGGGGATGCCGTCTTCCTGCACCTGGCTGCCACCGTGATACCTCGCGTCGATCTGACACTGGTGTTCTACGACTGCGAGGAGATTGAGTCCTCGGCCAATGGGCTGGGCCGCATCGAGCGTGAACTGCCTCAATGGCTCGACGCCGATCTTGCCATCCTGGGTGAGCCCACCGCCGGTCTCATCGAGGCGGGCTGCCAGGGCACCTTGCGTGTCGTGATCCGTGCCGACGGTACCCGCGCGCATTCTGCGCGATCCTGGCTGGGGGACAACGCTATTCACAAGCTCAGTGCCGTCCTGGACAGACTCGCGGCCTACCGCGCACGCATCGTCGACATCGACGGGTGCGAATACCGGGAAGGGCTGTCCGCTGTGCGGATCGACGGGGGTGTTGCCGGGAACGTCATCCCGGACGCCGCAGCGGTCACCGTCAACTTCCGGTTCGCCCCCGACCGCAGCCCCGAGCAGGCGCTCGCGCATGTGCGCGAGGTGTTCGACGGGCTCGAGGTCGAGATCGAACTCACGGACTCCGCCGCTGGGGCGCTGCCGGGCCTTGACCGCCCCGCCGCCGCCGAGTTAGTCGGCGCGGCAGGGGGAGTGGTACGTGCCAAGTACGGATGGACCGATGTCTCCCGGTTCGCGGCGCGCGGGATCGCCGCGGTCAATTACGGGCCGGGTGACCCTAACCTCGCGCACACCCGCGGTGAACACGTTCCGGTACAGCAGATCACCGATGTCACCGAGGTGCTCCGGCGTTACCTCAGCGCGTGACGGGTGCGGCGTAGGTCCCCGGCGTCTGACCGAGGGTGCGCCGGTACACGTCGATGAACGCGCTCGGTGTGGCCCAACCACATTGATGCGCCACATAGGTGACGGGCCGATCCTCCGCGAGCAGCCGTAACGCGTGATGAAGCCGGATCTGGGTGCGCCACTGCGGATACGTCATACCCATGTCGGTGCGGAATAGCCTGGTCAGCGTGCGCTCGCTGGCACCCACGCGCCGGCCAAGCTCGGCCACTGTCCATACCTGCGTCAGGTCGTCCTCCACCAGCGCACACGCCTCGGCCAGACGTTGATCGCGCGGCGTGGGCAGCTTCAGTGCCTGCTCCGGGCTGCGCCGCAGTTGGTCGACGAGAACGACATTCAATCGCGTGACCTCATCGTCGGGTAGGTCGCCGGGAACTGAGCAGGTCATGATCAGCTCACGCAGCAGGGGGGATACCGCGATCACGGTCGGGGTTGTCAGCTCTACCACGTACTTCTGGGGGTCGAAGGCCACGGAATGAAACTCGGTGGGGCCGTAGAAGCGATGCTCGTGACCGGCGCCGGCCGGTATCCACAGTGCGCGGTTCGGGGGTGCGATCCAGGTGCCGTCGTCCGTCGTCACGGCGATCACGCCAGAGGCGGGATACACAATCTGATGCACCTCGTGCCAGTGGCGGTTGATGCGTTGCCCGCCGCTCACCGACATCACTCCGGTGAGATGGCGGCTAATCAACATAAGATGGCATTTTATCGGAAGCTCGCGTCTTGAGAAATCCATAATCTCGTCAGCCATGACCGACTTGGCGAATGACCGACAGCTGACCAGCGAGGCCGGGCCGAGGCCACCTTCATCGGCGTGGAATCGCATGCAGTACTGGGTAATCGCACATGCTGTCGACGACTTCTACCAGGGTCTGGTGCCCGCGGCGATCCCGTTCTTCGTGCTGGAACGGCACTACAGCTACGCGGCTGCCTCCGGCCTGGCGCTCGCCGCGACACTGGGGAGCGCGCTGCCTCAACCACTGCTCGGGCTCATCGCGGATCGGTGGAAGCTGCTGTGGATGGCACCTGCGGGTCTGGCCGCCGCCGGTATCGGCGCGGGTCTGGCCGGACTGGTGCCCGGCTACTGGCTCGTCTGGGCCATGCTGCTCATCTCGGGCCTCGGTGTGGCCGCCTTCCATCCCGCCGCCGGACGCGACGCCCGGCGCGACGCGGGGGACGGCGCCACGGCGATGAGTTTGTTCGCCGCCGGAGGGAGTGTCGGCTTCTTCCTGGCTCCCGCGCTGGTGACACCCGCACTGGTGTCCCGCGGGCTGGGTGCCACGGCGTGGTTCATCCCACCCGCCGTGATCATGGGATTCGTGCTGTGGCGCTATCAGCTGCGGCAGGGTTCCGCGACCAGCGCGCAGCGACAGCTGACGGGGTGCGATCGATGGGGCGCATTCTCCGTCCTCGTCGGCGTGGAGGTGGTGCGCTCGGCCAGCTACTTCGGCATGAACACCTTCATCGCGCTGTACCTGATCGATCACCTGGGTGCCTCCGCGGCGATCGGTGGCCTGGGGTTGGCGATGTTCCTGGGTGGCGGAGTGATCGGCACGCTGCTTGGCGGCCGGATCAGCGATCGCATCGGCATGATCGCCACCATTCGGATCGGCAGCATCGTCGCGATCCCGGCGTTCGTCGCGCTGCGAGTCTGCCCGCAATCCTGGCTGGCGCTGGCGCTGGCTGCTGTCGCCGGAATCGCCGTCAACATCCCGTTCGCGGTGTTGGTCAAACTCGGTCAGGACTATCTGCCGACGCGTCCGGGCACAGCCGCGGGGGTGACGCTGGGGCTGGCCGTCAGCATCGGTGGACTCTTCGTTCCGGTACTGGGAATTCTGGCTGACCACCACGGCCCCGAGGCGGTACTGACGACACTTTGCTTCGTGCCGATTCTGGCGATTGTACTGGCCTTCGCGCTGCCGCGACCCGAGCGGGAATAGCCGCCTGAACGCGCGAGGTTGGCCGACAGGTGAAGCTCGGAGTGGCGATCGGCCGACCTCTTAGTGTGCAGAGCGATACCAACCTGGTCGACGCCTTCATCGCGCACGGGCGCCGCGTCACCGACGCCGGGGTTGGCACGTTGTGGCTCGGGCAGATGTATCACTACGACGCGATCACGATGGCCGCAGTGGTGGGTCAAGCGATATCCCCGGAAAAACTCCGCACCCTGGGGGTTTCGGTCGTCCCCATCAATCCGCGCCATCCCATCGAGGTATCGGCGGCGGCGCAGACCGCGCAGGCCGCCACCCACGGGAGATTCCAGCTGGGGCTGGGGCTGGGTGCGCCGGTGATCGAGGGTCCGAGCTACGGCCTGCAGGTGGACAAACCGATACTCCGTCTGCGTGAGTACCTCACCGCGCTCCGGCAACTGCTGGACGGTGGCACCGCGGAGTTTCACGGTGAGACCCTCACGGTCGCACTGAAATTCACGACCTCGCAGCCCGGCGGCGAAAATATCCCCCTCGTGGTGGCGGCCATGGCGCCGCAGGCACTGCGTGCCACCGGCGAGCTCGCCGACGGCACGATTCCGCTGCACGCGGGACCACGGGCGCTCAGTGAGGAGATCGTGCCCGTCATCGACGGGGCCGCCGAACGGGCTGGGCGTCCGCGTCCGCGAGTGATCGCCGGCGTCGCGGTTGTCGTCACCTCCGATCCGGAACGGGTCCGTGCGCTCGCGATCGAAGACATGGCGTTCTACGAGAGCATCCCGTCATACCGGAAAGTGCTTGACGCCGAAGGTGTTCAGCACGCGGGCGAGGTGGCCATCATCGGCGACGAGAAGCATGTTGCCGCAGGGCTGCAGCGGTACTTCGACGCCGGGGCCACCGAGGTCTTCGCCAGTCATACGGAACTCGGCGGACGTCAGGATGAGGCGCGCACGTTGGCTCTGTTGAGCGAGCTGTCCCGAGAAAAGTGAGTTGCCGCCTGCCCTTAGGCTGGCAACGTGCCTGATCACCCCCAAACCCAACTGCACGGGCCAGTTCGACTGCGCCGCGACCGTTGCGAGAACACCACCGCCGACCAACGCTTGTTGGAGAGCCACGAAACAGGCGGCTGGACGCACACGGACCAGTGGCGGGTGCTGCGCATCCAGAGCGAGTTCGTCGAGGGATTCGACGCGCTTGCCGAAACTCCCAAGGCGGTAACGGTTTTTGGGTCGGCCAGGACGAAACAAGATTCAGCGGAGTATCGGCTCGGCCGCGAGTTGGGCGTCGCTCTGGCCGAGGCCGGATACGCCGTCATCACCGGAGGCGGACCCGGTGCCATGGAGGCCGCCAACCGTGGCGCCAGTGAGTCGGGCTACTCGGTGGGCCTGGGCATCGAGCTGCCGTTCGAACAGAGCCTCAACGAATGGGTGGACCTGGGCATCAACTTCCGCTACTTCTTCGTCCGCAAGACCATGTTCGTCAAGTACGCGCAGGCGTTCGTGTGTCTGCCGGGCGGGTTCGGCACTCTCGACGAACTCTTCGAGGCGCTCACCTTGGTGCAGACCCGGAAGGTCACACGCTTCCCGATCATCCTGCTGGGCACCGAGTACTGGTCGGGGTTGATCGACTGGGTCCGCGAGACGCTGGTGCCCGCCGGAAAGATCGGCGAGCGGGACTTAGCGCTGCTCTCGGTGACCGATAGCGTCGAGGAGGCCGTGGAGATCATTCTCACCTCGGCGGCGAACGGAAACGGGGCACGATCATGAGCTGGTCGGTCTGTGTGTACTGCGCTTCCGGGCCGCGGCACCCCGAACTGCTGGATCTGGCCACTCGTCTGGGCACCGCCATCGCCGAACGCGGATGGACCTTGGTGTCGGGGGGAGGCAACGTCTCGGCGATGGGCGCGATAGCTCAGGCCGCGCGGGCCGCCGGTGGACGCACCATCGGCGTCATTCCCAAGACGTTGGTGCACCGCGAGGTCGCCGATACCGACGCCGATGAACTCATCGTCACCACCACCATGCGCGAACGCAAGCAGATCATGGAGGACCGGTCCGACGCCTTCATCACCCTGCCGGGCGGGATCGGCACTCTCGAGGAGGTTTTTGAGACGTGGACCGCCGGCTACCTGGGACTACACCAGAAGCCGGTGGTGCTCCTGGACCCCGACGGACACTACACCGGGCTGCTGCGCTGGCTCGACGAAGTGCAGGACAAGGGTTACGTGGCAGCCCCTGCCCGGGACCGGCTGTTGGTGCACACCGATATCGCCGCCGCCCTCGACGCATGTCAACCAACGGATTGACGGGGCCTGACCGTTCGTCAACAATGCGGTGAGCCATTGCCTACTGGGCGGTAAGAACAGGGATGACCCGCTAGCGGGAAGACCGACAACAGGGAGAACCAGATGTCCGCAAGCAGCACCATTCCGTCCACCGCCCGTAACCGGGTGCGGCTGACCGAGGTGCTCGCACAGCTTCCCTCGCTGGCGCTCGACCTGCCGATCATGGCGGGTGGAGTCCTCGGCGGCATCAAGGCCAACCCCAACGGGCGCCTTTCGATCGGCGCCGTGTTCGCCGACCGTGCCGCCAAGCACGCCGACAAGGTGTTCCTGCGCTTCGAGGGCAACGACATCACCTACGCGCAGGCCAACGCCACTGCCAACCGGTATGCGGCGACCCTGGCCTCGCACGGTGTCGGCCGCGGTGATGTCGTCGGCATCATGCTGCGCAACTCGCCGCAGACCGTGCTGCTCATGTTGGCCACGGTGAAGCTGGGCGCCATCGCGGGCATGCTCAACTACAACCAGCGCGGCCATGTCCTGGCGCACAGCATCGGCCTGCTTGATTCCAAGATGCTTGTCACCGACGCGGAATTCGTGGACGCCATCGGGGAATCGGGCGTCAACGTGGTCTCGCAGTTGACCGCTGACGAGCTCGACCGGATGTCGGTGTTGGCACCCACCACCAACCCCAGTGCCACCGAAGCGGTGCTGGCCAAGGACCGGGCGTTCTACATCTTTACCTCGGGAACCACCGGACTGCCGAAAGCCAGCGTGATGACGCATTACCGGTGGCTGCGCGGTATGTACGGCATTGGGAGCCTGGCTTTGCGGCTCCGGTCCAGTGACGTGCTGTACAGCTGCCTTCCGCTCTACCACAACAACGCGCTGACCCTCGCGGTGTCGACGACCATCAATGCGGGAGCCACCCTGGCCATTGGCCGCTCGTTCTCGGTATCCCGGTTCTGGGATGAGGTCATCGCCAGCCGCGCAACAGCTTTCATCTACATCGGTGAGCTGTGCCGGTACCTGCTCAACCAGCCGCCCAAGCCCACCGATCGCCAGCACAAGGTGCGCGTCATCATCGGCAACGGGCTGCGGCCCGAGCTGTGGGGCGAGTTCACTCGACGGTTCGGCATCAAGCGGGTGTGCGAGTTCTATTCGGCCAGCGAGTCGAACACCGCATTCGTCAACGCGCTCAACATCGATCGCACCGTGGGCATCTGCCCGTACCCGCTGGCTTACGTCAAGTACGACATCGAGACGGGCGAACCGCTGCGCAACGACAAGGGGTACCTGACCAAGGTCGGTGCCGGCGAGGCGGGTCTACTGCTGAGCAAGGTCACCAGCATGTCGCCGTTCGACGGGTACACCGACCCGACTGCTTCGGAGAAAAAGCTGGTGCACGATGCCTTCAAGAAGGGCGATACCTGGTTCAATACTGGCGATTTGATGCGCAACCTCGGTTGGGGTCACGCTGCGTTCGGGGACCGGCTTGGCGATACCTTCCGGTGGAAGGGCGAGAACGTCGCCACCACGGAGGTGGAGGCCGCGATCGATCACAACGAGGCGATCGAGGAATCGACGGTGTTCGGCGTGCAGGTGCCGGGAACCGATGGGCGCGCGGGAATGGCCGCCATCAAACTGCATGACGGCGTGGAACTCGATCCCAAGGCGCTGGGCGACATCGTGTATCAGAGTCTGCCTGCCTATGCGCTGCCGCTGTTCATTCGAATCGTGGACACGCTGGAGCACACCACCACCTTCAAGAGCCGCAAGGTGGAACTGCGTGAGCAGGCTTACGGCGAGACCGTGACCGATCCGCTGTATGTGCTGGCCGGTCGTGAGGAGGGATATGTCCCGTTCTATCCCGAGTACCCGTCCGAGGTGGCCGGCGGTCAGCGCCCAAAGGGCAGCGCGACTATCTGAGTGCTTGACGTACTCGCATCATTCGTCAACGATTCGATAGGCCCGGACACGGTGGTCCGGTGAACTCGGAGGCACATGGTGGTGCGCGAAGACATTCCTCCTGCAGCCCGCGAACGGGTGGAACTGGCCGACGTGTTGGCCAGGTTGCCTGCTCTGCTACCAGATCTGCCGATTATCGTGCGGGGTCTGCTCGGTGCCGCCAGGGCGACGCCGGGCGCTCGCACCTCAATTGGCAGCGTCTTCGCCGAGAGCGCTGCCAAGCATGCCAACCGGGTGTTCCTGCGGTTCGAGGGCAGGGACATCACCTACCGGGAAGCCAACCCAGATGGCCAACCGGTATGCGGCCACGCTGGGGGCCCACGGTGTGCGTCGCGGTGATGTTGTCGGCCTCCTGCTGCGCAACTCGCCGGAGGTCGTCCTGCTGATGTTGGCGACCGTGAAGCTGGGTGCGGTGGCCGGCATGCTCAATTTCAACCAGCGCGATAACGTGCTGGCGCACAGCATCGGCTTGCTCGATGCCAAGGTTCTGCTCGCTGACTCCGAATTCGTTCCCGCGGTGCGGGACTGCGGCGTGCGGGTCGCCGCGCTGTTCACCGTCGACGAATTCGACGCGTTGGCGCAGGGTGCCTCGGCGGCGGATCCGCAGGCCACCGCCGAGGTGCGGGCGAGTGACAAAGCCCTGTACATCTGTACCTCCGGGACCACTGGGCTGCCCAAGGCGAGTGTGATGACGCACTACCGATACCTGCGTGCCGCCGCCGGATTCGGCAGCGTGACACTGCGATTGCGCCCCTCCGAAGTCTTCTTCAGCTGTCTGCCGCTCTATCACAACAGCGCGCTCACGGTGGCCGTCGGCTCCACGCTGACCACCGGCGCGACCTTGGCCATCGGCCGGTCGTTCTCGGCCTCACGTTTCTGGGATGAGCTCATCGCCAGCCGCGCGACAGGCTTCATCTACATCGGGGAGCTCTGCCGCTACCTGCTCAACCAGGCGCCCAAACCCGTTGATCGTCACCACAAGGTTCGCGTGATGGTGGGCAACGGCCTGCGGGCGGAGCTGTGGGGTGAGTTCAGCCGACGGTTCGGGGTCCGGCAGATCAGCGAATTGTATTCGGCCAGTGAGGCCAACACCGGATTCATCAACGTGCTGAACATCGATCGCACGGTGGGCATCTGCCCCTCTCCGATCGCCTTCGTCAAGTACGACGTGGAAACCGGCGAACCCGCCCGCAACGCGAAAGGCTTTCTGACCAAGGTCGGTACGGGTGAGCAGGGTCTGTTGTTGAGCAAGGTGACATCGCTGGCACCCTTCGATGGCTACACCGATGCGAAGGCAACCGAAAAGAAGTTGGTGCGCAACGCCTTCAAGAAGGGTGACGTCTGGTTCAATACCGGCGATTTGCTGCGGGATCTGGGGTGGCGTCATGCCGCATTCGGTGATCGGCTGGGTGACACCTTCCGGTGGAAGAGCGAAAATGTCGCCACCACCGAAGTTGAGGCGGCGCTGGACCAGGATGATGCGATCGAGGAGTCGACGGTTTTCGGTGTCGAGGTACCGGGCTGCGACGGCCGTGCCGGGATGGCCGCCGTCAAGCTCCGCGGCGAGGCGGCGTTCGATCCGGAAAGGCTGGGCCAGTTGGCCTTCAAGAGCCTGCCGGGGTATGCGCTGCCGCTGTTCGTCAGGATCGTGGACAGCCTTGAGCACACCGTGACCTTCAAAAGTCGCAAGGTGGAGCTGCGCAATGAGGCGTACGGCGACGCCGTGACCGATCCGCTGTATGTGTTGGCCGGTCGCAGGGAGGGTTACGTGCCGTTCTATCCGGAGTACACCGCCGAGCTCGCCTCCGGGCAACGTCCCAAGGGATAGGTGCTCGAGGAGTTACTGTTTCACGGTGGGAGTCAGCCGTCGGGTGCGCGCGTCGCGGCGCCGTCAGCGTCGGGTGAAGCTTGCCGACAACGACCTCACCGATGAGCAGTGGTCGACTCTGGTGGAGGCGTGGGGCGGTTGCGCCTACTGCGGCGCAACGGGAACCGCGCTGCAGCGCGACTGCGTGCAAGCGATCTCGCGCGGGGGCCGCTATACCCGCTCCAATGTTGTGCCCGCCTGTGCGTCCTGCAACGCGAGTAAATGCAATGCAGAGGTGACCAGCTGGATGCGGCGCAAGCGGCTTGACGAGAAGGCCTTTCTCATCAGATACGTGGAGATCTCGGCCGCCGGTTAGCTCGTGGTGTACACGCCGGTCGGCTCGTCGTGGTAACCCTTCGAACCGATCTGGCGCTCCAACGGACTGCGAAATCAGCTTCGGCGGCAAGGCAATTGAGTACGTGTCGGTAGTCATAGCGTGGGCGCCAGCCGAGTTCGTCGCGTGGCTTGGTGTTGACGTAGACGCGATCGATCGCCGGAAACATGGACCAGCCACGCGCCGCGTACAGGTCGGGTTGCTCGGGGAAGTGCCGTGCCACCATGCCGGGAGCGTTGGTGCGTAACTGCGCGGCATCGGCGGGGCAGAACGGCGTCGTCACCGACACGACGTACGAGGCCCAGCCGATGGCGGGGGCGCGATCGGCCGCCAGCAGGTGTGCGTCGACAACATCGGCCAGATCCACCCGCCGATAGAGGTATTCGTTGGCCTTCGCATTCGCGTCCGGGTAACGCGCCCGCATCGCGTCGCTGTCGTCTTGTTCGGGAAAGAAGCGTGAGGTGCGCAGCACGATGACCGGCAAGCCGCTGTCCTGGTGCACCACATGCGCGATGTCTTCCGCGGCTGTTTTGGTGGCGCCATAGATGTTCTTGGGTACCGGTGTTACGTCCTCGGTGATCCAGGCGGCCTCGCCTGCGCCGACCAAGGCATGCCCAAATGCGCTGGTGGTGTTGGTGTAGACAAAGCTGGTCACGCCCGTGGCGACGGACTCTTCCAGGAGGGCGAGCGTGCCCTCGATGTTGGTCACGACGACGTCGGCCCGGGTGTGCAGCACCGATGTCACCCCGGCCATCGCCTCGCTGACGACCGCGCGGTCGGCGCCGCGCCTGCTCAGCGTGCGGACCAGCGCCTCCCCGAGCTGGCCCGAAGAGCCGCTGACCAGGAATCGATTCTCGCCCATGTGCCCATACTGCTCAGGCCCGCAAGTCATTTCGTTCGCCGAATGTGAAACGTAGGCGGGAAATCGCGGGAAATCTCGCCCAGGTTTCACACTCGGCGCAGCCGCAGTGGCCTTGGCCTGCACAATGAGGGTGTGCGCGAGACGTTTTGTGGACGACAGGTCCGCACCGATCGTGCCCTCATCATGGCGATCGTCAACCGCACACCGGACTCCTTCTACGACCGCGGCGCCACCTTCACCGACGAGGCCGCCCAGGCCGCCGTGCACAAAGCGGTGGCCGACGGCGCCGATGTGGTCGATATCGGTGGCGTCAAGGCGGGCCCGGGCGAGACCGTCGACGCCGAGGCGGAGATCGCGCGCGTGGTGCCCTTCATCGATTGGGTGCGCGATGCTCACCCCGACCTGCTGATCAGCGTTGACACCTGGCGCGCCGAGGTCGCGGAAAAGGCCTGTGCGGCGGGCGCCGACTTGATCAACGACACCTGGGCGGGAGTCGACTCCGAGCTACCCGCGGTGGCCGCCGCCCACGGCGCCGGACTGGTGTGCTCGCATACCGGTGGTGCGGTGCCACGCACCCGGCCCTTCCGGGTGAACTATGGGGCTGACGTGGACGGGGTGGTCCAGGCGGTCATCGCGGAAGTGACCGCGTCTGCCGAGCGTGCGGTGGCTCTGGGGGTATCGAAGGACTCGATCCTCATCGATCCGACGCATGACTTTGGCAAAAACACCTTCCACGGGCTTACTTTGTTGCGCCACGTAAACGATCTCGTTAATACCGGGTGGCCCGTGTTGATGGCGTTGAGCAACAAGGATTTCATCGGGGAGACTCTTGGTGTGGGACTGACGGAACGACTCGAGGGCACTCTCGCCGCCACCGCGCTGGCGGCAGCGGCCGGTGCCCGCATGTTCCGGGTGCATGAAGTCGGCCCCACACGCCGCACGCTGGAAATGGTGGGCTCCATCGTCGGGACCCGCCCTCCGGCGCGAACAGTGAGGGGGTTGGCATGACCCGTCAACTTGACGGAGTGGTTGGTATCGACCCGAGCTGGCTGGACACCCACAGCTGGAACCGGCCCGATTGGACCGTCGAGCAGCTCGTCGCTGCGAAGAAGGGCCGCACCGTGTCGGTGGTGCTGCCCGCGCTCAACGAGCAGGAGACGGTCGCCGCGGTTGTCGACACCATCAGCCCGCTGCTGGGTGGTCTGGTGGACGAGCTGATCGTCCTCGACTCGGGCTCCACCGATGACACGGCGATCCGGGCGGTGGCCGCGGGTGCGCGCGTCGTCAGCCGTGAGCAAGCGCTGCCCGAGGTGCCGCCCAATCCGGGCAAGGGCGAGGTGCTGTGGCGTTCGGTGGCCGCGACGACGGGCGACGTGATCGCGTTTGTCGACTCGGACCTCATCGACCCCGACCCGATGTTCGTGCCGCATCTGCTCGGCCCCCTCTTGCTGGGGCAGGGTGTGCACCTCGTCAAGGGCTTCTATCGGCGTCCGCTGAAGGTGAGCGGGTCCGAGGACGCCAACGGTGGCGGCCGGGTAACCGAGCTGGTGGCCCGCCCCATGCTCGCCGCGCTGCGGCCCGAGCTGAGTTGCGTGGTGCAGCCACTGGGCGGCGAATACGCGGGTACTCGTGAACTGCTGTCCTCGGTGCCCTTCGCGCCCGGATATGGGGTCGAGATCGGGCTGCTCATCGACACCTATGACCGTCTCGGTCTCAACGCCATCGCTCAGGTCAATCTGGGTGTGCGCAGTCACCGCAATCGGCCGCTGGTCGAACTCGGGGTGATGAGTCGGCAGGTGATGGCGAGCATGCTCTCGCGCTGCGGAATTCCGGACTCCGGGGTGGGCATCACCCAGTTCTTCGCCGATGGCGACGGCTTCACGCCGCGCAGCTCGACGGTGTCGCTGGAGGACCGCCCACCGATGAACACCCTGCGCTGACCCTCAGCTCTTCTGGATCTCGCGCTCACCGTCGGTGGGCGACCACACGGTGACGATCATGTGGCTGTCGTCGAGCCGGACCGCGGATGCGCCCTGGATGTCGGCGACGTAGAACGGCGCGAACCGTCTTCCGCGCAGATCGAATCCGATAGTGGCATGGAGATGCTCGGCGAACGCGGCGTGCAGGTCGAGATTCTGCTCATCGTGCGCCGTGCCCCAGACCTTGGCATCGCCCTCGCTGATGTGCGTGTCGGTGGTGGCCGTGTGCAGCTCGAAACGGGGGTCACGGGCGAGGTC
Source organism: Mycobacterium sp. D16R24 (assembly GCF_002013385.1). Lineage (NCBI taxonomy): Bacteria > Bacillati > Actinomycetota > Actinomycetes > Mycobacteriales > Mycobacteriaceae > Mycobacterium > Mycobacterium sp. D16R24. Next base: position 106,338 of record NZ_MAEV01000006.1, on the reverse strand, counting down.
CGCCAGCTTGGCGGCTGATCCGCGGGGCACCGCTGCGCCGCAGCGTCGAGAGGATGCACAGATTGCGCGTCGCGTCGTGGCGGCGGGTGAACACGCCGGCGATCCTCGGAGCCTGCCGCGTGAACCCTTGCCAGGAGGTCATGGCCCCACGCTAGGCCCGGATGTCGGACCTCGCTGGCAAGATCGGTGTCGTGACGTTCGCATTGACGTATCTGCTGGTTCTCATCGCGGTTGCCGCCGTGCTCTTTGTGCTGGGCGCGACGCTGTTCGGTCGCGGCGAGGAGTTGCCGCCGCTGCCCACGGGCACCACCGCCACCGTCCTGCCCGCCGAAACGGTGACGGGTGCCGATGTGGACGCCGTCAAGTTTTCGCTGGTGTTTCGCGGGTACAAGGCCAGCGAGGTCGATTGGGTGCTGGACCGGCTTGCCCGCCAGATCGACGAACTGCGCGCCGAGCTCGACGAGGTGCAGGGCGCCCGAGTCAACATCGAAGCACATGCCGAGTAAGGAACCTGCACGCTGTTCCTGGGCCGTGGATCCGGCCGGGTCCACGTTGTACACCGACTACCACGACAACGAGTGGGGACGCCCGCTGCACGGGCGTGATGCGCTGTTCGAGCGGCTGTGCTTGGAGGCCTTCCAGAGCGGGCTGGCGTGGATCACCATCCTGCGCAAACGCGAGGGCTTCCGCCGGGCGTTCGACGGCTTCATACCCGAGCAAATCGCCCGCTACGGCGACAAAGACGTGGCGCGGCTGATGGCCGATGCCGAGATCGTGCGAAACCGCGCCAAGATCGAGTCGGCGATATCCAATGCCCGCGCTGTCCTCGATCTGGACACCGATCTTTCGGACCTGCTGTGGTCGTTTGCGCCGAAACGCCGCGCCCGGCCGCAGCGTCTTTCCGATGTGCCGGCAGTCACCGACGAGAGCACGGCGATGGCCAAAGAACTCAAACGCCGGGGGTTTCGTTTTGTGGGCCCTACCACGGCATATGCCCTGATGCAGGCCACCGGGATGGTGGACGATCACGTGCGTTCTTGCTGGGTTCCGCGAGCCGATACTGCCCCCTCCGGAAGGTCCAGTTGAGGGTCTGCTGTCCCCAGATGTCCGCGATAGGGAAGAATGGTCCAGTGAAACGGCAGCTCAGATAGGGAACAATGGTCGGAGATGCCGAACACCCTTGGCTGGAATTTGGAGGGAGCACACGATGGCGGCCATGAAGCCCCGAACAGGCGACGGTCCTCTCGAGGCTACGAAAGAGGGGCGCGGGATTGTCATGCGCGTGCCACTGGAAGGTGGCGGTCGCCTGGTGGTCGAGCTGACCCCCGATGAGGCCGCCGCACTCGGCGACGAACTCAAGAACGTCACCAGCTAGCCCCAGCCTTTGGGTGCTAGCTGCAGACTTTTTGATAGATCTGCAGCGTCATCTCCGCGATGTGCGCCCACGAGAACTCTTCGATACACCGCGCTCTGCCCGCGTTGCCGAACTTGGTGGCGCGGGTGGGGTCTGCGACTAATGCGTTGACGGCGTCGGCGAGGCCTGCCTCGAACGCCGCGGCTTCGCTGCTCTCGTATGCCACCAATGTTCCGGTGACGCCGTCGGCAACCACCTCGGGTATCCCGCCGACGCGAGACGCCACGACCGCCGTACCGCACGCCATCGCCTCAAGGTTGACGATGCCCAACGGTTCGTAGATCGATGGGCACACAAAAACCGTTGCCGCGGAAAGTACTTCCCGCAGTTTGGATGCCGGTAGGAACTCGCGTATCCAGTGCACTCCGGGCCGCACCGCCGCCAGCTCGGTGACGGCCCCGGTGACCTGCTCGGCGATCTCGGGGGTGTCCGGCTCGCCCGCGCACAAGATCAGCTGCGCCTCGGGGGAGAACCGGTGTGCGGCCGCTACCAAGTGCGCGAGTCCCTTCTGCCGCGTGATCCGTCCGACGAACACGACAATCGGGCGCCCCAGATCCACACCGAGTTCGGCGAGCACCGATCCTGGTTGCGTGATCGCCTCGGCCGGATCAACCGGGTACCAGGTTGTGGTGTCGATTCCGTTGCGCACCACGTGGATCCGGCTGGGATCCAGATCGGGATAGGTTGCGATGATGTCCTCGCGCATGCCGCTGCTGACGGCGATGACGGCGTCAGCGGCGTGTATCGCGGTGTGTTCCACCCACGACGACACGCGGTATCCGCCGCCGAGTTGTTCGGCCTTCCACGGACGGCGGGGTTCCAGGGAATGCGCGGTCAGCACGTGCGGGATGCCGTACAGCAGCTTGGCCAGATGTCCTGCCATGCCCGTGTACCAGGTGTGCGAATGCACCACGGTTGAGCCGGTGGCGGCGGCAGCCATCACCAGATCGGCCGACAGGGTAGTCAAGGCCGGGTTGGCGCCGTCCAATGCGGGGTCGGGCCGATGCACGAAGGCGCTGTCGCGCGGTGCGCCCATACAGTGCACGTCGACATCGCACAGTGTGCGCAGCTGAGCCACCAACTCGGTGACGTGGACCCCGGCCCCGCCGTACACCTCGGGTGGGTACTCCCGCGTCATCATTGCCACCCGCGTCGGGGATGAGCCGAGTGCGAGAAGACCCTCCGTCGGGGATGAGCCGCGTGCGCGAAGACGGTCGGTCATGCCACGACCGTAGTAGGTGGCCCCGACGACCGCAGGCCCGCCGGGGGTGTACCGCTGGCCGCTTCTGCCGAGTGCCGATAGGTTGATTGCCATGAGGGCATCGCCACACGTTCTGGGGATCGTGCTTGCCGGCGGTGAAGGCAAGCGGCTTTACCCGCTGACCGCCGATCGTGCGAAACCGGCGGTGCCCTTCGGCGGTGCCTATCGGCTCATCGACTTTGTGCTGAGCAACCTGGTCAACGCACGATTCTTGCGTATTTGCGTTCTGACCCAATACAAGTCACACTCGCTGGACCGGCACATCTCGCAGAACTGGCGGCTGTCGGGTCTGGCGGGGGAGTACATCACGCCTGTTCCTGCCCAGCAGCGGCTCGGCCCGCGCTGGTACACGGGCAGTGCCGATGCCATCCACCAGTCGCTCAACCTGATCTTCGACGAGGACCCCGAGTACATCGTGGTGTTCGGTGCGGACCACGTGTACCGGATGGATCCCGAGCAGATGCTCGACTTCCATATCGACAGCGGCGCCGGAGTGACGGTGGCGGGAATCCGGGTGCCCCGCACCGAGGCAAGCGCCTTCGGCTGCATCGATGCCGACGACACCGGCCGTATCCGCGAGTTCATCGAGAAGCCTGCGAATCCCCCCGGCACACCGGATGATCCCGATGCGGCGTTCGTGTCGATGGGGAACTACATCTTCACCACCAAGGAACTCATCGACGTTATTCGTGCCGACGCCGAGGATGACCATTCCGATCACGATATGGGCGGCGACATCATTCCCCGGCTGGTGGCCGATGGGCGCGCCGCGGTCTACGACTTCAACACCAACCTGGTGCCCGGCGCCACCGAGCGCGACCACGCGTACTGGCGCGATGTCGGGACCCTCGACGCGTTCTACGACGCGCATATGGACCTGGTGTCGGTACACCCGGTGTTCAACCTCTACAACCGGCGCTGGCCCATCCGTGGCGAGTCAGAGAACCTGGCGCCCGCCAAGTTCGTCAACGGCGGTTCCGCGCAGGAGTCGGTGGTGGGTGCCGGGAGCATCATCTCGGCGGGCTCGGTGCGCAACTCGGTGCTGTCCTCGAATGTCGTCGTCGACGACGGCGCCGTTGTCGAGGGCAGCGTGCTGATGCCCGGCGTGCGGGTGGGCCGCGGCGCGGTGGTCCGGCACGCGATTCTGGACAAGAACGTGGTTGTCGGTGTCGGAGAACAGGTTGGTGTCGACATCGAGCGCGACCGCGAGCGATTCAATGTCAGCGCGGGCGGTGTCGTCGCCGTCGGCAAGGGCGTCTGGATCTGAGCTCAAGCGAGCACTGGATATCGCAGCGCGCCAAACATCACCGTCCGTTGGCCTCCCGTAAGGCAGGCAGTGTGGCCAATCGGCTCACTGCCTGCCTGATTGCGGCCGGTTTGAGCTGTCCATAGCCGAGAACTAGTCCGGGGTTCAGCGGATCGGGATGGGCCCGGTAGTCGTCGAGATCGGTGATGTAGATGCCGCGGGCGCGGGCCTGTTCTACGGTCGCTGAAGCTGAAACGTCTTGGCGCAGTGACGCCAAGACGTGTAACCCGGCCTCGGTGCCAGTGACGTGGGTGACGGCCGCGACCTTCTCGAGCGATTGCAACATGGTTGCGCGACGGTCTTGGTACAGCTTGCGGACGCGGGCAATGTGACGAGCCAGCTCACCGCTGGTGAGCAGGTGTGTGACGGCTTGTTGGACCGGGGCGGCCACTGTTGCGCCCAACATGTCGCGAGTTTCAAGGACGGGTTCCAGCAGATGCGTGGGTACACGCAGATAACTGAGCCGCAGGCCCGGGTCTAGAACTTTCGACATCGTTCCCAGATAGATCGTGCTCGCGGCGGTGTCCAGGCCAGCCAGGCTGGGCAGTGGGGAGACCCCGAACCGGAACTCACTGTCGTAGTCGTCCTCCACGAGGATTACGTCTGCCCCATGCGCCCAACGCAAGATATGGCCGCGCATGTCGGGGTTGATTCGGTGACCCAGCGGATACTGATGGCTTGGTGTCAGATACGCCGCCTGGATTGATGTTTGGGTGGATTGAAGTCTCGTCAGGAGCTGGTCGGGGTCGGTGACATCCACCGGCACCCACTGCACGCCCAGGGCCTGGAAGATCCGTCGTATTGCGGGGTAGCCGGGGTCTTCGACGGCGACCGCTCGGCCTTGCCACTTGAAGGCAAGTGTGAGCAGGGTTAGGGCTTCGGCAGTTCCAGCGCACACCACAATTTGCCGCGGGTCGCAGGGTAGTCCGCGGGAGGATCGCAGGTAGGCGGACAGCGCTTCACGTAACGCCGGGCTGCCCGAGGGTGGGGGAGGTGTTGCGGACGGTTCGATAGACCGCCACGCCGCTCGCCAACCGACTCGCGAAACATCGTCGGGGTTGAGATCTCCTGGGCGCATGTCGATCTCGATGTCTTCATCCGCTGAGAGTGCAGACTCGCCGTGACGGTGCGCGGTGCTATTCGTGGGGTGCGGGCGGTGTGAGACAACAGTGCCGGCCCCCTGTGAGGACTCGATCCAGCCTTCACCCTCAAGTTCTTGAAGCGCCGCCACGACGGTGCTTCTGGAGACACCCAATCCTGCCGCAAAGGCACGGCTCGACGGTACCGACGATCCTGGGCTGAGCAGACCCGATTCCAGCGCACTCCGAAGTTGTTGGACGAGCTGTGTCCTAATACCCACCCGAGACGCGCGATCAACGCTCATCGGGATATCCAGAGTCAAGACAACACCTCACCGCCGCAGGTCACCCGTAGCATTTCACACCCGCACTGGACTGGTCGAAATCGAAGAATGTGGTCTGTCGTCACACCGTGGCTTCACGACACCATGAGTGGCATGACAGTGAGTACGACGAATGCCGATGGCCAACTGCTTGACAGCCCAGATCTTCTGGTGCACCGCTACAAGTGGTTGCAACGGCGCGAACGTGGCGATCTGTTGGCGATTCTCGACGCAGGGACCATTGCGCATGTCGGATTCGTCCGCGCGGACGGTAAGCCGATGGTGATCCCTATGGCGTATGCACAGGACGGCGACTTCCTTCTGATGCATGGGTCCACAGGTTCAGGTCTGACCAAATCGGCCAACGCGGGTGTGGACCTCGTCGCCACGATCTCAATTTTCGATGGTCTCGTCTATGCGCAGTCGCTGTTCGATTCGACGGTAAATTATCGCTGTGCAATGATTTTCGGCAACGCCGAGCCGGTCTCGGCGGATGAGCACTTAGATTGCATCCGCATAATCTCCGATCGCCTCATGCCCGGTCGATGGGCAGAAGTGCGGCCGCCGACCAAGCGAGAACTCGCTGCCACGTATGTCTTGCGACTGCCGTTGGAAATAGCCAGTGTGAAGGTGCGGGCAGGGCAACCCACCGAAGATGCTTGTACCGGGATATGGACGGGATACGTTCCCTTTGAGTCCGTAGTAGGAGATCCGGTATCGCAGCCTGGCGTCGATGTTGTTCAGGCTCAATCCATCACAACGGCCACGGACGTGTGGAGAGAGCGGCTACAGCGACCATCATCGGACAGCTGAACTTCCCGGGCTTCTGACGCGCCGTGAGGCGCCTTCTCACCACACCAGTGGCACCAGCCTGCTGCGCACCTTCTCGGTGCATTCGTCGTAGCCCTGTAGATCGTGGCGCAGCATCTTCTCCTCGTCGAGGATGCGCACCACCAGCGAGGGGGCGGCCGGCGCGACGGCGAGTAGGCCCCAATACGACCCCAATGCCAGCGGGATACCCACCATCATCACCAGCGAGCCGGTGTACATGGGGTGGCGGACCAAGCCGTACAACCCGGTTGAGGTCACGGTCTGTCCGGATTCGACGGTGATGCCGGCGGCGGCGTAGTTGTTCTGGGCCACCACCAACGTGGCCGCTCCCAAACCGCCGATCACCAGCACTTCACCGACGATCACCAGCCAGGTCGGCACATGAGACCAGCCGAACCGGTGATCGAAGGCGCTCACCACGGTAAGTGCCAGGAACGAGCTCAGTAGCACGGTCACCGCGAGTTTCTGTACGGGGCGAGTCTCCGCGATGGGTCCGCCGTGTAAACGTCGCTGCAGCACTTCAGGATTGGAAGTCGCCAGGTAGATCGAAGAGACCGTGGAGCTGATCACGAAAATCGCGAGGAAGACCCAGGCCTGCCAATAGTGGAATGTTCCAGCGGGCCAGAAGAGCGCCGCGCCGAACACCGCCAGGGCGATGATTCCCGAAACAAATGCTTGTACACCAGTTTTCGTGGACTTTCCTTTCTCAAATAGCGTCGCGTCGCCGGTATATATCGCCCGCGGCGGCAGTCAAACCGGAGCCGATCACCGCAAGAAGAAACATGGTGAGCCACGGGTACTCGGCGGGAGCACTGACACGCATTACCGGAGAGAGCTTCACCAACCAGGACGGCAGCTGCAGGATCCCGGCGTAGAGCATGCCCACAGAGAACGCCACCACCAGCCAGCCGCACTGAAACTGCGATGGCCGCGATACCGCACACCACCAATAGAGCCGGAATCTGCGCCAGCCCCGCGAGAGTGAGACGCCACACCAGATCCGGGTTGTGCAGTGTGCTCGCTGCGCCGAGTCCGCCACCGAAGCCGGCGATGGTCATCAGCAGCGCGCTGCCCAGGGCGGTCATTCCGACAGCGGACAACAGCCAGTTCCAACGCGATACCGCGCGCGCCAGCACCGACTCGGCGATACCCGACTGTTCATCCTTGGCGAGTCTGACGATTGCCGACACCACATACGCGGTGATCGCGATGGCGAGCACCTGGTTGAAGGTGGCGAAGATGCTGTCCAGACCGTGCGCCTGGAATGCACGGGCCAACAGCGGGTTGGTATCGATCGAATCCCGCAGGCTCTTGGCCATCGATCCGAATGCCATACCGGCCAGGACGATTCCAGCAGCCCATCCAGTGAGTAGCCCGCGTTGCAGCTGCAGATTGAGTCCGAACGCGGAGGTGATCTCGGGGGCATTGGCGTTTTCGCCGCGCGAGGGCAATACTCCTGCGTCGTATTGGCGACGCCCTTCGAGCACGTGCGCGGTGAGCATCAGCGCGAGGGTGGTGCCCACCAGAAGGGGGAAGGGCCACCAGCGCAGGTCGACGAACGGTCGCATCTGCTGAGCCCAGGCCAGTGGTGAGAACCGACTCAGTGCGCTGCCCGTGTTGTCGATGATGTCACCGATGCCACGAACCACGACTGCCGCCGCGAGCGCCGCTATCGCCACGCCGCTGGCCGCTCGGGAGGTCCGCCACAACTGGGACGTGACCGCCGCGATTCCCGCGAAAACCATGGACTCCCTGATACTCGCGCATGAAGAGTTCTTCCAGCGATGCCGGTGCCACCGTGAGGTCGACGATTCCCAGGCTTGCCAGCTGTTCCATAGGGCGGTCCAGGTCGGTGCGATCCACCGTGAAGGAGGCTCGATTGCCACCGATCGTGAGGTCGCGCAGTTGCGGAATCGATCTGAGCCCGGATGGATTCGCCAACGTGCGTACCGTCACGGACGTTCGCATGACATGGCGTAGCTCTGTCAACGATCCGGACAGCACGGCGCGCCCGGCGCGCACGATGGTCACCCGATGACAGAGCTTCTCCACCTCGGCCAGGATGTGGCTCGAGAGCAGCACCGCGCAGCCTCGCGAAGCCACTTCGGCCACGCACTCTTGAAAAACTGTCTCCATGAGGGGATCCAGGCCGGACGTCGGCTCGTCGAGAATAAACAGCTCGGCGTCGGAGCAGAACGCGGCGATGAGCGCCACCTTCTGGCGGTTGCCCTTGGAGTAGGTGCGTGCCTTCTTGGTGGGATCAAGTTCGAAGCGCTCGATGAGTTCGTTGCGTCTCGGCAGTGAAATATGTTCGGTGCCGCGCATTCTGGTGAGGAAGTCGATCGCTTGTCCGCCGGTGAGGTTGGGCCACAAGGTGACATCACCGGGCACGTAGGCGATGAGTCGATGGAGCTCGACGGCGTTGACCCGCGGATCGCCGCCGAGCAGCTGTACCGAGCCGGCGTCCGCACGCAGCAGGCCGAGAAGCACCCGGATGGTGGTGGACTTCCCCGCACCATTGGGCCCGAGGAATCCCGCCACCTCGCCGTGGGCAACGGAAAGATCGAGGCCGTCGAGGGCCTTGGTTTTTCCGAAAGATTTTGTAAGTCCGCGTATTTCGACAGCCAGATTCGGGTACGTCACGTGGTGCCTCCTTGTTGGGAGTTCTCTTCCTGTGTTGCTTTGGCTTGTGCGACAAAGGCGTCCAGCATGGTGGGATCGGTCATGAGACCTTCGGTGTAGACCTCGATCGCGGGGAAGATCAGTTGATCGACATACCGGCGCAAGATCGTTCGTAGGTCCTCATCCGAGTGCATCTGCACGTAGATGGACAGAGAACCAAGACCGTTCAGTGAAATCCACAATGCGCGCCCCTTGGGATCGCGACTTGGCTTGATGGTGCCCGCGCGTACTCCGTCCTCGAGGTACTGCTCGGCATCGTCGATGGAGCGCTGCAGGAAGGCGCGACCCGGTTCTCCGCCGGACTGCACGCTGTGCAGCAGGTACCTGACCATTGGTGCAAAAGACTCGACCTCGTCGAGGGCGTCGAGCCAGACCTGGGGATCGTTGGAGGTGATGGTTCGTGATTTCTCCGAGCGGATGTACTCCAGCAGGTACTCGTCCACCGACTCCCGGAGCCCATCCTTGGATCCGTAGTGGTGGATGACCAGCGCGGGGCTGACTCCCGCCGCGTCGGCGATGGCCCGCACGCTCGCGCCGTATCCCTGCTCGCCCCACAGCTTGATGGCGGCATCTCGGATACGGGCGGCGGCGGTGAGGTCATCGGCTGAACGCATGTTTAATACACTAAACACGCGTTCAGTCGAGCGTCAAGAACCGTCCCCCCGAGAATGGGTGTCTTGACGAGAATGGCGCTAAACCAGCGTCGAAACTACGGTTTCTGCGTCATCCACGAGAGGCCCGCGCGGAACGCGGTGTGTCGGGACTGGAACGTCAGTCGCGGGTGGCGGCGAGCAGTCCGTCGCCCAGCGGGATCAGCACCGCGGTAAACCTGCCGTCATCGGCGATGATGCGCGCGGCCTCGCGGACGCCGACCACGTCGGGGTCATTGGCCCCGGGATCGCCCGCGCGCCCACCTGCGGATGCCCCGTGGATGACGACCGCTCCGCCCGGGCGCAGCAGCCGAATGCCCCCGGCCAGGAACTCGGGTTGATCGGCGGGCACCGCGTCGATGACGAGCAGGTCATACGACTCGTCGGCCAGCCGGGGCAGCACCTCTTGGGCACGCCCGCCGATGAGACGGGTGCGCGACGGCGCGATGGCCGCCTCCGAGAACGCCTGTTTGGCACTGCGCTGGTGCTCGGGTTCCACGTCGATGGTGGTCAGCACGCCGTCCTCGCGCATTCCTGAGAGCAGCCACAAGCCGCTGACTCCCGCGCCCGTGCCGACCTCGACGACGGCCTTGCCGCCGGAAAGGCGTGCGAAGACACTCAGGAGCGCGCCAACCGCGGGCGTTACCGGGCCCGCGCCCAGGTCAACGGCACGTTCCCGGGCGGCGGCGACGATTTCGTCTTCGGAGATGGCGCCCTCGGCGTGGCTGACCATCGCCTCGACGCGGGATGGGTCTGCGCTGCTGGTCACGATTCGATCCTGTCGAGCGGGAGTGGATATGTCCCGCGACACGCCGGACTCGTGACCGATCGGGGCGTTTTCCTGTTCCAGAACCCCTGATGAGATCGGATCGAGACCGCTTTCTCAGGAAGACTTAAGTTGGCTCATAAGTGACCCACACCTCGGTAGTAGAAGGTCATTGCTATGTCGCGATCCATCCTGAATACGCGCCCCGCCGCAGAGGCCCACGCCGGGAATAACACTCTTGGCATCCGGGTTGAGCAGGCTGAGAGTCTCCCCGTCATGGGTGAGGCCGCCACAACCGAACAGGAGGAACACGCGATTTCGCTCACGCGCATCAGCGACTCGGCCGAATACACCGACTTTGTCGAGGTCATCGATCCCGCAGAACTATCCGGGACCGCGGTATTCGATGCCACCGGAGATCTGGCAGCCATGCCGTCTTGGGATGAGCTGGTTCGTGAGCACGCCGATCGCGTGTACCGCTTGGCCTACCGTCTGTCGGGTAACCAGCAGGACGCCGAGGACCTGACCCAGGAAACCTTCATCAGGGTCTTCCGCTCACTGCAGAACTACCAGCCCGGCACATTTGAGGGCTGGCTGCACCGCATCACGACCAACCTGTTCCTCGATATGGTTCGTCGCCGCGGACGTATCCGCATGGAGGCGCTGCCCGAGGACTACGACCGTGTGCCGGCGACCGATCCGGATCCCGAGCAGATCTACCACGACGCTCAGCTGGGCGCCGATCTGCAAGCCGCGCTGGACGCGCTGGCTCCGGAGTTCCGCGCCGCTGTGGTGCTGTGCGATATCGAAGGTCTGTCCTACGAGGAAATTGGCGCGACGCTGGGTGTGAAGCTCGGCACGGTGCGCAGCCGCATTCACCGCGGCCGGCAGGCGATCCGCGAGCATCTGGCTGCGCGCTCTTCGACGTCCGCGCTCGCGGCCGCCGAATAGCGCACGACACCATTGGTGCAGGTTGGTACGCAATGACTACATTCGCGCGCTATCTTCGAGTTAGGTCGGTACGAGTCCGCCGGCCGTTCCGGACCGAAGGGAGCGTTGCCGTGGTGGATAGCGGCTCGTTCCGGCGAGCGTTCTCGAGTTTCTCGTCGTTCTCGCGGCTGCCGTCCCCTTTCGCCTCACAGAGTGAGGCGCCGGTCGGTGCTCCTCGCCAGTTCGGATCGACAGAGCATTTGTCCACGGAGGCGATAGCGGCGTTCGTGGATGGCGAGCTGCGGATGAGCGCGCACCTCCGGGCGGCGCACCACCTGTCGATGTGCCCCGAATGCGCCCTCGAGATCGACGCGCAGCGCCAAGCGCGCAGCGCACTGCGTGATTCCGGGGGTATCCGGGTGCCCGGTTCACTGCTTGGGTTGCTCAGCCAGATTCCGCATATCCCACACGAGGCGGCACCGCCACAACCGTCGTCACATGACGGCGACTTGCCGCCCGCGTTGGGCGGTGACGCGGTGCGGCCAGATAGTCGCGAACGCCGTAAGCGCCGGTAGGGTGGGCCGGTGACCGCAAAACAGGACACCGCTCCTCGGTTGGCGCCGCGCCCGGTTGACCGGCCGCCCGTCGATCCGGCTTCGCAGCGGGCTTTTGGCCGTCCTTCGGGGGTATCCGGTTCGTTCCAGGGGTTGGACAAGTACCGAGACCAGGGGGAGTACACACCGCGGGTGGGGCCGCCCGATCCGGTGCTGGCACAGGCCTTCGGGCGACCCGATAACACCACTACTTCCCTGCAACGGCATCCCGCCGATGCAGGGAAGCTCAACGCCGCCGATGAGGGTCCGGACGCCGCCGAGGATCCGTGGCGCGACCCGACGGCACAGGTTCAGCTGGGCAGGCCCGCGGTCACCAAGGCGCCCATCGCAGTGGACGGCACGCCCGCCCCGAAGCTGGGTGTGCGCGACGTTCTTTTCGGTGGCCGGGTGTCCATTCCGGCGCTCGGTATTCTTGCGGTCATCGCACTACTGATCGGCCTGGTTGGCGGCATTATCGGCCGTGAGACGGCCGAAGTGGTTCAGGCCTTCACCACGTCGAAGGTCACGTTGACTACCGATGACAGCACTCAGCCTGACGAATCCCGCTTTACCGCTGTCGCCAACGCGGTGAAAAGTGCGGTGGTAACCATCGAGGCCAGCTCGGACGACGAGGTGGCCCAGGGCTCGGGAGTGGTGATTGATCCCAAGGGCTACGTCATCACCAACAACCACGTGATCTCCGATGCGGCCAAGAACCCCGGCAAATTCAAGATCGAGGTCATCTTCAACGACAGCAAGAAGGTGCCCGCCAACCTCGTCGGACGTGACCCGAAGACGGACATCGCGGTCCTGAAGGTGGACAACGTCGACAACCTGTCGGTGGCGCGCCTGGGTGACTCCGACAAGGTCGCCGTGGGTGCCGAGGTCATCGCCTTCGGTTCTCCGCTCGGTCTGCGCAGCACCGTCACCAGCGGCATCATCAGTGCACTGCACCGCCCGGTACCGCTCTCGGGTGAGGGCAGCGACACCGACACGGTGATCGATGCGCTTCAGACGGACGCCGCGATTAACCACGGCAACTCCGGTGGCCCGCTCATCGACATGAAGTCCCAGGTGATCGGCATCAACACCGCTGGAAAATCGTTGAGCGACAGCTCAAGCGGTCTTGGCTTCGCCATTCCGATCAACGAGGCGGCAGAGGTGGCGCAGACACTGATCCGCGACGGCAAAATCGTGCACGCAACCCTCGGGATCAGTAGCCGCACGGTCAGCAATGCGACCGCCACGGGCGCCGAGGTCGCCAACGTGAAGGCCGGCAGCCCCGCCGAAAAGGGCGGCATGCTGGAGAACGATGTCGTCGTGAAGGTGGGTAACCGCGCGGTGGCCGATGCCGACGAGTTTGTGGTCGCGGTGCGGCAGTTGAAGATTGGACAGGAAGCCACCGTTACGGTGTTGCGCCAGGGTCGCCCCGTCGAGCTCAAAGTTACTCCCGGCCCAGACGGTTCCTGATGTTCGGCAGTGTCGGCTGGGGGGAGCTGTTGGTCCTACTGGTCGTGGGGCTCGTGGTGCTTGGTCCCGAGCGGCTTCCGGGGGCGATTCAGTGGACCACTGAATCGCTGCGCAAGGCCCGTGACTACGCCAGTGGTGCGACGGCATCCCTGCGCGAGGAGCTTGGTCCGGAGTTCGACGATGTGCGCAAGCCGCTCGCCGAACTGCAGAAGCTGCGCGGTATGACGCCGCGTGCGGTCATCACCAAACACCTTTTGGACGGCGATGATTCGGTGCTCGATTCGTTGACGAAACCGCTCGATGACGTGAAGAAGGCGGTGTCTGAGCCGATGCCTGCGCCGATGGTGAACCCCGAGCTCACCAAGCCCGCAGAGCCCGGTCCGACCCGATTCGACGCCGACGCGACCTAGTTGCGTCGGGTGGTATCGATGTTCAACGACATGCCGGCCAGGCCGCGACTGCGTGTCGAGAGCCTGTCTGCCACCGTTCGAAGAGCCTGGCCCGCAGCCGAATCCGGCTGACTAAGCACAATCGGCAGGCCCTCGTCGCCACCCTCGCGTACTGCGGGGTCCAGCGGGATCTGGCCAAGCAGAGGCACTTTCGTGCCTACCACCCGGGTCAGGCTCTCGGCGACGGCCTCGCCACCGCCGGATCCGAACACCTCCATGCGGGTGCCATCGGGCAACACCAGCCAGGACATGTTCTCGACCACACCGACGATGCGCTGACGGGTTTGGGTCGCGATCGCCCCCGCGCGCTCGGCCACCTCGGCGGCGGCCTGCTGCGGCGTCGTCACCACCAGAATCTCGGCGCCGGGAATGAGTTGTGCCACCGAGATCGCCACGTCGCCGGTACCCGGAGGCAGGTCCAGCAGCAGTACGTCCAGGTCTCCCCAGAACACATCGGCCAGGAACTGCTGCAGGGCGCGATGCAGCATCGGCCCGCGCCATACGACCGGGGTGTTGCCCTGGGTGAACTGGGCGATCGAGATGACCTTCACATCGTGGGCCACCGGGGGCAAGATCATCCGCTCCACCTGGGTGGGACGGTCGGAGGTGCCCATCATGCGCGGTACCGAGTGGCCGTAGATGTCGGCGTCGAGCAATCCGACCGACAGTCCCTTGGCCGCCATCGCCGCCGCGAGGTTGACTGTGACGCTTGATTTTCCGACGCCACCCTTACCGGAGGCCACTGCGTAGACGCGAGTGAGGGAGCCGGGCTGGGCGAAGGGGATGATGGGCTCGGCGCTGTCGCCGCGCAGCTGCTTGCGCAGTTCGGTGCGCTGCTCGTCGTTCATGACATCCAGCAGCACGCGCACGGCGCCCACGCCGTCGACATCGGCCGCGGCCTGGGTCACCCGCTCGGAGATTTCGGCCTTCTTCGGGCACGCGGAGGTGGTGAGATAGATCCCGATCTCGACGTTGTGGGCGTCATCGAACGTGATGTCCTTGACCATCCCCAATTCAGTGATGGGACGGCGAAGTTCGGGGTCGATTACCCCGGCGAGTGCACTGCGCACGGCCGTGGTGAGCTCGGATGTCACTACCCGAGTCTAGGGCGTGCCGTTTATGGCTTTGGCGCTGCCGGTCCCGGAGCAGGTCCGGGGGCCGGTCCCAGCTCCACCGGCGGTGGAGGCGGAGCGAACGGGTTGAACGGTTCGGCAGGGGGCGGCGCAAACGGGTTGAACGGTTCGGCAGGGGGCGGCGGGGCGAACGGATTGAAGGGCTCGGCAGGGGGCGGCGGCGCACAGAAGAACATGCACGGTGCCTGAGGCGCCTCGGGCGCCGGCGCGACAGCTCCGGGCGTGCCTGCCATGGTGGCCCGATCCGGTGTCAGCGGGGTGACGATGGGCAGCTGGGCCAGGGGATCGTTGGGGGAGAGCGAGGCAACGTCGGTCACCGAGCCCGGCCCGAGCCCGCGCGATTCGCCGCCACCGAGATGGGCCTTACGTTCGGGTGCGACATCTGCGGCGGTCAGTGGTGGCAGGTTGAGCGGGATCACGCCGGTGGCGTAGCCGGCGGCCCAGGCGAGCACGTTCTGTGCGTAGGCCACTGAGTTGTTGTAGCGCAGGATGGATGACATCACCTGCGAGCGATCCCGCAAATTCAATCCGCCGCTGCATAAATAGCGGGCGGCGGCCAGGCTCGCGTCGAAGACGTTCTGTGGATCGGCCTTTCCGTCGCCGTCACCGTCGGAGGCGTAGTGGTTCCAGGTGCTCGGCAGGAACTGCATGGGCCCCATGGCCCGGACGTATACCTGCGCACCCTGGGTGCGGGTCTGCTCATGGTCGACGATGACCTCGTTGCCCGGGAGGGTGCCATCCAGGCTCGGGCCATAGATGGGCCGGACTACGCGGCCCTTCACGTCGGTGGCGCCGTTGTTGGCGTGGCCCGATTCGATCCGCCCGATACCCGCCAGCAAGTTCCAGCTCACTCCACAACCGGGTGCGGCCTTGGCCATCATCCGCTCGGCGTTCTGATAAGCGTCCAGTGCGATCTTCGGGATGCCAAGTCCCCCAGGGGCCATCACGATCCCCGGTGGTGGCGGTGCGATCGCAGCGCTCGGCGCCACACGGTATTGCATCGGCGGGCGCATCACGGTCACCAGATTCAGCGGACCCGTATCCGCCTGCGCGGAGACCGTCGAGGCCAGTGGGACGGGAATGGGCACCACGGCCTGTCCACTGACCTGTGCGCTGCTGGCGGCCACGGCGGAGCCGACGACCACCAAGGCGCTGAGTCCGCCGACCCGCAGCCAGGGCACGGGTGCGCCGGTGAGGCGTAGCGCCACGTCGTGGGCATGTTTTATCGACGACGCAACCCAACCCGGAAGCTTCACCGCGCCCCTATCTCTTGGGCCCCTGCTCTACGCATGGGTCCCATCTGTCGGCACCCATTCTGACGTATGCAGTCGTGACAGATGTGACCGATGTGAACCGGAGCAACGATACCGGCGAGATGACGGTCCGGTTGCAAAATGGGCAAACCCCAGCGAATTGCGGACCGCCGACGAATCCCCGCTGAGCATGCCGAGTTCGGTCGGGAAGCGCCACGGAAGATGGGCTAGTGGCTATCTCAAGCTAAGCGGATCGCGATGAACCTGACTTACAGTCAGTGTCTGGACGTAAGCATAGTCAATTGATAGCGTTACGGCCATGACCGCTGCACCGGACGTTGCCGTCCACTGGGAACTTGGTTCCGATCGGCCCCGTGAGGACTATGGATTCTTTGGGCCAGACTCACCGACGTGGAAGGTGTGGAGCAGCCCCACCGCCCTGATCGGTTTCCAGCGCTCGGTGGTGCTGGAACATTTCGAGCCCCACCTGGCCGCCGCGGTGGCGGATTCGGCGGGTATCTATCGGGATCCACGGGGACGGATGGACGGGACCCTCGCCTACTTCCTCATCGTCGCGACCGCTGATTCGCGGACTGCGGTCGAGGCCTCCGAGCACCTGCAGAAGGTTCATGCGCGTTCCAAGGGAATCGACCCGGTGACGGGAAAGCGCTATAGCGCCAACGATCCGGCCTCGCAGTTGTGGATCCATGTCACTGGGTGGCACTCGGTGCTCAAGTGCTACGAGATGTATGGGCCCGGGCCGTTGAGTCGGGCCGAAGAGGACCGTTACTGGTCCGAGTGCGTGATCGCGGCGGAGCTGCAGACCGTCAATCCAGCCGACGTGCCGCGGTCGCGTGACCAAGTCCGCGAATATTTCGCCCTGATGCGCCCCACACTGTGCACCTCCGAGCGCGCGCAGCACGCCATGCACTATCTTCTGCGCACCCCGCGGTCGGGCAGCAATCTGCGGTTCTGGGCGGTCAGTCGGCTGATGGCTCCGGCGACCATCGCGACGCTGCCGCGCTGGATGCGGGAACTGGGCCAATTCGACCAACCGGGAATTGTCGATGTGGCGTACCGGCCGTTGGTGTCGGCAGCCATGTCGGTCGCCAGCGTTCCTGCGATCGAAGACTCCATTGCGCGATTCGCCAAGTTGCCGATGACAGCGACGACCCTGCGTGACTTCCACGCGGCCAGGGTTCCGGTGCGTACGGTCACCATCACACCGGCCGAGGCCAAAGAGCGGTATGGCAGGCGAGCCACCGCATAGGGCGGCGCCTTACGCTGGCTAGCTGTGACCTATCGACCGCGCCGCACCACACTCGCAGTCCCTGGCAGCAGCCAGAAGATGATCGACAAGGCGAAAACCCTTCCGGCGGATGAGATTTTCCTGGACCTTGAGGACGCCGTCGCGGCACCCGCCAAGGTGGCGGCGCGCCAGCGCATCGTCGATGCCTTAAACGCGCCGGGATGGTCGGGGCAGCTGCGGTCGGTGCGCGTCAATGACTGGACCACCGAGTGGACCTATGCGGATGTGGTGGAGGTTGTTTCTCGGGCTGGCGCCGGCATCGACAACATCCTGCTGCCCAAGGTCGTGCACGCCTCGCATGTCACGGCGCTGGATCTGCTGCTGACGCAGGTCGAGCGATCACACGGGCTTGAGGTGGGCGCGATAGGCATCCAGGCGCAGATCGAAAACGCCGAAGGACTCATTAACATCGACGCGATCGCATCGGCAAGCCCGCGGGTGCGGTCGTTGGTCTTCGGCCCTGCCGACTTCATGGCCAGCCTTGGCATGCGCACCCTGGTGGTGGGAGAGCAGCCTCCCGGCTATGACGGCGAGGCGTATCACCACGTGCTGATGACCATCCTGGTGGCGGCGCGGGCGCATGGAATCGATGCCATCGACGGCCCCTATCTCAAGGTTCGTGACGTCGCTGCCTTTCGGGTCGCGGCGAGTCGTTCGGCCGCACTGGGCTTCGACGGGAAATGGGTGCTGCACCCCGCGCAGATCGAGGCGGGCAACGAGATCTTCAGCCCGCGCCAGGAGGACTACGACAGGGCTGAGCTCATCCTGGACGCCTATCAGTGGCACACCTCGGTGGCGGGTGGTGCACGCGGCGCGGTGATGCTGGGAGACGAGATGATCGACGAGGCCAGCCGCAAGATGGCGCTGGTGATCGCGGGCAAGGGCCGTGCTGCAGGGATGGCGCGGCAGGCGCCCCCGTTCGAGCCCCCGACGGGCTAATACGAACTCGAGCTGCCGCCCGAAGCAATGCCGATGATCATGATCAGCACCCAGAACACAATGACCGCGGCTCCGATGATGATTCCGGCGATGGCCACACCCTTGCCGTCCTGCGGTGAGGTTTTGAGCTGGTTGAGCGCGATGAAGCCCATGATGACGCCGGCGATCGATCCGATACCGCAAAAGACGCCGACGATCGACGCGATCAGAGATCCGATGGCCAGCGGGTTGGTGCCGCCGGTCTGCCCATATGCGCCATACCCGTACGGGTCGGCGTACCCGGGCGGCGGATATCCGGGATAACCGCCTGCGGCGGGATAACCCGGTGGCGGGTACGCGCCCGGTTGACTCGACGGATACGGGGGATATGCCTGGCCGTATTGAGAGGGATATGCGGGCGGTGTCGTCGGGTACGGCGGTGGCGCGGTGGGATAGGCGGGCGGCGCGGTCGGGTACGTGGGTGGATAGGCAGGGTAGGACGGCGGGGCTCCGGGGGTCTCCCACGCCGGTGGAATACCCGGCGGTACCTGGCTGGCCGTGGACGCGGCATCGGCCGGCGGGGCGGACTGTTCCAGGGACGGGTACTCGTATCCAGACGAAGCGTCGGGACCGGTGCCGGAGGATTCGTTGCCCGGGGTAGTCATGGCGCAAACTTAGCGTATCGAGGGGGTTTCTGGCCGTGCTGCGGTCGGAAAATCGCAGGTAGCGGCCAAAGGGGCACCATCTGGTGCGGTCGGGCGTTAAATGAGTGCTAGCTATGCATCACTGACTTTCTGCAGGAGGGCCGAACTCGTGGGACAACCGCTCACCCCCGGGCAACAACAGCGCTCGACGTCATCGCGTTCCCCATTGTCTTCGTCGTTGTCCCTGCCGACGCCGCCACAAGGCTGGCCCATCGGTTCGTACCCGACGTACGCGGAGGCTCAGCGCGCCGTTGACTATTTGTCCGATCAGCAATTCCCGGTCGAGAACGTCACCATCGTCGGAGTGAATCTGATGCAGGTCGAGCGGGTGACCGGGAGATTGTCGTGGCCCAAGGTGCTGGGCGGGGGCATGCTCAGCGGAGCCTGGCTGGGCCTGTTCATCGGCCTGGTGCTGGGGATGTTCAGCACAAATCTGGCCGGCTCGCTCGTCGTGGGACTTACCGTCGGATTGGTCTTCGGGTTGGTCACTGCCGCGGTGCCCTACGCGATGACGAGGGGCACTAGGGATTTCGCATCAACCATGCAGCTCGTCGCGGGACGATATGACGTGTTGTGCGAGCCGGCGCAGGCCGAGGCCGCGCGCGACCTGTTGGCCAAGCTAGCTATCTAGGCTCCGTCGGCTGGTGCCGGATGGCGCTGGCCTGCGGCGTTGCCCGCGCCCCGGATAATGGGATGCGCGCACCGAACATGTTGCATGTCACCTGGTTTTAGCTCTACGGTTGCCGCGCGGGACGGGTGTGCCCGCCGTGGTCGGCACACGGAGGTGCCGACAGCGCGTCAACGGACCAGGAGGCGGTCGTGCTGGAGTCGTCGGCCGGATGGTTCCGACGGAAGGGTGTGGCGCTGGGCTCGACCCTGCTGGCCTGCCTGACGCTGGCCTCGCTGACGGGATGTGCCCGCTCCGACGACGACATCGTCATCCGCTTCTATACGCCGGCCAGTGAGGCCGGTACCTTCACCGCCGCCGCGCAGCGATGCAACAAAGAACTGGGCGGCCGGTTCGCCATCCGGCAGGTCAGCCTCCCGAAACGGGCCGACGAGCAGCGGTTACAGCTCGCGCGCCGATTGACCGGTAACGATCGCACACTGGACCTGATGGGCATGGACGTGGTGTGGACTGCGGAGTTCGCCGAAGCGGGTTGGGCGCTGCCGCTTTCCGAGGACCCGGCGGGTGTCACCGAGGCCAACGCGCAGCGCGATACCCTCGCGGGTCCGCTGGCGAGCGCCCGCTGGAACGACAAGCTGTACGCGGCCCCCTTGAGTACCAATACTCAACTGCTCTGGTACCGCAAGGACCTGGTACCCGAACCGCCCGAGACGTGGGATCAGACAGTGCAGGCAGCTGAAGGTTTCGCACGTTCGGGTGGGCCTAGTTGGATTGCGTTGCAAGGCAAGCAGTACGAAGGCCTGGTGGTGCTGTTCAACACTCTGCTGGCCAGTGCGGGCGGCTCTGTTCTGGCCGATGACGGTAAGACGGTCACCTTGACTGACACCCCGGAGCACCGCGCCGCCACAGTCACCGCATTGCGGGTCATCAAATCGATCGCGACAGCAGACGGTGCGGACCCCTCCATCACCCAGACCGATGAGGGCACAGCGCGTTTGGCCCTTGAGCAGGGTAAGGCCGCCTTCGAGATCAATTGGCCGTTCGTGATGGCCAGCATGATGGAGAACGGAATCAAGGGCGGGGTGCCGTTCCTGCGTCTGGACCGGCGACCGGATCTGACCGGTGCGATCGGCGCAGCGGGCCGCTTCGAGCCGAGCGATGAGCAGTTCACCGCCGCATATGAAGCAACCAGCGCGGCACTTGGTTTCGCCCCGTATCCGGCGGTGATCGCGGGCCGCCCCGCCAAGGTCACCATCGGCGGACTGAACATCGCGGTCGCCAGGACAACGCGATACAAGGCGCAAGCCTTCGAGGCGTTGAACTGCTTGCGCAGCCGGGAGAATCAAAAAGTGACGGCGATTGAGGGCGGGTTGCCCGCTGTGGACGCTTCCCTATACGACGATCCTGAATTCCAGGCTAAGTATCCGGCGTACGCGATCATCCGCGAGCAGCTGGCCAACGCCGCGGTGCGCCCGGCGTCGCCGTATTACCAGGCCATCTCGACGAGAGTCTCGGCGGTGCTGGCGCCGATCACCGCGATCGATCCCGAGCGCACCGCCGACTTGCTGACCGATCAGGTGCAGAAGGCCGTTGACGGACGGGGGCTGATCCCGTGACCAGATCGGTGACCAACGCAGCCGCCTCCGACGGAAAGAAAGCCGAGCGTCGCCTCGGTCTCCTGCTCATCGCACCCGCTGCGATTCTGATGCTCGCGGTTACCGCGTATCCCATCTGCTACGCAGTGTGGCTGAGCCTGCAGAAGTACAGCTTCGCCAGCCCGCAGGATCGCAAGTTTGTGTGGTTCGACAACTACGTCACGGTGCTGACCGACAGGTATTGGTGGAGCGCCCTGGTGGTCACCCTTGCGATCACGGTGATTTCGGTGGTCATCGAGCTCGTGCTCGGACTGACCCTTGCGCTGGTGATGCATCGGACGATCTTCGGCAAGGGTGTCGTGCGCACCGCGGTGCTGATCCCGTACGGAATCGTCACCGTGGCGGCGTCCTACAGCTGGTACTACGCATGGACGCCGGGCACCGGATACCTGGCCAATCTGCTCCCTTCAGGCAGCGCGCCACTGACACAACAGATTCCATCGCTTGCGGTGGTGATCCTGGCCGAGGTGTGGAAGACCACGCCGTTCATGGCGCTGCTGCTGTTGGCCGGTTTGGCACTGGTTCCCGACGATTTGTTGAAGGCCGCCCAGGTCGACGGTGCCAACAGCTGGAGCAGGCTGATCCGCGTCACCATCCCGATCATGAAACCCGCAATTCTTGTTGCGCTGCTGTTCCGTACCTTGGATGCCTTCCGGATCTTTGACAACATCTACGTGCTCACCGGCGGCAGCAACAACACGGGTTCGGTGTCGATTTTGGGGTACGACAATCTGTTCAAGGCATTCAATGTCGGGCTCGGCTCGGCGATCAGTGTCCTGATTTTCCTGTGTGTCGCGGTCATCGCCTTCATTTTCATCAAGGGTTTTGGCGCCTCGGCGCCGACAGCGGATGACGAGGGGGCAAGACGGTGACCCGCACGAATCCAGCGCGTGCTCGGCAGTTGTCGGGGTGGGCGATCGCCGATGTTTTGGTGCTCTGTTACGCACTGGTGCCGGTGCTGTGGGTGCTGAGTCTTTCGCTCAAACCCACCTCGACGGTCAAGGACGGCAAGTTCTTCCCGTGGCCGGTGACGCTCGATAACTACCGTGGCATCTTCAGCGGGAGCGTGTTCACCTCGGCATTGGTGAACTCCATCGGCATCGGGCTCATCGCGACGGTGATCGCCGTCAGCGTGGGCACCATGGCCGCCTACGCGGTGGCACGGCTGGACTTCCCCGGGAAGAAGGCGCTCGTCGGTGCGGCCCTGCTCATCGCGATGTTCCCGCAGATCTCGCTGGTGACACCAATTTTCAATATCGAGCGCTCGGTCGGCCTGTTCGACACCTGGCCGGGGCTGATCATCCCGTACATCACCTTCGCGTTACCCCTGGCCATCTACACGCTCTCGGCGTTCTTCCGTGAGATCCCTTGGGAACTGGAGAAGGCGGCCAAGATGGATGGCGCCACACCGGCGCAGGCTTTCTGGAAGGTTATCGCCCCGTTGGCCACGCCGGGCATCGTCACGTCCGCGATCCTGGTGTTCATCTTCGCCTGGAACGACCTGCTGCTGGCGATCTCGCTGACGGCGACGGACCGCTCCATCACCGCGCCGGTCGCCATCGCGAACTTCACCGGTAGTTCGCAATTCGAGGAGCCCACCGGATCGATTGCCGCGGGCGCCATCGTCATCACGGTGCCGATCATCATCTTCGTGCTCATATTCCAACGACGGATCGTTGCCGGGTTGACCTCCGGTGCAGTGAAGGGTTAACGATGGCTGAGATTGTGCTCGACCAGGTGTCCAAGACGTACGCGGACGGTTCCGCGGCGGTACAGGACGTCAGCCTGAACATCGCGGACGGCGAGTTCATCATCCTGGTCGGACCCTCGGGGTGCGGTAAGTCGACGACGCTGAACATGATTGCCGGACTTGAAGAAATCTCCTCCGGTGAGCTCACGATCGCCGGTGAGCGGGTCAACGAGAAGGCGCCCAAGGACCGCGATATCGCGATGGTCTTCCAGTCGTACGCGTTGTATCCGCACATGACGGTGCGGCAGAACATCGCCTTTCCGCTGACCCTGACCAAGATGAGCAAGGCCGACGTCAATGCCAAGGTCGAAGAGGCTGCGAAGATCCTGGATCTGACCGACTATCTGGATCGCAAGCCCGCCAACCTCTCTGGCGGTCAGCGACAGAGAGTAGCGATGGGCCGTGCGATCGTGCGCAGCCCGAAGGCGTTCTTAATGGACGAACCGTTGTCCAATCTCGATGCGAAACTGCGGGTGCAGATGCGTACCGAGATCGCGCGGCTGCAAAAGCGGTTGGGCACCACCACCGTCTACGTCACCCACGACCAGACCGAGGCGATGACGCTCGGGGATCGAGTGGTGGTGCTGCGCGCGGGAAAGGTGCAACAGATCGGAGCGCCCCAGGAACTGTACGACACACCTGCCAACTTGTTCGTGGCGGGTTTCATCGGCTCCCCGGCCATGAACTTCTTTCCGGCGACACTCACCGACATCGGTGTACAGCTGCCCTTCGGCGAGGTGACACTCGAGGCGAGCGTGTACGCGAACGTCTCTGCCAGGAAGGCCGGCGTCCTGGGCGGCGATGTGATCGTGGGCATTAGGCCCGAGCAGTTCGAGGACGCCGCCCTGGTCGACACCTACAAACGGATCACCGGGTTGACCCTCACCGTCAACGCCGATGTAGTGGAGTCGCTGGGTTCGGACAAGTACGTGCACTTCACCACAGAGGGCGGCGCGGCGCATTCGGAAGAGCTGACGGAACTGGCTCAGGAATCCGAAGTTGGCGAGAACGAATTCGTGGCAAGGCTTTCGGCGTCGTCGAAGGTCGTGGAGGGACAGTCCATTGAGCTGATCATCGACACCGGCAAGCTGGTGATCTTCGATGCCGCGTCGGGGGAGAACCTTTCCCTGCCCGCCATCGGCGAGTGAACAGCGCTGGAATGAACTCGGACGAGATTGTCCGTCAGGTGCTCGCGCATCTGTCCAGTCATTTCGCCACTCTCGGTGCGGGGGAGTCGGATTCGGCCTCGGTTACCTTTCTTGGGTCCGAACCTTACGAGCTGCTGCGGTATGGCCCCGATGACGCCGGGGTGTCGCATTTCGTCTCCGTGGGGTCATCGCGGTACCCGATGAGCGACCCGGGGGAGATGCTGACCTCCGAGGAACTGGGACCGCGTGCCGAAGTGTCGATCAGCCTGCGTGGCAGTGTATTTCCCGGCCTGGCCCGATCTCTTGCGGTGCTGGCGGCGTCGCCGGCGGTGGAAGGGTTGGTGCTCAGCGAGGATGCGCTGGTCGATCTCGGCCAGTCACTCTGGGACGATCCGGCCCGACAGGCGTACACCGCGGTGCTGTTGCAGGACGGGGATATTCCGGATCTTCCTTTGCCCGAACCGCTCTCGCCGGTGCGGTTCCTGGCAGCGGTGCCCATCACCGCCAACGAGGCGGCCTGGGTGCGGCTCAAGGGAGCAGAGGCGTTGAGAGACGCGTGGCGGCAGGCCGATATCGACGTGATGGATCCGTCGCGCGCTCACGCACAGCCGCGATAGCGCGCTATAGCCACCCGTTCTTTCGGAAGTTCCGGTACAGCAGCGTGCATACAACGACCATGACAAGCAGAACGACCGGGTAGGCGGCCGGTTCTGCTAATTCGGGCATGTGCTCGAAGTTCATCCCATAGATGCCAGCGAGCATGGTCGGAAATGCGGCGATCCCCACCCATGCGCTGATCTTGCGCATATCGGTGTTCTGCTGCATGGCCACTTTGCCCAGGGCCGCATTCACCAGGGAGGTGAGCATCTCGTCGTAGCTGCCGATCTGATCGGCCGCGTGGCTCTGATGATCCAGCACGTCACGTAGATACCGGCGGACTTCCTTGGTGATTAGGTCGTTGTGGTCCTGGGTGAGCTTGCTGAGTGCTCCCGTCAGCGGGCTGATCGCGCGACGCAGCTCCACCACCTCGCGCTTGAGCATGTAGATATGTTCGATATCGGTGCTGGACCGGGGTGAGAAGACGTTCTGCTCCATCGCGTCGATATCAGTCTCGACGAGATCAGAGACCTCCATGTAGGAGTCGACCACGCGGTCGGCGATGGCGTGCATCACGGCGTACGGACCTAGCCGCATGTGGTCGGGATCGGAGTCCATCTGGGCGCGCACCTTAGCCAACCCGCTGTGGTCGCCGTGGCGCACCGTTACCACGAAGTCGCCGCCCACGAAGATCATGATCTCGCCGGTCTCCACGATCTCACGGGCGGAAGAGATGGATTCGTGTTCAACGTAATTCACGGTCTTGAGAATCAAGAACAGGGTGTCGTCGTACCGCTCGAGCTTCGGGCGGTTGTGTGCGTGCACGGCATCCTCGACGGCCAGCCGGTGTAGCCCGAAAGGCTGAGCGACCGCCTCCATCTGATGTTCGTCGGGTTCGTGCAGGCCCACCCAGACGAACCCGCGATCCAGTGAGCGCACCTTCTCCAGCGCGGCGGTCGGCGTGTACTTGCCCGGCAGCCGGACCCCGTCGACGTAGACGCCGCAGTCGACAATGGCGCGGGCGAGCGGAACCGGGATGCGTTTGGCATCGGTTTCTGGTTCACGGCCACGGATAGGTGTACGCAACGACGACGGATTGACCGACGGAAATCGCGCCATGATGTGGGCTCCCTGCTCGCAACCAATCGTTCTCCGGAACCGTTCCGCGCGATGGTAACCCGCGAAGCTGTGGGGCGGCCTGGGACACTGAAGTCGTGACCTTCGACATCGCGGTGTTCACCTCAGTGTTCATCACTCTGGTGGTGATCATGGACCCCCCGGGTGCGGTACCGGTGTTTCTGTCGCTGACGGGCCGCCAGCCCGCCGCCGAGCGACATCGCGCCGCCTGGCAGGCGCCGGCAGTCTCGTTGACCGTCATCTCGATGTTCGCGATCGGTGGCCAGGCGATCCTGACCTACCTACATATAGGTGTGCCCGCGCTGCAGGGTGCCGGCGGCCTGCTGCTGCTCATCACCGGCCTGTCCCTTTTGATGGGCGGCGCCACCAGCCAGAACGCCGACAGCGGGGTCAATGTGGCCCTGGTGCCGCTCGGTACTCCGCTGATGGCAGGCCCGGGCGCCATCGCGGCGACCATCATCGCGGTCCGTCAGGCGCAGGGGCAGATGGGTACATATCTGGCCATCGGTGCGGCGATTCTGTGCGTGCACCTGGTGCTGTATCTGACGCTGCGATTCTCAACGGTGCTGATCAGGGTGCTGCGGGAGGGCGGAATCATGCTGTTGGCCCGGGTGGCCGGTTTGTTACTGGCGGCCATCGCGGTGCAGATGATCGCCGAGTCGGTGCGGGGATTCGTGGCGGGCGCGTAACGGGCCGCTCACAGTTCCAGAGTCGCGAGAAGTGACCTCCACGGCGGCCAGTAGTCTCACGCTGTGACCGCATCCGACGTTGTCGTGACAGATGAAGAGATTTTCGAAGCGCATATCGACGGGAAGCTGTCGGTAGAGCTCAAGTCGCCGCTGGATACGCAGCGTGCACTGTCGATCGCCTATACCCCGGGTGTCGCACAGGTGTCGCGGGCCATCGCCGCCGACCCCAGCCTGGCCAAGAAGTACACGTGGGCGCACCGCCTGGTCGCGGTGGTCAGTGACGGTAGCGCGGTACTCGGTCTCGGCGATATCGGTCCGTCGGCATCACTTCCCGTCATGGAGGGCAAGAGCGCGCTGTTCAAGACCTTCGCCGGGCTCAATTCCATCCCGATCGTGCTCGACACCAAGGATCCCGACGAGATCGTCGAGACGCTGATCCGGCTGCGCCCCACCTTCGGTGCGGTCAACCTGGAGGACATCTCGGCGCCGCGCTGTTTCGAAATCGAGCGGCGCGTGATCGAGGCGCTGGACTGTCCGGTGATGCACGACGACCAGCACGGCACCGCCATCGTGGTGTTGGCCGCGCTCATGGGTGCGTCGCGGGTGTTGGGCCGCGACCAGCAGTCGCTCAAGGTGGTGATATCCGGTGCGGGTGCGGCGGGCGTCGCGTGCGCGAACATCCTGCTGGCCGACGGCATCACCGACGTCACGGTGCTGGACTCGAAGGGCATCGTGCATTCCGGCCGCGACGACCTCAACGAGTTCAAGGTGGATCTTGCCGCGCGCACCAACCCG
Organism: Mycobacterium sp. D16R24; assembly: GCF_002013385.1. Classification (NCBI taxonomy): domain Bacteria; kingdom Bacillati; phylum Actinomycetota; class Actinomycetes; order Mycobacteriales; family Mycobacteriaceae; genus Mycobacterium; species Mycobacterium sp. D16R24. The sequence continues at coordinate 78,868 of NZ_MAEV01000006.1, read as the reverse complement.
CGCGGTCTCACCGGCGGACAGGCGGAGGCGCTCGCGGGTGCCGATGTGTTCCTGGGTGTTTCGGCTGGAAAGGTCGACGAGTCACTCATCGCGACTATGGCCGACGAGAGCATTGTCTTCGCGTGCTCGAACCCCGATCCCGAGATTCACCCGCACGTGGCGGCCAAGTACGCGGCGATCGTCGCGACCGGGCGCAGCGATTTCCCGAACCAGATCAACAACGTTCTGGCATTCCCCGGCGTATTCCGCGGGGCATTGGACGCCGAGGCCACCAAGATCACCGAGCGGATGAAAGTGGCTGCGGCCGAGGCAATCTTCTCGGTGGCGGAGCCCGATCTGGCGCCCAACAAGATTGTGCCCAGCCCGCTGGATCCGCGTGTCGGACCCGCCGTGGCCGCGGCTGTCCAGGCTGTTGCGCACGAGAGCGACTAGCCGTTTGACGTTTCGCGCATGGACGGCGGGGCTGCTGCTAGCGGTGTCCGTTCTGGCTGGCTGTTCGGAAAACCATGGCCCGGCACCGTATTTGACGGTGGTTACGCCGAATGAACCGCAGTACCGGGTGCTGGCGTACATCTATGCGGCGGTGGTGAAGGCGACTGGTATCGACACCACGGTGCGGGAGAGTGCCGATCCGGTAGCGGAATTGGATACGGGCATCGCGAGCGTGGCACCCGGATTCACCGGCAGGCTGCTGCGCCAGTTCGCGCCGCAGCAGCGGCCCAGCGGTGACGAAGAGGTCACCTACAAGGCCATGATCGCCTCCCTGCCGGCCGGTGTGGCGGCGGCCGATTACGGGACGGCTGAAGATCGCGCAGCCTTGGCGGTTCCAACTGTTGGGACAAGTGCTTCTTCCAAGCCCACGCTGGCCGGGCTCGCGCGGCATTGCGATGAACTGGCACGCGCCGGTCAGGTGGGTTCGGGGTCTGCTCCCGTGGTTCGATTCGGCTCCTGTTCGACGGGTAATCCGCGTCAATTCCCTAGTACTGGTGAGCTTTTCGCTGCTCTTAAGCGTGGGGAAGTGGCAGTGGCCTGGACGTCAACCGCCAACCCGGCTCTTCCTACTGCCGGGGTCACCCTGGTTGACGACGAGAAGAGCTGGCTTCCGGCCAACAATGTCGTGCCGTTGTACCGCCGCAATGAGCTGTCCGAACCTCAGGTGTTGTCGCTCAACAAGGTTGCCGGTGAGCTGACCACGGGTGATCTGGCAGCGATGACCCGGGAGGTGTTGAGCGGCGCGGACGCCCAGCGTGTGGTGGATACCTGGCTCAACGACCACCAGATTTTGCTGCGCTAATCAGCAGTGTTGATGTGCTGGCTCGCGATGGCGGAGGCGAGCCGGGCGACGTGGTCGACGACCTGTGCCTCGGTGAGGGCGAGTGCGCGGATGACGGCGGGCAGGGCTGCGGGTCTCTGACCTGCAATAACACCTCCATACATCAGATCGTGACTTGACCTGGTCGTTTAAGCCGTGCTACTCACGTCTGACTATGGCAATCCCTCTGGGCCCCAATGTTGCGGCCACAGCACCTGCACGTGTCGATGAGCTGTACCCGGGGGACCTGCCCGGATTGCGGTTACCGGGTGGAGTGGAGGGCTGGGCACGGCCTGAACTGTCCTCCGTCGTCCGGACCTTCGATTGGATGTTCACCAAGTACCGCTTGGGCGGCGGTGGCCTGAGTGTCTACGTCGACGGCGAACCGGCGCTGGATATCTGGGCCGGCGCGGCGGCCGCCGGGCAGGGCTGGACGCGTGACACCGGCGCCCTCGTCTTCTCGGCGTCGAAGGGCATCGCCGCCACCGTCATTCACCGTTTGGTTGATCGCGGGCTGCTTTCCTATGACGCCCCGGTCGCGCGCTACTGGCCGGAGTTCGGGGCCAACGGTAAGTCGACCATCACCGTGCGCCAGGTGCTCGATCATCGCGCCGGCCTCTCGCGGCTTGAAGGAATCGCATACCACGCAGAGGAAATCGCCGATCACGAGTTGATGGAGCAACGTCTTGCCGCGGCCTCCGTCGACAAGTTCTACGGTAAGCGCGCCTATCACGCACTGACCTTCGGCTGGCTGCTCGCGGGGCTCGCTCGATCGGTCACCGGTAAGGACATGCGCGAGCTGTTCCGGACCGAGATAGCCGAACCGCTCGGGGTCGACGGGATTCACCTCGGTCGGCCGCCGCGCACCTCGCAGACCAAGGCCGCCTCGATGTACCCCTTCCTGGACCCGGTGGCGAACATGCCCGTGGTGGGCCGGGTGCTGCCAACGGTCATTCATGCCATCGACCGCCTTCCCGGTTTCGAAGGTGCCATCGGCACGATGTACGAGCCCGGAATGGAGCGGATCCTCGCTGACGACGGCACGCTGAATTCGGCCCTGTACGACATGCAGGCACCCGCGGCCAACGCGGTGGCCACGGCGCCCGCGCTCGCCAAGATGTACGCCGCCCTGGCCAATGGTGGCAGCGTCGGCGGCCGCGAGTTCCTCTCTCCGGAAGCTGTTGCGGGGCTTGCTCGTAAGACCAATCTGACCATCGACCGCACCATCGTGTTCCCGATGGGGATGCACCTGGGGTATATGTCGCTGCCCATGAACGGATTCCGCGGCGGTTTCGGCCATATCGGGCTCGGTGGCTCGATGGGATGGGCAGACCCGAAGCGCAAGATCTCCGTCGGCTTCGCACATAACCGGCTACCGCTGACCATGGCGCTCGACCAGATCTCGTTTGCGTTCTTGTGGCCCCAGATCATCAAGGCCGTCGGCTGACGTCGTGAAGGGCCCCCAATCGGTGAGCGCCGATTGGGTATCCGTCCTGACATCTGCCCATCCAGTCTTGTCACGACGTGAAGTACCTGGTACTCAGTGTTACTTATGGCACAACCCCATGGCTTCGACGTCGCGGCCACTGAATCGTCGCAACCCGCCCCCCTTCCCTTCGCCTATCCGCCGCTGGAACGCGGTGTGGAGCTGCCGCCAGGGGTGAATGGCTGGGCCCGCCCCGAGTTCCGTGGAGTGGTGCGGGTCTTCTCGCTTGCCTTCACCAGGTATCACGTCGGCGGCGGCGCCATCTGCGTGTATGTGGACGGTGAACCCGTACTCGATCTGTGGGCAGGGCTCGCACAGGTAGGGCAGCAATGGACGCGGGAAACGGCGCCGGTGATCTTCTCGGCGTCCAAGGGAGTCACCGCCACGATCATCCACCGACTGGTGGATCGCGGTCTGTTGGACTATTCCGCGCCAGTGTCGCGGTACTGGCCCGAGTTCGCCGCGCAGGGCAAGGGTGCGATCACGGTCGACGAGATCCTGTCGCACACGGCAGGGTTGTCGCGGCTGACGGGCATTGCGCGCAATTACGAGGAGATGTTCGATCCGGACTTGATGGCAGACCGGCTTGCCGCCGCGCCCGTCGACAGGTACTTCGGTAAGCCCGCCTACCACGCGCTGTCTATCGGCTGGCTGATGGGACGGCTTGCCAAGGCCGTCACCGGTAAGGACCTCGAAGAGTTGTATCGCACCGAACTCGCCGAGTTGCTCGGAGTCGACGGCATCCATATGGGGCGGCCTCCTGAAGGTGCGCCCTCCGAATCAGCCGCCCTCACTCCGTATTTGGACCGGGTCGCCAGGTCTGGCTTCATTCGCCGGGCGGCCCCGCCGGTGATGGGGGTTCTCGACAAAATGCCCGGGGCCAAGGGCGCGGCCTCCACGTTTTACCAGCCCGGTGCCGAGATGCTGGTGGCCGACGACGGGCATGCGAGTGCCCCGGTAATGGATCTGCGGTGCGGAGCGGGCAGCGCCTGCTGTACCGCGCCCGCACTGGCCAAGCTCTACGCCGCCCTGGCGGGGGACGGCAGTGTCGACGGGATACGGCTGCTCTCGCCGGAAATCACCAAGGGACTGGCACGCAAGAACAGCTACCAGATTGACCACACGCTGGGGCTACCAATGGGCTGGCACCGCGGGTACCACTCGTTGACGGTGCCGATGATCGGTGGCGGTTTCGGGCACATCGGAGCCGGCGGTTCCTTCGGGTGGGCCGATCAGAAACGCAACATCTCGGTGGCGATCGTGCACAACCGGCTTCCCAGCACGATGGTCTTCGACCAGACCATCATCGGAACCTTCCTGCCGTCGATCATTCGCGCTGCGCGGTAGCCGCGGAGCGCGAATGATCAACCCAGGGAAGCTACTTCTTCGTGGGCTTGGGTAGCACGTAGCGGGTGACCAGGGAGAAGATGTCCTGGTAGCGCGCTCCGGTGACCCTAACGATCACATCGAGGATCTTTGCGTCGGGGCCGACGAGTACACGGGGCTTCTTCTTGCGGACCGCGGTGAGAATGATGCGCGCGGCCGCTTCGGGACTGGTATTCGCCAGGTACTTGTCGAACATGGCGGCCCCGGCCTTGACGTCGTAGCCCTCCGCAGCAGTGGAGTTGCGTGCGATGGCGGTCTTGATGCCACCGGGGTGCACGCAGGTGACGGCGACCGGCTTCTTGCCGATGATCATTTCCTGGCGCAGGGACTCGGTGAACCCGCGTACCGCGAATTTCGCTGAGTTGTAGGCACTTTGGCCAGGCATGGACAGCACGCCAAAAAGGCTGGAGACATTGATGACGTGGCCGTCGCCGGAGGCGATCAGGTGCGGCAGGAAGGCCTTGGTGCCGTTGACCACGCCCCAGAAGTCGACGTCGATGATTCGCTCGATGTCCTTGAACTGACTTTCCTCTACCTCGCCCTGATACGCGATGCCGGCGTTGTTGTAGATCTGGTTGACCTTGCCGAAGTGTTCCTTGATGGCATCGGCATACAGCAGGAAGGCTTCGCGCTCAACAACATTGAGGCGATCGGAGCGGACCTCCGCGCCAAGAGCCTTGACCTGGCGTTCGGTTTCGGCCAGACCTTCGGCGTCGACATCGCTGATGGCCACCTTGGCGCCCGAGCGTGCGAGTTCCACCGCCAGTGCGCGCCCGATTCCCGAACCCGCGCCGGTCACCACGGCGACCTTGCCGTTGAAGCCTTCCATAGATGTCTCCTTGTTAGACGACTGTCAAATAGTCAGAGTAGTGGGTCAGCTGGAACGTTTGGGCATCAGGAACCGCTCGCCGAGCAGGAACAGATCCTGGTACCGCGAGCCCGTCAGTCGGACCAAGACGTCGATCACCTTGGCGTCCGGCCCAACGAGTACGCGTGGCTTCTTCTTGCGGACGGCGGTGAGGATGATGCGTGCCGCCGCCTGTGGGCTGGTTCGTGCGAGTAGATCGAACAATTTCGCGAACTCGGCATGGTCATACCCCTCGGCCACTGTGGCGTTGCGAGCCACATTGGTCTCGATGCCGCCGGGGTGCACGCAGGTGACCGCGACCGGCAACTTGGCGATGATCATCTCCTGGCGCAGCGACTCGGTGAACCCGCGTACCGCGAATTTCGCTGCGTTGTAGGCGCTTTGGCCAGGGCATGCCATGACGCCGAAGATGCTGGAGACGTTGATGACGTGGCCGTCGCCGGAGGCGATCAGGTGCGGCAGGAAGGCCTTGGTGCCGTTGACCACTCCCCAGTAGTCGACGTCGATGATTCGTTCGATGTCCTTGAACTCGCTGATCTCGAAGTCGCCGTGGAAGTCGATGCCGGCGTTGTTGTAGATCTGGTTGACCTTGCCGAAGTGTTCCTTGACGACGTCGGCGTAGAGCAGGAAGGCTTCGCGCTCAGCGACGTTGAGGCGGTCGGAGCGCACCTCTGCGCCGAGGGCTTTGATCTGGCGTTCGGTTTCGGCCAGGCCCTCGTTGTCGATGTCGCTGATGGCCACTTTGGCGCCCGAGCGTGCGAGTTCCACCGCCAGTGCGCGCCCGATTCCCGAACCCGCGCCGGTCACCACGGCGACCTTGCCGTTAAAGCCGTCCATGAGCACTCCTGACAGATTTACGTTGTGAGGCTGACGTCAATCAGTGAGGGTAATGGATGGCGGCGCGGCGTTGTCAGGGCGGCGGCAGGTGACGGTCAGGTCTTGAGGCCGACGCAGATCCAGTCGACGGAGATTAGGGGTGGTGTGATCGGCCGCGTCACCGGGCGGTGCACGACGACATCAAACCCGGCACGGGAGAACAACCGCTCCATTTCACCGGCTGTAGGGAAGTGCGCCGGTCCACGTTCGCCGGTTCCTCGAGGCAACCACCTGCGCTCCTTTGGGCAGATCGTGGCGACCGAGGCCATGCCACCCGGGGCGAGGACGCGGTAGAACTCCGCCAGCGCGGCCGACTGGTCGAAGAAATGGAATGCCGATGTTGTCACCACGGCATCGAGAGTGCCGTCCCCGAAAGGGAGCTGCTCTGCGGGTGCTTTCTTCCAGTGAACCTCGGTGGACCGGGCCCTTGCCTTGGCGAGCATGCCATCGGACATGTCGACGCCGAAAACCGATGCCGGACTCAGCTCGGCTTGGATGCGGGACGCTAATATTCCTGTGCCACAAGCGATATCTGCGATCCGCTGGGCGTTATGCTCGCGTAGTTGCCGGATGGTGTCGTCTTGGGCCGGGCGGTAGACATGGCGTTGCACGAACGGGAAGTTGTAGACCTTCGACATCATGGTCCAGTACCGCGTGACCAGCTCATTGAGTGAACGCCGTGGGGCGATGGCAGTCATCTGTGAAACCTAGGAGCGGTATGGGGGGGAAGTCCGTGACTCGGCCTGATCTTTGTGAAAGATACGAGGCCCATGCCCGAAAGCTATGACTGGCCCCAATAACCCCCGTGCCGTGCCATGAACCTTTGAGCAAACCTCCGAACTCAACTGAGGGACGGTAGGGTGCGCAGGGGTCTAGCGGATGTGGTCCGCGAGGGTACGGGTATTCCACGGTGCAGTGGGAGAAGTTGGAGTCCGCTGATGACGGCGTCACTCAGTGATCGGTTCATGCGTCGGCTGCCGGAGACGGCACGCCGCGCAGTGGACTGCTTCGCTGCGGAGGTGCCGTATTACGGGATGCTGCCACGCGAGGTTCTCGACGGCGAGATCACCGAGTTCACCAAGCAGCACTTCAGAATCTTCTCCCGGGTCCTGGTGGAGTCGCGGGCACCCACAGAAGACGAGTTCGCGGTGTCGATCCTGGCGGCGTCACGGCGGGCGCAGGAAGACATTCCGCTTCCGGCGATCCTGGCCGTGTACAACGTCGCCGCGCGGGTCGGCATAGAGACGCTCCGGGAACTGGCAACCCCCGACGAGATCGATGAGGTGCTGGCGGTCAGTATGCAGGTGCAGCGATATCTGCAGCTGATGCTACCCGCCGTCACTGCCGCGTATCTTGAAGAGCGACAAGGCTTTTACAGTGCGACGACGGAGGCCCGGCGCGATCTTTTCGACGCGTTGGTCAAGGGGACGCCGTGGACGGAGGCCGCCGAACGCGCCAGTGTCACGCTGGCGCTGTCCTACAACGTGCTGTTCCTGTTCATGCCGGAACCTGCAGCGAACACCGTGGTGGCACGACGGCGTGCGCATCTGGTGCAGGACATCCTCGACGAGTACGCGCGCGAACCTGTCCTTACATCGTTGGACGGCCGGGGCGGCATCATCTTGCTGCCCGCGGTGGGCAAGGTGGAATCGCTGCTTCCGTTGTTCTCCGAGGTGGCCGGGGGGCCGGTCATGCTCGGAGTCTCCGATGCCACCGATCCGGGTGAGATAGCCGCCGCTGCGGACGAGGCGCGTGAGTTGGCCATACTTGCACTAAGACTCGGTCGAGTACCGGGCGCTTACCGGCTCGCCGATCTGCTCTTGGAGTATCAGATCACCCGCCCGGGCAGAGCCCGAGATCTACTCGCCGCGACGGTCCAGCCACTGGCGGCACATCCACATTTGCAGCAGGCGCTCAGCGCGTACCTGCAGCACGAGCACGGACGGCAGCTCGCGGCCAAGTCGCTGCACGTGCATCCGAACACCCTTGACTACAGACTGCGTCGGGTCGCCGAACTCACCGGCCTGGATCCCGCGCAGCCGTCGGCCGCGCGCACTCTCGCAGCCGCGCTACTGGCTGTGAAGGCGCACTGAATCAGGTTCAGAGCCGCCCGGCGAGGAGCTTCACGATGGCCACAGCCTGTCGGATGTACATGATGAGGGCGCGTGGTGAGAGGACTGTCGACAACACCGTTCGGATATCGGGTCGCGTCGGTAATGTCTTGCCGCGCATGCGTTCATCGAGCCAGCCGAGCGCATCATGACCGCCGGACAGGAGCAGGAAGACGCGCTCGCTGGCACGGTCGCGCCGGTAGGTGACATGTGCGCCACCGGCGATGTAGTCCTCGGCGAGTTGGTCCGTGCTGGAAACAGGCAGGAGCACGTCGTGAATCGAGTGGTAGAGGTAGATCGGCGCGGTAGGGGTGCGTAGCCCCAGCGTCATCGCATCGGTGAGGGCGGCGATCTCTGGCGTGTCCATCACCTCTTCGACGGGACGGTCGAAGATCCTGTTGAAGTCGAGAAATGGCCAATACAGCAGTGCCTGGATGACGGTAAGGCGTTCGGCCTTCTCGACCATCCGGCGGCCTCTTTTGGTGAGGTGCTTCTCCAGGAGGTCCTGGATGGACGGACTTACCCGCATCATGGCCGCCAGCACGATGATGATGAGCCCCGAAGAGTATCGGCCGCTGAGATGGTGCATGAGGGGGCCGGGCTGGGGTGCGGGCGCGCCGATCAATGCCCCCACGAGGTTGAGCTCGGCCGCGTACTCACCGGCGAGCTCGGCCGCCCACGCGGTCGCATTGCCGCCGGCCGAATAGCCCCACACCGCCGCCGGGGTTTGGATGGACAGCTGCGGGATGCCGTCCTCGCCGGATGCCGCAATCGTGGCCCGCAGTGCGTCCAGCACGTGGTAGCCGGGTTGTTTGGGCGCCATCCAGAGGCCCTTCGGCCCCTCATGGTCGCTGATGGTGACTATCCACCCTCGTTGGAGTGCCGCCACTGCGAGCAGAAACTCGTTCTGTGACTGGTTGATGCCGAAGGTGCGGTGCTGCAGATAGTAGGAGGGAAATCTCTTGGGGGTGACGGCGTCGATCGCACTTTGGAAGGCAAGCAGTGGCGCCGCCTCCGTCGTCTTTTTCGGGACGAGCACCGTTGTCACGGTCGTTTCGGGGGCCCCATGTAGGTCGGTGCTGCGATAGAGCACCTGCCATGCGTGCAGCCTCAGGGGAATGAGCCCAAACAACCCAATCCGAACTCGCCTGCGCCGCAAGGGTGTGCCGGGTGCGGTTTTGTTCCAGCCATCGGGTGGGACAAAGAATGGGTCGTCCGGGGACGGTAGCGGCTTACCGAGTTGCATCGGCCAGTCCTCGATCGACCGAGTCGCCGGGGTGGACGTGGGCGCAGTGCCGGCAGTCATCTGGCTCCTGTCCTTGCTCTGGTCGCTCTTATCTTCCCGGGCGACCAGATCGGCCGTGGCGATGTCCGTAGAAGAATCTGAGGATTCGCGCAGCGTATTCAACAAGAATGGTCCGTGGTAAGAATCGGCGCTGAATCGGGGTTAGCCACTAAGGCGCCAGTTCGACCTTGTGGTTCATCACCGATTAGGCAAACGGTCGAAGTCAACCTCGGAACGGTTCTCAGAATACACGGGTCGCCATCATTGCTGCCCAGACGGTTACTGGCGGGTAATACCGGTGGCAAAAATGAACACCGAGTCGGTTCTTTGGTTAAGTTCTCACGAGAAGGACTGGCCATTGTTGCGGTACCTGCAGGCGGCCGAGGAACAGCTTGAGGATTCCCCATTGCCAGTGCAGCTGGCTCCACGCCGCGCGGTGGGTCAGAGATGTCGAGATTACGGTCCGGATGTCCGATGTCGGCGACAATGGCTTACCCGCTCACTGCGCGGCCAACCAGCCGAGGGCATCGCTGCCACCGAGCACGGCCAGCCGAATATGTTCGGTGCTCCGGTCGCGGCGGTAGGTGACGTGAGTGCCGCCCGCGATGTAGGCCCGCGCCAGCTGATCGGAGGCCGCGATGGGTAGTAGCTGTTCATGGATGGCGTGGTACAGGTAAACCGGCGCGTTGGGCACGCGGTGCCCCAGTTCCATTTCTTCCGTGACTCTGGCGATTTCGGGCGCTTTCATCAATTCTTCGATGGGCCGATCGACGAGGGCGTCGAAGTTCTCGAATGGCCACCGCAAGACCGATTCCGCGAGACTTACCTCTGTTGCCTTGGCGATGATCTGACGTCCGCGCTGGGTCAGGTACCCACCAAGGAATTCAAATGTGCTCGGGTGCGCCCGCGTCATCGCGGCCAGCAACGGTGGGACGAGTCCAGAGGCGAATTTGCCGCTGTGCTTCCGCACGAGCGCGCCTGGCCGCGCGGCGGGAGCGCAAAGCAGCGCTCCGACGACATTCAGTTCCGGGTGCCGTAGACGGGTGCCATCTCGGCGGCCCAGGTGCTCGCTGTCCCGCCTCCGGAGTACCCCCAGAATCCGACGGGGGCATTGGCCGGGAGCGGGGTATGCCATGTACGCCGCAGGCGTTCAAGGTTGCGCGCACACCCAACCTCGGGCGAGTGCGGCCACCATCAACATCAGCTCGTTCTGAGCCTGGTCGAGGCCGAACGTTCGGGGAAGCAGCCCATAGGAGGGGAAGGCTCGTGGAGACACCGCATCGATGGCGCACTGATAGGCCAGGACCGTGACGTCTCGCGGGCATCGCGGGGCGCCAGCACGGTTGTCACTGTGGTCTCGGGGGCGCCGTGGAGATCGGTGGTGCGGTAGAGCAGGTGCCAGGCCTGCAGGCGTAAGGGGACCATGCCGAAGAAGGCGATACGAATTCTCCTGCGCCGCATACGCTTCCCGGCAGTGTGTTCTCCCAGCCGGACGGGGGTAGGTAGAACGGATCTTCGGGCGAGGGTCTGGGCTTGCCGTTAAGCGGTGGCCATTCCTCGACCGGTAGCGTAATCGGTTCGATTGCGGGTGCGGGCTTGGCCGTCATGGGCGCAGCGTATTCAACACGTGCGCAACGAGGCAGGGGTCCGGTAATGAATCAGGCCCACCCCCTAAGGGGCGGGCCTGACCTTGGGTTCATTCACTCCTACTCAGATGTGGGAGCGAACGCCTCGTCGATGATTTCCTGCTGCTCGACGGCATGCACCTTCGAGGAACCGGAAGACGGTGCCGACATGGCCCGGCGGGAGATCTTGGTCAGGCCGGTCAGACGCGGCACCACCTCGGGCAGGTTCAAGCCGAAGGTCGGCCACGCGCCCTGGTTCGCAGGCTCTTCCTGCACCCAGATGTACTGCGTACCATCCGGATACCGGCCGAGGGTCTCTTCCAGCCGGTAGCGCGGGATGGGATACAGCTGCTCGATGCGCACAATCGCGACGTCGTCGCGGTTGTCGGCATGCTTACGAGCCAGCAGGTCGTAGTACAACTTGCCGCTGGTCAGTAGGATCCTGCGGACCTTGCTGCGATCGCCGACGCCATCCTCGTAGGTGGCCTCTTCCAAAACCGAGCGGAACTTGCGGTCGGTGAAGTCCTTGATGTCGCTGACGGCAGCCTTGTTGCGCAGCATGGACTTTGGTGTGAACACCACCATCGGTCGGGTGATGCCGTCCAGCGCGTGCCGGCGCAACAGGTGGAAGTAGTTGGCAGGTGTCGACGGCATCGCGACTGTCATCGACCCCTCGGCGCACAGTTGCAGGAACCGTTCGATGCGGCCCGAGGTGTGGTCGGGGCCCTGTCCCTCGTGGCCGTGGGGGAGCAGCAGCACCACTTCGGAGAGCTGGCCCCACTTGGCCTCGCCGGAGGAGATGAACTCGTCGATGATGGACTGCGCGCCATTGACGAAGTCGCCGAACTGCGCCTCCCACAACACCATTGCGTCGGGATTGCCCACCGAATAGCCGTATTCGAAGCCGACGGCAGCGTATTCGGACAGTGATGAGTCGTGCACCACAAGACGCCCGCCGGTGGGGTTGCCCGTGGTGTCGACGCCGACCAGCTGCAACGGACTGAACTCATCGCCGTTGTGACGGTCGATGATCACGGCGTGGCGCTGGGTAAAGGTGCCGCGCTTGGAGTCCTGGCCTGTGAGCCGCACCACCTTGCCCTCGGCGACGAGGGTGCCGAGGGCAAGTAGCTCGCCGAAGGCCCAGTCGACCTTGCCCTCATAGGCCATTTCACGACGCTTTTCCAGCACCGGCTTGACGCGCGGGTGCACGGTGAAGTCCTCCGGCAACGACACGAAGGCGTCGCCGATGCGTTGCAGGAGTGCCTTGTCGACGGCGGTGACCAGCTTCTGCGGCAGCTGCTGATCCTCTTCCACCGACTCGCTGGGCCGCTGCTGGTACTTCTCCAGATCGCGGACCTCGTTGAACACCCGCTCCAGCTGGCCCTGGTAGTCGCGCAGGGCGTCTTCGGCTTCCTTCATTGAGATATCGCCGCGGCCGATCAGGGATTCGGTGTAGGTCTTGCGCACACCGCGCTTGGTGTCGATCACTTCGTACATCTGCGGGTTGGTCATCGAGGGATCGTCACCCTCGTTATGGCCGCGCCGGCGGTAGCAGACGAGATCGATGACGACGTCTTTGTTGAACTTCTGTCGGAAGTCGACGGCCAGTCGTGACACCCAAACGCACGCCTCGGGGTCGTCTCCGTTGACGTGGAAGATCGGTGCGCCGATCATCTTCGCGACGTCGGTGCAGTACTCGCTGGATCGCGAATGCTCCGGTGCGGTGGTGAAACCGATCTGGTTGTTGACCACGATGTGAATGGTGCCGCCGGTCCGGTAGCCGGGGAGGTTGGCGAGGTTCAGGGTTTCGGCCACCACACCCTGCCCGGCGAATGCAGCGTCACCGTGCAGCATGAGTGGCACCACGGTGAAGCGGCCACCGTCGGTGCCGACATCGAGGACGTCCTGTTTGGCGCGCACCAGGCCTTCCAGCACCGGGTCCACGGCCTCGAGGTGCGAGGGGTTGGCCGTCAGCGACACCTCAATGTCGTTGTCGCCGAACATCTGGATGTAGGTGCCGGAGGCGCCCAAGTGGTACTTCACGTCACCGGAGCCGTGCGCCAGCGCCGGGTTCAGGTTGCCCTCGAACTCGGTGAAGATCTGCGAGTACGGCTTGCCGACGATGTTCGCCAGCACATTCAGTCGGCCGCGGTGCGGCATGCCGATGACCACCTCGTCGAGGCCGTGCTCGGCACTCTGGTCGATGACGGCGTCCATCATCGGGATGACACCCTCGGCGCCCTCCAGTGAGAATCGTTTCTGTCCAACGTATTTGGTGGCCAAAAAAGTCTCGAACGCCTCGGCGGCATTGAGCTTGGAGAGGATGTACTTCTGCTCGGCGACGGTGGGCTTGTCGTGCTTGACCTCGATGCGCTCCTGTAGCCACTTCTGCTGCTCGGGTTCCAGGATGTGGGTGTATTCCACTGCGGCGTGTCGGCAGTACGCGTCGCGCAGCACCGAGAGCACGTCGCGCAGCTTCATGTACTCCTGACCCTTGAACCCCGAGACCTTGAACTCGCGGTCCAGGTCCCACAGCGTCAGGCCGTGTGTGAGTACATCCAGATCGGGGTGGCTGCGGAACCGGGTCTTGTCCAGGCGCAGCGGATCGGTATCGGCCATCAAATGGCCCCGGTTGCGATATGCCGCAATCAGCTCCAGCACCCGAGCGTTCTTGTCGACGATCGAGTCGGGGTTGTCGATGCGCCAGCGCACCGGTTCGTAGGGGATGCCCAGCTCGAGGAAAATATCGTCGAAGAAGTCGTCGGAGAGCAGCAGCTGATGCACCGTGCGCAGGAAGTCGCCGGATTCGGCACCCTGGATGATGCGGTGGTCGTAAGTGGACGTCAGCGTCATGAGCTTGCCGATGCCCAGATCGGAGATGCGCTCCTCGCTGGCGCCCTGGAACTCCGCGGGGTATTCCAGCGCGCCGGCACCAACGATGGCACCCTGACCGCGCATGAGGCGGGGCACCGAGTGCACGGTGCCGATGGTGCCCGGGTTGGTCAACGAGATGGTGACCCCGGAGAAATCCTCGGCGGTCAGTTTGCCGTCCCTGGCCCGGCGCACGATGTCCTCATAAGCAGCAATGAACTGGCCGAAAGCCATTGTCTCGCAGCCCTTGATGGCGGCCACGACCAGAGTGCGGTTGCCGTCCTTGCCGGGCAGGTCGATGGCCAGGCCCAGGTTGATGTGGGCGGGCGTTACGGCAGTGGGCTTCCCGTCCACCTCGGCGAAATGCCGGTTCATGTTCGGGAAGTCCTTGACGGCCTGGACGATGGCGTAGCCCAGCAGATGCGTGAAGGAGATCTTGCCGCCGCGGGTGCGCTTGAGGTGGTTGTTGATGACGATGCGGTTGTCGATCATCAGCTTGGCGGGAATGGCCCGGACGCTCGTCGCGGTCGGGATCTCCAGCGAGGCCGACATGTTCTTGACGACGGCCGCGGCGGCGCCGCGCAGTACCTGACCCTCGTCACCTTCAGCGGAGGGCACCGGCGGAAGGGCAGGCTTCGGGGCGGCTGCCGGGGCCGCGGGTGCTGCCGCTGCAGGCGCGGCAGGCGCGGCTGGTGCGGCTGGTGCGGGAGTGGGGGCCGCAGCGGCGTGGCCGTTGCCGGCGTCGGTCGCGGGCTCGGCCACGTAGTCGGCGAGAAATTCGTGCCAGCTGGAGTCCACCGAGGACGGGTCTTCCTTGAATCGCTGGTACATCTCCTCGACCAGCCATTCATTCTGCCCGAATTGGGGATTTGAACCGTTCACGGCAGTCTTCGCCTCGCTCCGTCTCGTTCGATAATCAGTCCGTTTAGCGACCGGTACCAGGCTAACGCGTCGCCAACGGGGGTGAGGTGTCACGGTGATATGACAGAGGCGACATCATTGGCGCCGCTGATGGCCGAAGGGTGGCCGCACCGTGAACAGCCACCCCTGTCTGTTGCTAGCCCTTGGGTGCGACCAGGCGCAACTGCACCGGCCATACGGCCGGGGGAGGCCCAAAGACATTACGTGCGTTGGTGATAATCCGTTTGCCGATGAACCGGTTCCCGCCTGCTCCGATGACGGCGCCGATGCCGGCCGGCAACAGCTTGCCGAACGCTATCGCACCGCGTTTCAGCGCGAATTTCTTGGTGAACCGCTTGAGTAAGGTGGCATTGAGATGGCTCAGCGCGGGCACCGGCAGTGTCGAGGTGGCCTCGGCCAGCCAGCCGCCACCGACGGTGCGCTCCTTGCCCAGCACGTCCGAGACTGTCGTCTCGCCATCTTCGCCCAGCAGGACAGCCAGCACCAGCGTGTGCCGGTGTTCGATCTTGGCGAGCTCGATGTCGTGGACCGCGGCCAGTGCGAGGGTGAACAGCGATGTCGCCTCCAGGAACAACACGGCCTCCCCGGCGGTGGCCGACAAGGCGGCCAGAGTGCCTACCCCGGGGAACGCGGCGGCGGCGCCGACCGCTGCACCACTGCCCATTACGGTCGCCAGGTACCGCTTCTCCAACATCGTGATGATGTCGCTGGGTGCGGCGCCGGGATGGGTGGTGCGTAGCTTCTGGACATACGCGCGGACCGCGGGTTCCTGAACCTTGGTGCTCTGGTCCAGGACGAGTGAGAGAAGCTTGCCGGAGGCCCCGAGTTTCGTCTCCTTGCCCTTACCGCCCAAGGCGAGCTGCCGCTGCGGTTCGGTGATGCGAGTGCTCATCGGCGTGTGTTCCTTCAGTGCGGTGGGCTGGATGGGTCCACATTGTTGTGAGCGAAGATTTGTTCTCACAGTAGTGAAGACGAATGACGAGCGCTTTTCGTTCCTTAACAGGTAGCCCGGCGGGTGTGTTTTCGATAACTGGCAAGCTGTAGTTCGTCGACGGCCGTCAGTCTCGTCGGACGACGGGTGTGGCGGATCTGTTGATCCGGGGGAAGTGATCGCACCGCCTCATGGGGTGGAATCGGTGAGATGCAGCTCACATTTGTTAGGAAAGGGAAGGTTTTGCCGCGTGCGCGCGCTGAACACTGAGGTGACTGCTGCCCGGAGTGAGACGACCACGGATGAACCGGCGGGCGTTTCGGCACCGGACGATTCGGTCTCGCCCCCCACTACCCGCCTGGGCAAGGCGTGGCTCATCACCGTATTGGGCGCAATGGTCGCCCTGGGGCCGCTCACCATCGACATGTACCTGCCAGCCCTGCCCGATATCGGGACGGATCTGCACGTCACCTCGACTCTCACGCAGCTGACACTCACCGGAACGCTGCTGGGGCTGGGGCTGGGGCAGCTCCTGGTGGGTCCGCTGTCGGATTCGCTCGGCAGACGCCTGCCGCTGATCGCCGGGGCGGCCCTGCATATCGCGGCGTCGCTGGCCATCACCATCGCCCCGAATATCGTGGTGCTGGGTGTATTGCGGGCGATTGAAGGGGTGGGTGCTGCGGCGGCCATGGTGGTGGCGATGGCCGTAGTGCGTGACCTCTATACCGATAAGGCCGCGGCCACCGTGCTCTCCCGGCTCACCCTGGTGATCGGTATTGCACCGATTCTGGCTCCCGCGCTGGGCGCGGCCGTGCTGGTGCACGGCTCATGGCAGAACGTGTTCGCCGCGTTGTCGTGTCTGGGGGTGCTGCTTCTCATCCTTGCGGTGGTGGCGCTGCCGGAGACCTTGCCGCCGAGCGCGCGGCGGCCGCTGCGGGTGAGGGGAATTCTGCAGACCTATCGCGATCTGTTGCGCGACAAGGTTTTCGTGGTCCTGGTGCTTGTTGCCGGGCTGTCGTTGTCGGGTCTGTTCGCCTATATCTCGGGTGCGTCCTTCGTGTTGCAGGGGCAGTACGGCATGAACCCGCAGGTGTTCGCGATCGTGTTCGGTGCGGGCGCCATCGCGTTTGTCGCGGCCTCACAGTTGAACGTGGTGTTGCTCAAGCGATTCGAACCGCAACAGATCGTGCAGTGGTGCCTGTCGCTGGCCCTGATTCCGGCGGTGGTGCTGCTGGTACTGGCCGGGCTCGGCATCGGTGGGCTGGTCGGCTTCGTGGCTCCGGTGTGGACGCTGATGGCGTTTATGGGCTTCGTCATTCCCAACGCGCCGGCCTTGGCGTTGTCTCGCCATGGCGAGGCGGCCGGCACCTCGGCGGCAGTGCTGGGTGCCTCGCAGTTCGGCGTGGGAGCGGTGATCGCGCCGTTGGTGGGCGCGTTGGGCAATAACGCACTTGCCGTCGCGGTCGTCATGACGATCGGGGTTGTGCTGGCTCTGGCGGGGCTGGCCGTCGTGAGAAATCGTGTCACCACCTGAACCACGACGAGATTCCGTAGCCGTGCAGTCTGAGTATCCGCGACCCTGGACAACGTTGTGGGTGGTGCTGTTCGGCCTGTTCATGATCTTGCTCGACTCGACGATCGTGTCGGTCGCCAATCCCGCCATCAAGATCGCTTTCGGTGCCGACTACTCGGCGACGGTGTGGGTCACCAGCGCCTACCTGTTGGGCTACGCGGTGCCACTGCTGACCACCGGGCGACTCGGAGATCAGTTCGGCCCGAGGTCCATGTATTTGGCAGGACTGGTCGTCTTCACCGCCGCCTCGCTGTGGTGCGGGCTGGCCGGATCGATCGGCTGGCTGATCACGGCGCGAGTGGTGCAGGGGCTCGGTGCGGCGATGCTGACCCCGCAGACACTCACGGTGGTGCAACGGGTGTTCCCACCGCAGCGGCGCGGGACCGCCATGGGGGTGTGGGGTGCGGTCGCCGGAATCGCGACGCTGGTCGGCCCGGTCGCCGGCGGCCTGTTGGTCGACGGGTGGGGTTGGCAGTGGATCTTCTACGTCAACGTCCCGGTGGGAGTGTTGGGAATCATCCTGGGCGCCATCTATATCCCGTGCATGCCGACGCACCCGCATCGACTGGATCTCCTAGGTATCGCGCTCTCCGCCACGGGCATGTTCGCGTTCGTCTTCGCATTGCAGGAAGGGGAGAGCTTCCACTGGGCGCCGGGGATATGGGGCATGATGGCGGCCGGTCTGGGGGCCCTGGGCGTGTTCGTGTGGTGGCAGTCGGCGAATCGGGGTGAACCGCTGATTCCGCTGCGGCTGTTCGTGGACCGCAACTTCTCGCTCGCCGGTGTGAGCATCGCGTCGATGAGTTTTTGTGTGATCTCCACCGGTTTACCCATGATGTTCTATACACAATTGGCACTGGGGTTTTCACCGACCAAGGCGGCGCTGACGCAGGCCCCGACGGCGATCGTGAGCGCGATCTTGGCGCCGGTGTCCGGCTGGCTAGTCGACAGGGTGCGTCCATCGGTGTTGATCGGCGGCGGCATCGCGTCGATGATCACCTCGACGTTGTGGTGGACGGCGATGATGCGGCCGGAAACTCAGATGTGGCAGCTCTTGCTGCCCGCAGCGGGTATCGGTGCGGCCATGGCTTGCATCTGGGGGCCCTTGGCCACCACCGCTACGCGGAACCTGCCTTCCGCGGTGGCCGGTGCCGGGTCTGGCGTCTACAACACGCTGCGCCAGGTCGGAGGAGTGGTGGGCAGCTCGGCGATGGGCGCGTTGATGACGGCGCGGCTGGCTTCGAACATGTCCGCAATGCCATCCTCTTCGGTCGATTCCGCGTCAGATGGGGTGCTGCCGCCCGGGTTGCGCGCCCCGTTCTCGGCGGCGATGTCCCAGTCGATGCTGCTGGGTGTGGCCGCGTTGGCGATCGGTTTGGTGGCGGCACTTTTCATGCGGCCGACCGGTTCACAGGTACGTGCCGTGTCCCTCGATCACGCTGGCGCCGTCGAAGATTAGGACCTCGTTGACGAGGCCGCCCTTGTGGTTCCGGTAGTTGATGACGACAGCCCTTGCGCCCACGTAGGTGCCGACGGGCTCGAAATGCAGATCCGGGTTGCGGGTGAGGGCTTCGGCCCAGTAGTCGCGGATCGCCTTCTTGCCCCGAAAGATGCCCCCGGTCTCCGGCGCTATCTCGGCGCCATAGGCAGAGGTAAAGATCGCGTCCTCGTGGAAATGCGCCAGCACCGCCTCAATATCGTGTGCGTTCCACGCCGCGTACCACTCCCGGCTGAACTTCTCGGGGTCAATGGTGAGCGTCATGACTCTCGCCCGGCAGCACCGTTTCCCTCCGGACTGCGCCCGAACAACACCGCGGGGTTCAGGAACCCGGTGGGATCGAAAGCCTCCTTGACGGCCCGCATGGCGGCGATGTCGCCGGGGGTACGGGCCATGCTGAGGTAGTCGCGTTTGATTGTCCCGACTCCGTGCTCTGAGCTGACATTGCCGCCCAGCTCGGCGATGAGCGTCATCATAGGCTGATACAACGCGGTGGAGTCGGGGCAGCGCAACACATTTAAGTGCAGGTTACCTTCTCCGACATGACCGAACAAGACAGGTATCGCATCGGGGACCTTCTCCGCGATCAGTGCGGTGGCACGTCGTTCGAACTCGCCGATGTGTGTCAGCGGCAGTGCTACATCGAATTTCAGCGGTGGGCCGTAGGTTCCCAGCGCTTCGGCGATGGATTCGCGCACCTGCCAAAGGCGTTCACGGGAGTTGGCATCCAAACCGACGGCCGCACGCTCGGCCGCACCGGCGGCGTCGAGAGCTTCGGCTAGATCTTCGGTGGGGTCGCTATCGCGGGCGAGTTCGATGAGCAGCAGCCATGGATTGGGCGGGTTCGGAATGCCCAACCTGGCGTCCATGAGCTCGAGTGCGGCAATTCCGCTGAGATCACGGAAGATCCGGCTTGCCTCCACCAGCTGATCCAGTTGGTCGAACCCGGTGATCGCCGCGACGCTGTGTTTCGGGACCGGATGCAGGCGCAGTTCGAGCGCGGTGATGACGCCGAGGGTGCCCTCGGCGCCGACAAACAGGCTGGTGAGGTCGTAGCCCGTGTTGTCGGCACGAACATCACTATGGCGCTGCATGATTGATCCGTCGGGGAGGGCGACCTGCACGCCGATGACCTGCTCGCGCATGTTGCCGTAACGCACCGTGCGCAGGCCGCCGGCGTTGGTGGATGCCATGCCACCCAGAGTGGCCGAGTCGCGTGAGCCGATGTCGACGCCGAATTGCAGGTTCTCCTTGGCGGCGGCTTGTTGCAGTGCTGCCAGGGTTACACCTGATCCGGCGCGGATCCGGCGGTCGACGGTGTCGATGGCGCCGATCTCGGTGAGCCGCTCGGTGGATAGCAACACGTCTTGATGCTCGGGAACGGTCCCGGCGACCATCGACGTGCGGCCGCCCTGGGTGGTAACGGGCTGGCCGTGCGCCTTGCAAGCCTTCAGGATTGCGCCGACTTCCTCGGCGGAGCCGGGGCGGGTCAGGATGCTCGCGGTACCGCGGTAGCGGCCGGTGTGGTCGATCGTACGGCCGGCCAGCACGTCGGTATCGGTGCTGACGTACCGATCGCCGACTATCTGGACGAGGTCATCCACAAGCAAAGACATGGACCTCAGTGTGGCACGGCGTCATTGGTCCGGTCTGGACTTAGAGCCAAGAACGCCCCGAGCTCGACAAGCCCGTCGGGGGTGGCCGGCAGATATTCGGTCAGTGCCGGCGACCTTACGATCACCGCCTGGAACTTCGCTCGGCTGATCGCCACGTTCAGCCGGTTCCTGTTCAGCAGGAACGACATACCGCGCGGCACGTCATCGACGGCCGAGGCGGTCATCGACACGAACACAACCGGCGCCTGGCGCCCCTG
The DNA here is from genome assembly GCF_002013385.1 of Mycobacterium sp. D16R24. NCBI lineage: Bacteria > Bacillati > Actinomycetota > Actinomycetes > Mycobacteriales > Mycobacteriaceae > Mycobacterium > Mycobacterium sp. D16R24. The sequence goes on along the minus strand of NZ_MAEV01000006.1, from coordinate 58,252 downwards.
GAACTTGTCCACGGTCCCCACCAGCACCTCGCCTAATCCGGCAGCGGCCAGCGCGGCCCGCAACGCCAACACCTGCGCGTTGTACGGAGCCACCACCAGCACGTCGGACTGCGCCAGCGGCCGTGTGCCGGATTCGTCGGTCCAGTCCGACCCGATCAGTCCTGCGATTTCTGTAGCGATCGCCTCGGCCTCCTGTGGACTGCTGGTCGCGTTCCCCTCATGGTCGACCAGCAGCGTCCGTACTCCAGGATCATGTCCGGCCAAGGTGCGTGCCGGCGCCGCGGACTCAAGTTCACCGTCGTAGGAAAGCTCCGAAACCCGTTGACATAGAGCGGGATGCATCCGGTACGAGCGCTCCAGGAAGTACCCGCGGTCGACGGGCAGCGCACCATGACCTTCCACGAGCCAACCCAGCGCGGAGGTGTCCACCGGTTCCGGATGCACACCCTGCGACACTTGCGGCAGCTGCTGCGGATCGCCGAGCAGCAGCAGGTTCTGCGCTCCCCGTGCCACCGCAAGCGTATTCGCCAGGCTGAACTGGCCGGCCTCATCAATGACCAGCAGGCGTAGTACGCCATCGGAGACACGGGTGGTGTTCGCGAAATCCCATGCGGTGCCTCCGATGACCGCGCCTTCGCTGGCGTGGGATGCGATGAAGCCCGCGTAGTCGCTATCCCGAATCTGAGTCCACGCGGCATCACCGCTGTATGGCGATGCTTTTTTCGCGACTCGCTCGGGCGGTACCCCCGCAGCGACGACCTGGTCCAGGAGATGTTCCACGACGGCATGAGACTGGGCCACCACGCCAACAAGCCAGCCCTCCCGCGTCACCAGCTCGGCGATGACGCGTGCCGCGGTGAAGGTCTTGCCGGTCCCCGGCGGGCCATGTACGGCCAGGTATGACGAGTCCAGATTGCGCAAGGCGGAGGTGATGGCTCCCGCATACCCGTCGTCACCTACTGACGGCAGCGGCCCGCCACGGGGGTTGCGGCGCAACAGAATATCAAGGGATGCGGTATGGGGAAGCTCGGGGAGACGGTGGGCAACGCCCAGGGCGACTTGCTCGATCGCGGCTTCCAATGCCTTGGTCATCACCGGCGCGCCCGGTGCAAGAGCCATCGGCATCGCGGAGAACACCTCGCCGTTCTTCGGGGTGAGCTCCTGGATCGTCACCTCTACGGGGACGCCGCCGGATTCGGTGACCTCCACCACCGTCGCCGATCCAGATGCCCGCCGATCGGGGTCCCCGTCGCCGAGCCCCGTCGGTGCCGGCGGTTCATAGAGCGCGTAGACGCTGTCGTCGAGGACTCCCCCGGCGAGGTCGCCCGTCAGTTTCACATGTCGTCGGAGCTTGCGCTGACTTCCAGATTTATGCCAGTCCTCGACCAACTGGGCGCCCTCGACGATGAAAACCCCAGCGGTATCCGCCCATTCGTCGACGGGGTTGTTCAGTCTGTCGAAGTGGCTCCACCAGAATGGTTTTCGCTCTCGAGTGTGATATCCGCGTGCTGCCGACACCATGGCCGCCGCGGTTTGTTCGGCGCTCCGATCGGCCGGACCGGCATCTCCCACGAATGCCGCCAGCGCCATGCCAATCCCATCGGGCTCCGGCTCCTCCTTGTCGCTGACAGCGGCCGAAGAGGATAGGTGGGTAATGCCGTGCTCAAAAGCCCGCATCAGCAGCCAATCCCGGAGCTTGCGCGTCGAAGCGCAGTCGTAACGGTTGTACTCGGCGATGGAGTCCAGTACTTCCTGCGCCGCCGGGTCAGCGCTATCGCGCAGTGCGCAATAGCGCGCGTATTCGTTGATAGAATCCACCGCAGTCGTGACGTCCCCGGAGCGCTTTCCGGATTCGATAAACAGCGGCTCCAATGCCTTGAGCCCGTAACCACTGGAGCCGGATCGAATGCTCTTGCGCACCACGGGATAGAGGTCGACCAGTACGTTGTCGCGCAAGAGCTCGTCGATCTGTTCCTCGCCGACACCGTACCGGCCGGCAAGGCGCAGCAGTGCGGTCTTTTCGTACGCCGCGTAGTGGTAGACGTGCATCCCCGGATAACGGCGGCGGCGTTTGGCCACCAGATCCAGGAAGGTGATCAAGGCCTTTCGTTCGCTGTGGCGATCATGAGCCCAAATCGGCCGGAATTTCTCCTTGCCGGACCGGTCATACTCGAGCACGCCGAACAGGTACTCCAGCCCCCACTGCACCCCGTCCTCGGTCCACAACGGATCGCCCTCGAAGTCGAAAAAGATGTCTCCGGGATTGGGGGCGGGCATTGTGCCCAGCGGAATCGGATCGGCAACCTCGAACTGTGGTGTGCCACTGTCTCGTTGGCGAACCTGTAACTCGGCCTGCGCCATCAATTGTTGCAGGCTGCGCGCCGACATGTCGGCGACGGTGCCGGGGCCCGCGGCAAGCTCCGCGACGGTGCTCACCCCGGCGTCCAGCAGTGCAGCCCGCTGACTGATCCGCATGCCCGCGACAAGTAGCAAGTCATCGGTGCGTTCGACCTCCGGCTCACACACGGGACAGCGGAAGCAGGCGCGGACGTGCTCATCGGACCACTGCACCGGAACGCCGCCTGCCCGATGGCGATCAAGCAAGCCCTGCAATTGGATTCGTCGCTGCCGATACACGCCGACCAGATCGGCCACGGGATAGTCAACGGCCGAACGGTCGCCCAGGATCAGCCGCACTTCCGGGGACACCGGCACACCTGTTGTCATCAGGCTGTCGGCGTATGCCGCCAACTGCAGCAGGGCCGTCACCTTGGCGCTGCGGGCCAGTTTGGTGTCACAGACGCGGTAGGTCTGTTCCTCCCGGACCACGAAGTCCGCGAAACCGAGGAACCGACCGTCGAACATCGCGGCCTGGTACACCACCGGGAGCCCGTCCTCGAAGGCCCGTTTCGTAGCAGCGGCGACCGCATGGAGTCCGTCGAGCGTGAAGGTGGGGGGAAAGGGAATGCTGGCGACCCCGGAACCGAAGCGCTTCAGCAGCTCGGCTAGGTGGTGAGCCTCATGGGCATCCCCCAAAGTCGCGGTGCGCGCCAGGAGTTCATCATCACGAGGGGGAGCCGGTCCCCATCCGAGCTTGGCGTCGAAGGCCCGCAACAGGGCGTATTCACAGCGGGCGGCGGAGGCAAGATCCGAAGCGCTGTAGACGACCCGGTCGTCGAGGACGAACACCCGATCACTGTAGGTGCTCGCACCGACGAAGATGCCCTACTGCGTTGCCTGTTGCACCTTTTCCACGCCAGATCCGTTCCAGCGGAACGACACCACACTCTCCAGGCCGGGGATGCCGTTGGAGAAGTTGAGCACCACGGTGTCCAAGGTGCTCGCCGATAGATCGATGGCGTTGTATCCATACGTGTCAGGGACGCCATGCGAGATCACACCACCCAGGTGGAAGAACACGGCGCGGGTAGGGGGCGCGGGCTCATGCGTATCTGCGGCGACGATGACCGCCGAGAGGGGAGCGCACTTGTTGTAGTTGCCTGCCACTGGCACCGGATTCCACGTGGCCTCGCTATTGGGGCCGGGGGGTAGGAGTGCGACGGCGGCCGCGACGGCCGGATCCTTCAGATTGATCGCGCAGTCGTCTTGAGTCGAAGGCGGGGGTTTGGGCTTGGTCGCGGAACCCGCCGGTCCGGGAGGTGGCGAGGGGGATGTGATGGTGTTGGCCGGTGTCTTGGACACTGTGCTGTCGCCGCCGGTGCAGGCTGAGGCGAGCACGATCACAGCCGGCAGCACAGTCAGCGCGCCCACCAAATCCATCCTTCGCACGGCCCCGCACACTACCGACATTTACCAAAGATGCGCTGGAGGCGGGAGTTGAGCGCGGTAGCGCCTAGACTTCTTGACGCCATGACCTCTACAGATATCCCCACGCCCGACACCGGCGATTCGACTGCACCACGCGCGGATGACGCCGTCACCTTCGCGGACCTACAGATTGCCCCCGAGGTGCTGCGTGCGGTGTCCGACGTGGGGTATGAAACACCCTCGGCGATCCAGGCGGCCACCATCCCGCCGCTGCTTGCAGGCTCGGACGTCGTGGGACTGGCGCAGACCGGTACCGGGAAGACGGCGGCGTTCGCCATCCCCATTCTCTCGAAGATCGACCTGACCTCGAAGAACACTCAGGCGCTGGTGCTTGCGCCCACGCGTGAGCTGGCCTTGCAGGTTGCCGAGGCATTCGGCCGATACGGGGCACATATGCCCCGGCTGAACGTGCTGCCCATTTACGGTGGCCAGTCGTATGTGGTCCAGCTGTCGGGTCTCAAGAGGGGCGCTCATGTAGTAGTCGGCACGCCCGGGCGTGTCATCGATCACTTGGAGCGCGGCACGCTTGACCTGTCGCACCTGGACTACCTGGTGCTGGACGAGGCCGACGAGATGCTCACCATGGGCTTCGCCGAGGACGTCGAACGCATCCTGGCCGACACCCCCGAGTACAAGCAGGTGGCCCTGTTCTCAGCCACCATGCCCGCGACCATCCGGCGGCTGACCAAGAAGTATCTGCATGATCCGGTGGAGATCAAGGTCGAGGCGAAGACCTCGACTGCCGAGAACATCAGGCAGCGCTTTATCCAGGTAGCCGGGCAGCGCAAGATGGACGCCCTTACCCGGATCCTCGAGGTCGAGACCTTCGAGGCGATGATCGTGTTCGTCAGGACTAAACAGGCCACCGAGGAGGTGGCCGACAAGCTCAAGGCGCGCGGGTTCTCTGCGGCGGCGATCAACGGCGATATCAACCAGTCGCAGCGCGAACGCACCATCAACGGACTGAAGAGCGGTGCCATCGACATCCTGGTCGCCACCGACGTGGCCGCGCGCGGCCTGGACGTCGAGCGGATCTCGCATGTGCTCAACTACGACATCCCGCACGACACCGAGTCGTATGTGCACCGCATCGGCCGTACCGGCCGCGCGGGCCGCTCGGGTACGGCGGTGTTGTTCGTCTCTCCACGGGAACGGCACCTGCTCAAGGCCATCGAGAAGGCCACCGGGGCCAAGCTTGTCGAGGAGGCGCTGCCCTCGGTTGACGATGTCAACGCCCAGCGGGTGACGAAGTTCCGCGATGCCATCACGGCCGCGCTCTCGGCACCGGAGGTCGAGCTCTTCCGTCGGCTCGTCGAGGACTACGAACGCGATAACGACGTGCCGGTGGCCGATATCGCCGCGGCGTTGGCTGTGTTGTCGCGCGACGGCGAGCAGTTCCTGCTCAAGCCCGATCCGCCCCGTGACCCGCGCCAGGAGCGCGGGGAGCGCCCCGAGCGCGGGCCCCGCGAGGCACGTCCGGGAACTCCTGGGCTGGCAACGTACCGCATCGCCGTCGGCAAGCGGCACAAGGTGATGCCCGGCGCCATCGTGGGTGCGATAGCCAACGAAGGCGGTTTGCACCGCAGCGACTTCGGTCACATTACGATTCGGCCTGACCACTCACTTGTCGAGTTGCCCGCCAAGATGTCGCCCAAGACGCTGAAGGCTCTGGAAAGCACCCGGATCTCCGGTGTGCTCATCGAGCTGCGCCTCGCAGGCGGGGCCGACGCTGCGCGTCCCGCCCGTAAGTTCACGGATCGCAAGCGCCCAGACGATAGGTACACGGACCACAAACGGTCGGAGGCGAAGCGTCCCAAGCGGTCCCCCAAGAAACCATGACGGCGGTCCCCGCGACTGACAGTGCTCCCGTCGTCCATGGTCCTGGACGCGTTGCTGCGCTCACGGGTATCCGGGCGGTGGCGGCGACCCTCGTGGTGGCCACCCATGCGGCTTACAGCACGGGGAACTATGTCGTTGACGGTGTTTCCCCGTGGCGTGCCTATCTGCACCTGATGCAGGCCCGTTTGGAGGTCGGTGTACCGATCTTCTTTGTGTTGTCGGGTTTTCTGCTGTTCCTGCCGTGGGTGCGGGCGGCCGCCGACGGTACCGCCTCACCCTCGGTGAGACGCTATGCCTGGCACAGGTTTCGGCGCATCATGCCGGCCTACTGGATTCTCGTGGCCATCGCGTACATCTGGTATCACATCCGGGACCAGTATCCGAACCCCGGACACACCTGGTTGGGCTTGCTTCGAAACCTCACGCTCACCCAGATCTACACCTCTAACTATGGATATCGCTATATCCACCAAGGCATGACGCAGATCTGGAGCCTCGCCGTCGAAGCGGCGTTCTATGTCGCATTGCCGTTCTTGGCATGGCTGTTGATCAAGAAACTCTGTGGGGGACAGTGGCGTCCGGTGCGCCTGCTGGCCGGTTTGGGCGGCCTGGTGCTGGTGACTCCGGGGTGGATGACCTTGGTGTACACCGTCAGTGCCTTGCCCGACGGAGCGAAACTGTGGCTTCCGGCCTACCTGTCGTGGTTCGTGGGCGGCATGATTTTGTCCGTTCTGGCCGTCATGGGCGTGCGCTGCTATGCCTTGGTGACGGTGCCGCTCGCGATCATCTGCTACCTCATCGTGTCTACGCGGATAGCCGGAGACCCGACCACCTCGCCGTGGGCGCTGCCGCAAGCGCTGACGAAATCCATCTTCTACGTCGTGATCGCGACGTTGTTGGTCGCGCCCGCCGGGTTGGGTGACACCGGCTGGTATGTCAGGTTTCTCGCATCGCGGCCCATGGTGTGGCTGGGTGAGATCTCCTACGAGCTGTTCCTCATCCACATGATCCTGATGGAGATCGTGATGGTTGACCTCCTGCACTACCACGTCTACACCGGGTCGGTGGTGATCGTGTTCCTGGTGACGATGGTGGTCAGCGTGCCTGCGTCGTGGCTGATCCACCGGGCTGCGCAGATGCTGCTAGCGTGGGGTTCACGTCTACGGACATCATGGGCGCAACGAACTCAGTGATGAGAGTGCGCTCGTCCTCGGGGTTGTCCTCGGGGTGGGAAAGCAGCGAGATAATCACCCGGACATACCATTTAGCTCGCAGGTGAGATTCTGAATCCGCTACTGTGCCGTTGACAAACGCCGACACCATGGCGTTCAGCACCTCGGAATGCAAGGCCAGTGAACCGCCGACATATTCGCCGGGGCGGAACCAGGCCGATAGGGCCGGGTTATCACGGACCAAGCCGAGGCTGATGAGCACGGCGCTGACTAGACGCTCTGTCGGATCGTCAATGTCGGCGACCGCTGCGGTGACCTGCCCGGTGATGGCTCTGGCCTCGCGGTGCACATACGCGATGTGCAGTGCCTCGCGATTCTCGAAGTACCGGTACAGGGTCGCCCGGGAACAGCCGGCGGCCTTGGCGATCTCGTTCATGCCGACGGCGGCGACGCCGTCACGCACGAACAGCTCGGCGGCCGCGTCGAGAATTTTCTCGGCGGCCACCGATGTCCTCGTGTCGGCCAACCAGCTCATGCTGGTTCACGCTCTTTGCGCAAGCGGCTCATCGCAAGATCATCGCACGCGGATGGGTACCGTCAGGGGCCTTCGCACATACGAGCCGCCTGCCCAGGTGACCCCGTCGAGGTCGACCTCGAAATCCGGTATGCGGGTGAGCAGTTCCTCAAGAGCTACCCGTGACTGCATACGAGCCGCGGCGGCTCCCAGACAGTGGTGATTCCCGTGGCTGAAGGTGAGGATGTTGCGTGGCTTTCGGAGCACATCCAATTCGCCTGCATCATCGCCGTACTCGCGCTCGTCCCGGTTGGCGCTGCCATAGAGCAGTAGCGCACGCCGCCCCGCCGGAATGGTGGTGTCGCCGAAGGTAACGTCGCGAGTCGCGGTTCGCGCCAGACCCTGCACCGGAGACGTCAAGCGCAGAAATTCCTCCACTGCTCCCGGGATGAGTGAGGGATCGTCTATCAGTTTCTGGCGTTGATCGGGATTCTGGTGCAGCAGTTGTATTGCGCCGCCGAGCATTCCGGTGGTCGTGTCGTTGCCGCCGGTCACCATGGTGAATGCGAATCCGAGGATTTGGAGTGTTCCACTGATATCGCCGTCGGCTCCCACTCCGGCGGCAACGAGGTGCGACACGGTGTCGTCCTCGGGTTCGGCGCGCCGCCGCTCGATGAGTCCGGTGAAGTACATCATCAGTTCACCGATGGTCTGAGCGACCTCGCCCTGCATGGTCTCGATGTCGATCGCACCGCCGGCTGCTGCCGCGACGATGCCGTCGGTCCAGATGTCGAACTGTGCGCGGTCCTCTTCGGGCACCCCGAGATAGTGCGCGACGACCATCGAGGGCAGGGGCTTGAACAGCTCGACGACGATATCGCCCTCGCCGCGTTCCTTGAGGCGCTCAAGGCGCTCCACCACGAACTCGCGCACCTTCGGCTCCACGGCGGTGACCTGTCGCGGTGTGAACCCACGGGAGACGAGCTTGCGGAAGTCGGTATGCGTGGGCGGGTCCTGCATGACCATGGGCGGGTTGTCGCCCATGCCGGTCTTCTCCAGATCGCCGTACATGACGGTGAGACCCCGAGCCGAAGAGAACGCTTCCCAGTCACGAGCCGCTTCGTAGACGTCAGCATGCCGGGTGAGCACGTAATAGTCGTCGGTTGGCGTGTGCTCGGGCACCACATGGTGCACCGGGTCGTGATCACGCAGCGCCGTGTACATGGGCCAGGGATTGGTCCAGTTGTCCGCGGCTCCGGGAGCGTAACGCGGCGCAACCGCATGAGACACATCGAGTGACATGTCTTATGTGTAAGGCATGTCACCTAATGTGTCAACATCCAGGGACGAACTAGATCAGTGTGCCGGGGTTGAGGATGCCCTCGGGGTCAAGTGCCTGCTTGATTCGGCGGTTGACCTCCAGCACCTCCGGGCCGACCTGGCCGCCCAGCCATGGCTTTTTGAGCCGCCCCACGCCGTGCTCGCCGGTGATGGTGCCTCCCAGTGAGATCGCCAAGCCCATGATCTCGCCGAATGCGGCATGGGCACGCTGCGATTCGTCGGGGTCGTTGGGGTCGTGCACGATCAGCGGATGGGTGTTGCCGTCACCAGCGTGTGCGATTACCGAGATGAGCAACCGGTGTTGTGCGGCAATGGCTTCCACGCCCTTCACCAGTTCGGCCAGCTTTGGCAGCGGGACGCCCACGTCTTCGAGCAGCAAGGTGCCCTTTGCCTCCACGGCCGGAATGGCGAACCGTCGTGCCGCGACGAACGCCTCGCCCTCTTCCTGGTCATCGCTGGAAAAGACCTCGGCGGCATGGTGATCGGTGAAGATCTGCGTGATGAGCTCGGCATCCTCCGCGGAGGTTTTCCCGCGTTCATCGGAGCGGGCGACGAGCATGGCGGCGGCCTCGCGGTCCAGTCCCATTCTCAGTTTGTCCTCGATCGCGTTGATCGCCACCGAGTCCATGAACTCCAGCATGGAGGGCCGGATCAGCGCGGTGATCGCGAGCACCGCGTCGGCGGCCTCGGTCACCGAATTGAATGTCGCCACCACGGTGCACGGCGGCGGTTGCGGGGGCAGTAGCCGCAGAGTGGCCTCGGTAATCACGCCGAGTGTGCCCTCGCTGCCGACAAACAGCTTCGTAAGGCTCAGTCCAGCAACATCTTTCAGTCGGGGCCCACCCAGTCGCAGGATCGTGCCGTCGGCTAGGACGATGTGCATACCCAGCACGTAATCGGTGGTGACTCCGTACTTGACACAACACAGTCCGCCGGCGTTGGTCGCGATGTTGCCGCCGATGCTGCAGATCTCGAAGGATGATGGATCCGGCGGGTACCACAGGCCATGTTCGGCAGCAGTGGCCTTGACTTCTGCGTTGAGAGCGCCGGGCTGGGCGATCGCCACACGGGTGGTGGTGTCGATGGAGATGGCGCGCATCCGCTCGGTCGACAACACGATGGCGCCGTCCTGGGCGGTGGAACCACCGGATAACCCGGTTCCCGCACCGCGGGGAACGACGGGGATGTGATGCGCGCTGGCCCATTTCAGGGTCGCGGAAACCTCTTCCGTGCTGCTGGGACGTACTACCGCGAGAGGCGTTCCGGCGTCTGGATCGAAGGCGCGGTCCTGTCGATAGGAGGCGGTGATATCGGGGTCGGTGATGACCGCGCCCTCGCCGAGGGTCGTCGCGAGCTCGTGGAGGGCGGCCTGGCTCATATCATCCGTGCTGTCGCGCCGGCGTCGATCGGCAGCACCGTGCCGGTGATGTGTGAGCTGGCCTCGTGGGCCAGGAACAACACGGCACGGGTGACCTCCTCAGGCTTGAGGAAGGGTGCGTACTGCAGGTGCAGCGAAGCGAAGACGGCTTCGACATCCTTGAGTGTGGGCTTCTCCAGGTCAGGCCGCATGGTGCCGAATACGAAATCATTTTGGGTCATGGGAGTTTCGATATTGCCCGGTGCGACGGCGTTGACGGTGATGCCGTAGCCGACGAGGTCATGTGCGGCGACCTTCGTCAGCCCGATGACACCCCACTTGGACGAGACGTAGGACGCCTGAGCCCATGTCGCGCTGTGCCCGAGCATTGAGGAGACCGTGATGATGCGGCCGTAGTTTCGCTTGATCATGCCGGGCGCCACGGCCGCGATGGTGTTGAAGGTGCCGGTGAGATTCGTGCCGATGACCTCGTCCCACTGAGCGGAGTCAACCTCGGGCAGCAGCGCGATGGTGCTGATACCGGCATTGGTGATGGCGATGTCGATTCCGCCGAGTGAGTCCTCGGCTTCGGCGACAAACGATTCCAGTGCGGCGCGATCCTTCACGTCGACCTTGGCCGAGATGCACTGGCGTCCGGTCTTTTCAACCATGGCGACCGTCTCGGCGAGGTCATCCTCGGTAGCCAGCGGGTACCCGACGACATCGCTGTTCTCACAGCGATCACAGATCGCGATGTCGGCGCCCGCCTCGGCGAGCGCCAGGGCGTGTGAACGACCCATGCCGCGTGCGCCGCCGGTGATCAGTGCAATTCTTCCCTCGAAGTCAGCCACGGAGCCGACCCTACCGAGTTGGATCCTTGTGGGGCTGCTGTTCCTCGCGGTCCAACTCTCGTAAGACGGGCATCCGAGTGCTGGCGACGGCGATCAGGAGCATCGGTACGCCGATGATCGTCAGGGTCGAGGCGACGCCAAACTTGTCGGCGATGGGGCCGGCGAGCATGAACCCGAGCGGCCCGGCGCAATATGCCGTGGACGTCATGACGCCCACCACCCGCCCGCGCAAGTGCTCGGGGGAGTGGGTCTGCATGACGTAGTTGGTGATCGGCGCCACTGGTCCGTAGATGAAGCCCAGGCATGCTCCGAGCACCAGCAGCACCGCGATGGGTGGCAGGAACGACATGCCCAGCGTGGTGATGCCGGCGGTGAAGGTGGCACACAGCATGATGGTGCGGCGTTGGACGTGGCGCACCATGGTGGCGTACCCGAGAGCGCCGAGCAGCCCGCCGGCGGAGATGGCCATGAGTATCCAGCCGAGCTTGTGGGGTGTCCCGGCATCACTGAAGTGCTTGGGCAGCAGCACACTTTCGATCGGCAGATAGAGCGCTGTGATGGCCATGTCGATAAGCGCCAAGGTGCGCAGGATCTTGACGTTCCAGACGAATTTCAATCCCTCGACCACACCGCTGATGACGCCGGTGGGCTTGGTTTCGGCGGCCGGTTTCCCGCTACCCTCGACCTTGAGGAAGGCGATTGCCGCGACGGACACGACGAAGGTCGATGCGGTGGCCCACATGGTGTTGACGCCGCCGATGGAGGCGATCAGCAGACCGCCCACACCGGGACCCACGATGTACGCGACGTTGAACACCGCCTCGTACATGCTGTTCATCCGGTCGAGCGACCAGCCGGCAGCTTTCGCGGCGGCGGGCAGCATCGATTCACGTGCGGTGATTCCCGCGGGGTCGAAGATGGCGCCGACTGCGGCGAGAGCCGCGAGCAGCGGCACGCTGAGCCCGGTCGTCATGGCCAGAATCGGTATGGCCGAAACGGATAACAGCGAAAGGACGTCGGAGATGATCGACATCTTGCGGCGTCCGAAGAAGTCGACCGCGGTTCCGGAAATCAGGGTGGAGAAGACCAGCGGCAGGGTTCCGGCGGCGGCAACGATCGCGGCATCCGCGGCAGAGCCGGTGCGCTGCAGAACCAGCCAGGGGAGCGCGACGATCGACACACCGTTGCCGATGGCGGCCACAACAGATGCGAAGAGCAACAAGAATACCGGCCGGCGATTCACCTGATCAATTGTCGGCGAATCCGCCTTCGGAGTGGACATGTCGCCAAAAACGTAGCAGCGTGCCGCGTGGGTGGTCGAGCGATTTTTTGCTAGTTGGCGGCCACTGCCTGGCGGATGATGCGGGCGGTGCCTTCCAGGTCGGGATCTCGACGAATCATGAATCCCTTTGCGAAAGCAAGTTTGTCGCCTCCGCGTCGTGGCACCACGTGCAGGTGCGCGTGCATGACGGTCTGGAACGCGACGCGGCCGTCGTTGAGGGCCAGGTTGGTGCCGTCGCTCTGCAGTTCCGAATCTCGCATGGCATTGGCGATGCGCTGGCCGACGATCATGATGGCGGCGGCGTCATCGGGCTTCAGATCTGTGAGGTCCTGTGCGTGGGCCTTCGGGATCACCAGTGTGTGCCCGCGGGTTATGGGGCGGATGTCGAGGAAGGCGAGAGTCGTCTCGTCCTCGTACACGCGGAAGGATGGCGACTCACCGGCGACAATGGCGCAGAAGACACACGACATGAGCACACCGTAGCGGGTCCGCGGTGAATTCACTTCTGTCACAGCTGTTTCAGGGTGCGGCTACGTGTCGGTGGGCGTGGTTAGCATTCGAACATGAGTTCGATGGGGGTGTTGGAGGCGGCGGTTGATGCCTTCTGCGCTGAGCCGATCCAGGAGCTGACCGCCGCCCATGCCTTGACGGTGCTGGCCCGTGTGGAGGTGGTGCAGCGTCGGTTGTCTGCCCATGGGCTGGGGCTGGTTCCCAAGGTGATGTCGCAGGCCTCGCCGGTCGAGCTCGGCGGCACCTCGTTCCCGGATGTGATTGCGCGGCGGTTGCATATCGGTAAGGGGGCGGCGCGGCGCCGGATTGGCGATGCCCAGCAGTTGGCGCCGCGGCAGGCGTTGACCGGCCAGGTGCTGGCACCGCAACTGCCGAATGTGGCCGCCGCGCTATGTCGCGGCGAGGTGGGCGAGGAGCATGTGCGGATCATTCGTGGCTTCTTTGATCGGCTGCCGGTCGTGGTGGATGCCCCGACCCGCGAAGCCGCCGAGAGGCAGTTGGCCCTGATGGCCGTCCGGTTTCGGCCCGAGGCGCTGCGGGTGGGCGCCGACAGGATGATGGCCTTGTTGAATCCGGATGGTGAGTTCTCCGATATCGACCGCGCCCGCCGCCGAGGCATATCCATCGGGCAGCACGGTTTTGATGGCATGTCGGCGATCAGTGGGCTGTTGGATCCGGAGACGCGTGCGTATCTGGATGCGGTGCTGGCCAAACTCGCGCCCCCGGCATGTGCAACCCCGCCGATCAATCACCGATGGTGGACGGCGAACCCAGCCCGGAGGCCGCCGAACACGACCACCGCACCAGTGCCCAGCGCAACCATGACGCGCTACGCGCCTGCCTGCGCGTCACCCTGGCCTCCGGGCAGCTCGGCGCGCACCACGGTTTACCGGTCACCGTCGTGGTCACCACCACCCTCACAGAACTCGAAGACACCGCCGGAATCGCGATCACCGGCGCCGGCACCAGGCTGCCGATGCGCGACCTGATCCGCATGGCCACCCACGCCCACCACTACCTGAGCATCTTCAACGACGATGGCCGACCGTTGTTTCTGGGCCGCACCAAACGCATCGCGTCAGCCGATCAGCGCATCGTGCTGCACGCCCAAGACCGCGGCTGCACCCACCCCGGCTGCACTGTGCCCGGATACCTGTGCGAGGTCCACCACCTCCACGAATGGGCCCAAGGCGGCCCCACCGACATCGACAACCTCACCTTCGCCTGCGCACCCCACCACCGCCTCCTCAACCACGGCTGGACCACCCGAAAACACCCCAACGGCACCACCGAATCGATACCCCCACCACAGTTTCAACTGGACTGCCCAATCCGGGGCGTCGACTCAGTGCACACGCCCCGCTGACCTGGCATGCTGGTGATATGGCTGGTAAGGAAATCGACAAGCAGCGGGCAAATGCCGCGCTGGCGGTGATCCGTCAGCACCCGGGGATGGCGCTGTTCTTGGCCGCCCCGGTGCTGGCTGTTCTCGGTGCCGTGTGGTGGATCGCCGGTCTCGGATGGGCACTGGTCCTCGCGGTGGTCATCGTGCTCGCCGGCGGTGCCGCGATCGTCATGCGCCGCAGCTGACGTAGCGGTCGCCGCTCTTACGTTGTTCGCTGTAGGCGAACGCTCTGAATTTTGTAAGCGTGTAATTTTGTAATCATGAAACGAGATGGACAGTCCGACGCCTCCGACGCCGCGGATTGGTTCGCCGGGCGCCTGCCCGACGGCTGGTTCAGTGGTGATCTCGAAGTCGTCGTCGACCGTGAAGAAATCACCGTCATCGGTCGGTTACCTGCCGACGAGGGTGACAACGAGATCGAGGCGCGTGCTGCAGGCCGGGCCTCGCGCTTCCGGGAAGAGACCCGCTCGCACCGAATGCGCATCGCCGACGAGGCGCAGGCTCGCTACGGGCGCAAGGTTTCCTGGGGGGTTGATGTGGGTACCGCCGAAGAGTCGGAGCGAATCCTGTTCACGCACATCGCAGTTCCGGTGATGACGCGGCTGCGGCAGCCCGAACGTCAGGTACTCGACACCCTGGTGGAGGCCGGAGTTGCCCGCTCCCGTGCCGACGCGCTGGCGTGGGCAGTGCGGCTGGTCGGTGAACACGCCGAGGACTGGCTGGACAAGCTGCGCGGTGCCATGACGGAGGTTCGGGACCTACGGACGCAAGGTCCGCAGCTCTAGGCCTGCGTCATCGCGAAGTAGGCGCCGCGGCGCTCCAGCAGTTCCGCGTGGGTGCCGCTCTCGACGACGCTGCCTCCATCCATCACGACAATGCGATCCGCATCGCGAATGGTGGAAAGCCTATGGGCGATAATGAAACTCGTCCGGTCCCGGCGCAGCTCGGCCATGGCTCGCTGGATCCGTAGCTCGGTGCGGGTATCCACCGAACTCGTCGCTTCGTCGAGAATCAGCAGCTGCGGGCGTGCCAGGAATGCGCGGGCGATGGTGATCAACTGCTTCTCTCCGGCGCTGATGTTCTCACCGTCGTCGGCGATCCTGGTGTCGTAGCCGTCGGGAAGTGTCCGCACAAATCGGTCCACGTATGCCGCACGCGCAGCCTCCCGGACCTCGTCGCCCGACGCCTCGGGCCGCCCGTAGGCGATGTTTTCGGCGATAGTGCCGCCGAAAAGCCAGGTGTCCTGCAGTACCATCCCCATCCGAGACCGCAGATCATGTCGGCTCATCGTTGAGATATCAATACCGTCGAGCAGTATTCGGCCGGAGTCGACGTCGTAGAAGCGCATCAGCAGGTTCACCAGGGTGGTCTTTCCGGCCCCGGTCGGCCCGACGATCGCTACCGTTTGCCCCGGTTCGACGCGCAGCGACAGCCCTTCGATCACCGAGTTGCCGGGGGAGTAGCTAAAGCTGATGTCTTCGAACTCGACACCCGGGGTCCCGCCCGGGACCGTCGCCGGAGATGCCGGATCGGGCGTCTCCTCGTCCTCGTCCAGCAGCTCGAAAACCCTTTCGGCGCTGGCGAGTCCGGACTGCAGGGTGTTGTACATCGCCGCGACCTGCGTCAGCGGCTGATTGAACTGGCGCACGTATTGCGTGAACGCCTGGATGCCGCCGAGCGTCAGGTCGCCGGAGGCCACCTTCATGCCGCCCACCACCGCCACTGCCACATAGCTCAGGTTTCCAATGAACGCCGTGGCGGGCGATACCAATCCCGAGAAGAACTGTGCACCAAAGGCGTTGCTGTACACCTTGGCGTTCCGATCGGCGAAGATCGTCTCTGCCTCGGCGCGGTGTCCGTAGGTCTTGACGATGGTGAAACCGCTGTAGGTCTCCTCGATATGTGCGTTGAGTTTCCCGGTGTTGGACCACTGCGCTACGAACAGCTGTTGTGAGCGGCGGGCTATCGCGCGCGTTACCCATAGCGACATGGGCACGGTCGCGAGTGTGATCACTGCCAGCAGCGGCGAAATGCTGAGCATCATGGCAAGTACGGCCACCAGGGTCAGCATTGAGCTCAGCAGTTGGTTGATGCTCATCTGCAGCGACGTCTGGATGTTGTCGACATCGTTGGTCACGCGGCTGAGGATTTCCCCGCGCTGTCGGGAATCAAAGTACGACAAGGGAAGCCGATGCAGTTTGTCTTCTACATCGGCACGCAGCGCCACCACCGTGCGCTGTACGGTGACGTTGAGAAGCCGCGCCTGTACCCATGCCAGTAATCCGGCCGCCAGATACATACCCAAGGCCAGCGCCAACGTCGTCCCCACCGCGTGAAAGTCGACACCTACCCCGGGGGTGACGTTCATGCCGGAAAGCATCTGTGCGAACTGGCCGTCCCCGCGAGCCCGGGCCGCCTCGATGGCCTGTTCCTTGCTGAGCCCGGCGGGCAACTCCCGTCCGATGACCCCGTTGAACAAGAGATCGGTGGCATGCCCCAGGATCCGCGGCCCGATGACCCCGATCGCGATACCGGTCATGGACAGGGTGATCACCACGGCGGTCAGAAAGCGTTGCGGAGCAAGGCGTCTCACCATCCGCACCGCGGTGCCACGGAACTCCCGGGAACGCTCTGCCGGACCTTGCTGCACACCTCTAAAGCCGATCGCCCCAGTCATACCGGCAGCACCGCCTGCGAGTCGCAGATTTCCTGGTACATCCCACAGCGGTCCACCAGCTCGGCGTGGGTGCCCACCGCGGCCACTCGGCCGTCCTCCAGTACCACGATCTGGTCGGCATCGACCACCGTCGAGATCCGTTGTGCCACCACAATCACGGTGGCGTGCGTGGCGACCGCGCGTAGCGTCTCGCGTAATCGCGCATCGGTATGCACATCCAGCGCGGAGAACGCGTCATCGAACAGGTAGACCCCGGGGCGGCGAATCACCGCCCGCGCGATCGCGATGCGCTGACGCTGCCCACCCGAAAAGTTGATGCCGCTTTGCGACACCGGCATCTGCAGCCCCGAGGCGTGGGCGCGCACGAAGTCCGCCGCCTGCGCGACCCGCAACGCATCCCACATCTCATCCTCGGTGGCATCCGACTTGCCGTAGCGCAGGTTGCTTTCCACCGTGCCGGAGAACAAGTAGCCCCGCTGCGGGACCAGACCCATGACCGTCCAAAGGTCCTCGGGGTCGTATCGGCGAACATCGTGACCGCCCACACGTACTGAACCTGCGGTCACATCGTGCAGGCGGGGGATCAAAGACAGCAGCGTGCTCTTGCCGCAGCCTGTCGCGCCGACCACGGCGGTGACCGTCCCTGGTCGCGCCGTGAACGAAAGCCCTTCCAGCACCGCACGCTCGGCCCCGGGATAACGGAACCCGGCATCGGTGAACTCGACGGTCGGGTCGAGTGCGTCCACATGCACCGGATCGGGCGGTGCCGTAATCGATCCCACCGTCTCGAATACCTCGGTGATCCGTTCGGCGCATGCCGAGGCACGCGGCACCATGACGGCCAGCATGGTGAGCATCATCATGGACATGAGGATCTGCAAGAAGTAGGACAAGAAGGCCACCAGCGAGCCCACCTGCATCTGTCCCTGGTCGATCCGCAGCCCGCCGAACCAGATCAGCGCCACACTCGAGGTATTGATGACCAGTGAGGTGGCGGGCAGCATCAGGGCCTGCCATCGTCCGGCGGCCAGCGCCGTGTCGGATACCTCGGCGACCGTGACACTAAATCGTTTGCGCTCCACTGCTTCCCGCGTGAACGCGCGGATGACACGGATGCCGGTCAGTTGTTCTCGCATCACGCGGTTGATGCCGTCGATGAGTCGTTGCATTCGGCGGAAGATCGGCAACATCGAGCGCACGATGTACCAATTGGTCACACCGAGCGTGGGCATGCTCACGATGAGCAGCCAGGACAAGCCCGCATTCTGATGGACCGCCATGGCGATTCCGCCGACGCACATGATCGGTGCCGTCACCAGCATGGTGCAGGTGATCTGGACCAGCAGCTGCAATTGCTGAACATCGTTGGTGGTGCGCGTCAGCAGGGTCGGCGCCCCGAATCGGGCGGACTCCTCGGCGGAGAATCCGGTGATGTGATGGAACAGCGCCGACCGCATATCGCGGCCGAATCCCATGCCCGTCCTGGAACCGAAGTACACCGCGCCGATCGAGCAGGCGATCTGCACCAGCGTCACGGCGAGCATCACCATGCCGAGCCGCATGATTACACGGGTGTCGCCCTGTGCCACCCCGTCGTCGATGATCGCGGCGTTGACGGTCGGTAGATACAAGGAGGCCAGCGTGCTGATGGTCTGCAGGGCGACGACCACAACGACCAGGCTGCGGTACGGGCGGACGTAGCGTCCCAGGAGTGCCCGCAACTGACCCTGAGGCATGGGCACCACTGTCGCACACGCTGGACATGGTCTTCGCCGCAAGCGGCTCATCGCCGCCCGCAACAAACCCGCAGCTCAGTGGTTGACTCCGGTTTCTGCCGCTACAGTGCACATGTGAGGTTGGGCTTGGATTCGCGCAACGTGTGGGGCAAGTGTGTTGTCGCGCTGGCGATGGTTGCACTTGTGGTGGCGGGCTGTTCGGGCGGTGATAAGTCCGATGAGCCCAATGGCACTGCGCCGAACGCGACGGCGCCGGCGCAGACGAAGTCCAAGGGCGTCGAGGGTCCGATGTTCACGGAGTGCGGCGGCATTAGCGACCAGGCGATGATGCAGATGACCAAGGTTGTGGGCCTGGTCGGCACCGCCAAGAACTCTGTCGGTTGTGTCTGGCTTCGCGGTGGCAGCATCGTGGGACCGCACTTCTCCTTCAACTGGTACCGCGGCAGCCCCATTGGCCGCGAGCGCGCGACCGAAGAACGGACGCGCCCGAGCGTCGAGGACATCGAGATCGCCGGGTATAAGGGATTCATCGCCACCGACGGATACCCGGGCACCGTGACCAAGCTGTGCGAGATCGGCATGGACTTCGGTAACGACTTCATCGAATGGTCTATCAACTTCGAGCCCGGATCAGGTGCTCCCGACCCCTGTGATGTGGCTAAGCAGCTGACCGAGACGTCCATCAAGGCGGCCAAGAAATGACGTATCGGAAAACGAAATCGCTGTTCGCGGCGGCTTGCATCGCACTGGTCACACTCGGATCGGCAGGCTGCGGCGGCACGGTCGACGGTGAGGCGGTCATGCCCGGTAAGGGCGATCTGGGTGACGGCACGCCCGCCGAGCAGAAGTACCCCAACTTGCTCAAGGAGTGCGACGTTCTCACCACCGATGTCCTGGCCAAGGCCGTCGACGCCGATCCAAGGGACATTCAGAGCACCTTTGTGGGGGCACTGTGCCGGTGGCAGGCCATGAGTAAGAGCGGCGGCCTCGTGGACATCACCCGCTTCTGGTTCGAGACCGGCAGCCTTGACGCCGAAAAGGCCACAGCGAACAGCCTGAAATACAACGTTCAGGAACGGGCGATCCAGGGCATTCCCTCGATTGTGATGAAGCCGCCGGACCAGCCGGGCGCCTGTGGAGTTGCCAGCGACGCCGCAGGTGTTGTTGGATGGTGGGTCAACCCGCAGGGCCAAGGCGGAGACTCATGCACGCAGGCAATCAAATTGATGGAGATGACGCTGTCGGTGAACATCTGACAGGTCGTGTTCGCTCGTCCCGTATCGCCGGGATACTGCTGTGTCTTGTGCTGGCCTCGGGAGTCATGCTCAGCTCCGGATGCTCTAGCCACCACCTTGAATTCGGCGGGCACGACGTCACGGCCGGGCATGACATTCGGGTCGGCCCGGTGTACTCCGAGTGCGGCAGCCTCACCACGCCTGATATCTCGGCCGTTGTGCACCGGACCGACCTCAAGCTGATTGCAAAGACCCCCGCCGGATGCACGTGGTCTCCGAACGGATCCTGGAGGGCTCTCCCCAACGTCACCCTCTCTTGGTATCGGGGTAGCCCGATCGGCCGCGAGCGGGAAGGGGAGGAGCGGACGCGCGACGAGGTGAAGGACTTCTCGGCCGGAGGCAAGAGCGGCTTCATCAGTTCGACCTATGGCATGTGTGTCACCGCGTTGGAGTACGGGGACGACCAGTTCTTCGAATTGGCGGTCACGCTGCTTGGCGCGGGTCACGGCACGTCGTCGGACGCGTGCCATTGCGCGATGAAGCTGTCCACCCAGGTGGCGGAGAAGGTCTGAGGCGGCCCGTTAGCGCGGTACGTGGAACTTGGTCAGCGATCCGCCTGCCAGTTCGAGCCGTGACCACGGTGAGCGAGTCGTCAGCACCGCGATCGCCGAGGTCGGGAACTTAGTGGAGATCCGATTCGCGGCCTCCGCGTTGCTGGTGCCGGTGTTGGCCAGCGCCAGTGCTAACTGCGACGTGGTGGGCTCATGCCCGACGACGAGCACGGTGGTCGCGGAATCCGGTACCCCATTGATCTCGCCGAGGGTGACCCCCACCGTCGAGTCGTAGAGCTTGTCGCTGAATCTGACGAGCTGGCTGTGTACCCCGGTCTGCGTCAGCGTCGCGCGGGTCCGGGTGGCGGTCGAACACAGCACCGCGTCGATCCGATTGAAGTTGTCCTGCAGCCAAGTCCCAGCCTGAGTGGCTTGTCGCGTACCGCGCAGATTCAGCGGACGCTCGTGGTCGTCGACGCCGGGTGGATACGCCGACTTCGCATGCCGCATCAGGATCAGGGTGCGCTTGGCGTCCTCCGACATGGTTCGTACGGTAGCCGGGGTGTGCGATGAGCGCCGGGCAAATGCCAGACCTGTGGATAAGTTATCCGGCGGGTCCCAGGGATGAGGCGCGGCGTCCCGGACGTTGTCGGTAGACGGCCATAGACTTCGCATGTGAAGTTCTTGCACACCGCTGATTGGCAGCTTGGCATGACACGGCATTTCCTTGCCGGTGAAGCCCAGCCGCAGTACTCAGCCGCGCGTCGGGAGGCCATCGCTTCTCTCGGTGAGGTTGCTGTGGCACAGGATTGCGACTTCATGGTGGTGTGTGGAGACGTGTTCGAGTCCAATCAGCTGGCCCCGCGCGTCATCAGCCAGGCGTTGGAGGTGATGCGGGGCGTTGGTGTCGACATCTATCTGCTTCCTGGCAACCACGATCCCCTGGACGCCGCCTCGGTGTATACCAGCGAGCTGTTCCTGGCGGAAAAGCCCGCGAACGTCCACGTGCTTGATACCGCGGGCGTCTATCAGGTGACTGCCGGCGTCGAACTGGTCGCGGTGCCGTGGCGTTCGAAGGCGCCCACGCATGATCTCGTGGCCGAACAGCTGGAGGGTCTACCCGCCGACGGCACCCGGCGCATCGTGGTGGCCCACGGTGGTGTCGACGTTCTGGACCCCGACCCGACGAAGCCTGCGCTTATCGCGTTGAAGGCTGTCGAGGACGCCCTTGCCCGCGGTGCCGTCCATTACGTAGCGCTCGGAGACAAGCACTCCCGAACCCAGGTGGGTTCCAGTGGGCGAGTCTGGTACTCAGGCGCGCCCGAGGTCACCAACTACGACGATGTCGAGTCCGATCCGGGGCACGCCCTCGTGGTGAGTCTGGACGAATCGGGTGCGGTACAGGTTGACGCTCATCACGTGGGCAGATGGCGGTTCGTCACGCTGCGGCGGTCGGTGGACAACGCGCGCGACATCGCCGATCTGGGACTTAACCTGGAACTGCTGCCCGACAAGGAGCGCACGGTGGTGCGCCTGGCCCTGACCGGCACGCTCAGCGTGACCGATAACGCCGTGCTGGAGGAGTGCCTGGACAAGTACACCCGGCTTTTCGCGAGTGTGCGGACATGGGAGCGGCACACCGATATCGCGGTGGTACCTGCCGATGGAGAGTTCAGTGATCTTGGTGTCGGCGGTTTCGCCGAATCCGCGATTGCCGAGCTGAAGGAGATGGCGGCCGCGGGTGGAGAATCGTCCGCGGATGCCCAGGGCGCGTTGTCGTTGCTGCTGCGTCTCACATCGAGTGCAGGGCGAGGCGGTTCGGCCAAGGGCTCATTGGCAAGAGGGTCGGCGGCGTGAAGCTGCACCGCCTGTCGGTGACCAACTATCGCGGAATCGCCCATCGCGACATCACCTTTCCTGATCGCGGGGTTGTGGTGGTCAGCGGGGCGAACGAGATTGGCAAGACGTCCATGATCGAGGCGCTCGACCTGCTGATCGAATCCAAAGACCGCTCCACCAAAAAGGATGTCAAGCAGGTCAAGCCGACTTTTGCTGATGTTGGCTCTGAGATCGAGGCTGAAATCAGCTGTGGAGCTTTTAGATTCGTGTACCGCAAGCGTTTCCACAAGCGCGCCGAGACACACCTGACGGTCATCGAGCCGCGCCGCGAACAGCTCTCTGGCGATGAAGCGCATCAGCGGGTGCTGGACATGCTGGATCAGTCCATCGACATGAATTTGTGGAAGGCACAACGTGTCCTGCAGTCGGCGGGTGCGGGCGTGCTCGACCTGTCCTCGAGCGATGCGCTCACGCGTGCGCTGGATCTGGCTGCCGGGCAGTCGGTTGCGCTTTCGGGTAGCGAGCCTGATCTGGTGGAGCGGATCGATGCGGAATACGCACTGTACTTCACCGCGACCGGGCGCCCTACCGGCGAGTGGGCCAAGGCTGGTGCGCGACTGACGGCCGCCGAGGACGCCCTGGCCGTCGCCAACGCCGCGGTGACCGAGGTCGATCAGCAGGTCCGCGAGCATGACGAGCTGACCCGGGATCTGGCGACCGTCATCGCCGATCGTGCCGAGGTGAGTCGCCGCCTGGCTCCGTTAGAGCAAGCCTCCCAAGCTGTTTCGATGTTACTGCAGCAGCGCGATAACGCGACGGTGGTCGCGGAGGCAGCGCAGGCCGCAGTGGTTGCGGCACAGACGAAACGCGACGAGCGGGCGCAGCTGGTTGCCGATATTCAAGCGCGCCGGGCGTTGATCGCCGGGCTCGCAGAGCAGGCATCGGCCGCGAAGGAGGCGCACGAAACGGCACAGCAGCTGTCCGAGGCCGCCGAGGCCGCCGCGACCCAAGCGACGCAAGCGATAGACGGAACTCGCGCTCAGTTGGAGACGGCCCGAGACACTTTGGACCGCGCGCTCGCCCGGGAGGAGGTGGACGGGTTGGCGGCCAGGGTATCCCGTATCGACCTCACTACCCGCCAGTTGACCTCGGTCGGCGCGGAGCTCTCGGCATTGGTTATCACCGCGCAGTCGCTCGGGGCGATCGAGTCCGCCGCGCGCGCCGTCGGTATGGCAGAGGTGGCTCTGGACACGGCTTCGGCGCAGGTGGAGGTCAGGGCACTCGCCGATGTCGACATCACTGTCAACGGCGAGCAGCGGCGGGTCGAGGCCGGAGAGCAGTGGGCGAGTGCGGCCACCGACACCATCGAGATCACCGCTCCCGGCGTGGCAGTCACCCGAATCATTCCGGGGGCCAACGCGGCTCAACTGCGTGGCAACCTCGACGCCGCCCGCGCGGCGCTCGCCGCCGCACTGGCCACCGTTGGTGCTGCCGATATCGGGCAGGCGCAGAAGCAGTATGAACGGCGTACCGAACTCCATGCCGAACGGGACCGGTTAACGGCGTTACTCGACGGGCTGATGGGTTCGGAGAACCTTGACACGTTGCGTGAGAAGCTCAGCCGATTGCGCGTGCTCGCGCCGGAGGCCACCGGCTTATGGGATGCGATCGATCCGGCGCAGGCGCGCGCCGAGGTCGCCCGGTTGGTGACCGTGGTCGAACGGCTACAGGCCGAAGAGGCCACGCATCGCCAGGCCGTCCAGGTGGCTGCTCAACGGCTCGTCGAGAAGTCCACCGAGGCAACGGTATTGCGGGAAAAGCAAGCCGCGCGCGCCGAAGAGCTGACCGCTGCCGAGCAGCGTCTTGCCCAGGTGCGGGCGTCGGCATCCGACGATCTGCTGGCCGAGCGCCACGAGCAGGCGGTCCAAGCGGCCGACCTGACCGCGCGCCGCGTCACCGATCTCGTGAATCAGCTGGCCGCGCTGGAAGCCGACCGGGTGCGCGCCGAGCTGGCTGAATTCTCCGTACGGGCGCAGGGGCTGGATCAGCAGCACGAGTCGCTGCGGCATCGGCTGCGCGACATCGCGGTGCGGGTGGAGGTATTTGGCAGGCAGGGCCGCAAGGATCAACTGGATGCCGCTGCCTCTGAACGGGAATATGCGGCAACGGAATTCACGCGGATAGGCGCCAAGGCCCGTGCCGTCGACACGCTGCGATCGGTGATGTTGCGGCACCGGGACGGCATGAGGTTGCGTTATGTCGACCCGTTCCGCGCGGAACTGGAGCGGTTGGGTCGCATGATCTTCGGCCCGACCTTTGAAGTGGATGTCGACAGCGATCTGAGCATCCGCAGCCGGACGCTGGAGGGCCGGACTGTTCCCTACGAGTCGCTATCGGGCGGTGCTAAGGAACAGCTGGGCATCGTCGCACGGCTGGCAAGTGCCGCGTTGGTGGCGCCGCAGGACGCTGTACCCGTGATCATCGACGACGCACTGGGCTTCACCGACAGCGACAGACTGGAGCGCATGGGTGAGGTGTTCGGCGCGGTGGGTACCGAGGCGCAGGTGATCGTGCTGACGTGCAGTCCCGACCGTTATGACGCGGTCTCCGGGGCGCACCGAATCAGCCTGTCGGCCTGAGCGACTCGGCAGACCCCTGCCGACATCCCTTAAAAATAGGCGTTCGCGGGAACCGGCGTGCCGTGCAGCAGGTTCTGGCCGATCACCCGGGCCTTGTAGTGCACCGGATTGTGCAGGCTGATGGTCCGGATGTTGCGCCAATGCCGGTCCAGGTTGCGGCTGCGGCTCGAGGCACTGGCGCCGCCCAAATCCAGCAGCTTGGTGGCGGCGTCGAGCGCGACGGCGTCGATGTGCACCTTGGCCTTGGCAACCGCCAGCTGTGCTTCCTCGGCCAGCTGCGCATCGGGGACTCCGTCGCGCACGGATGCGGTGGCGGTGTCAATGGCATCTGCCGCGGCAAGAACCGCGGCCTCGGCCGCGAAGGTGGTCGCGCTCAGCTCGCCGAGGGTGCGTTGCAGCAGGGGATCGTCGACCGGACGTTCGGTGAGGGCATGGCTGAAATTGCGTTGCCGGGAGCGCAGCAGCGCCGCACCGTCGTCCACCACCGACCGCAGCACACCGGCGATTATCGCCAGGATGTACAGCTGTAACGACGCGTACTGCGTGGTAGGCACCGGGGCAGCGTCATACGGTGTCTCGGAAAGGATTTCGTCCTCGGCGACGTCCACCTGAGTAAAGATCGTCGTACCGGTGCCGGTGCGACGCTGGCCAAACCCGTCCCAGTCATCCACCAGCCGCACCCCGTCACGGTCACCGGGGACGATGACCGATGCCACCGAGTCGCGGTCGGTGGTCGCAGTGACCGTCAGGTAGTCCGCGAACAGTGTCCCGGTGCTGTAGAACTTCTCACCGGTCAACTGATATCCATGCCCGGCCGGCAGCAGGCGGGTGTTGAATACCAAGCTCCCGACGGTCAACACACCCTTCTCGCTGAACGCATTGGCGAAGAGGTTGCCCTCATTCACCTTGGTCAGCCAGGCGGTCGACACCGGATCCGATAGCGTGCGCAGTCTTTCCTCGACGAACCAGAAGTGGGTGCGGAAGATGTGCGCGACGATGGGGTCAGCTTGTGCCAGATCGATGATGGTGGAAAAGAGTTGCCGCACAGAAAGACCCGCACCGCCGAGTTCGACCGGGATGCGCAGCCTTCCGATCCCTGCCTCCTTGAGCAGTCGAACCTGGTCAAAGGGGTTCTCGTCGGCGAGGTCGCGATCCCGCGCCCCCTTGGCCACCTGGGCGAGCAGATTCCGGTAGGTCTCGGTGCCGGGCAGGGCGCGGATGTCGAGGACTGACGGAGCGGAGGTCATGTCTTCGTTCTACGCAGCATGCCCCTTGGCGGCATCGCTTTGAATCAGCCAGAACCGAAGCGGCAATATAGGTCACGATGATTCGCATAGTTCGGTCCTGGTCTTGGTGCCTTCGCGGGCTCACGCTGTTGGGAGCCTCTGCAGTCGCTTGCCTTTTGCTGTTCACACCGGGTGGCACCGTCCCGTCGGGTCCACCGGGGGCGGACAAGGTGGTGCACGTTCTGATCTTCGCGATGTTGGCGGTGTCCTCGCGTTTTGCAAGGATCGGGGAGAAAACCACGCTGGCTTGGGTTCTGACCTTCGCCGCGTGTTCGGAGGTGATTCAGGCTCTGTGGGTTCCGCACCGCGACGGGAGCCTGCTGGATCTGCTGGCCGACGCGGTCGGACTGTTCACGGGCTTGTGGTTGTGGCAGAGGATTCGTGGTGAGTCTCGGCTTGCTCCGGAATGACGGTCGTGATGGTGCCGGTGTGTGCCAGCCCGCGGGTGACCAGGTCCAACTGGCGTAGCGCCCGATTCAGGGCGGCGTTCGCGTCGGCATCGGTGGGGTGATCGGTGTCCACCAGCGTGCCGATCGTGCTGAGGATGGAGCTCGCGATGAGGTCCGCCGCGATCTCCAGATCTTCGGTGGTGTGATGGTTCGTCGCGGGATTGCGTGCGAGCTCCACCACCAGGTCGTTGGTGAGCATGCGCATTTCGTTGTTGATGGCTCGCCGCACCTGAGGCGAGCCGCCATGACGTTCACGTACCAGAAACCGGAAGTTGTTCGCGTGCTCGCTCACGCGGTCGACCATGAGGCCGAGAATTTTGGCGGGGTTGTCACTGCCTACCTCGCGTCGGGCCTGCCGAAAGGTGTCACGAAGCGCACGAACGCTCTCCTCGGCCAGGACCGTGCCGAGGTCCTCCATCGATTCGAAGTGCCGATAGAACGCCGTGGGAACCAACCCCGCGGATCGGGCCACCTCGCGCAGACTCACGGCCGCGAAGCCACGCACCTTGAGTAGATCCAGGGTCCCGTCGAGCAATGCGCGCCGGGTGTGCAACTTCTTCTCAGCACGACTATGGCGCATACCTCTCAGTGTACGGGCGTGCTCTTTTCGATCGACCAGTTTCGTTCGAAACCGCGTTGATGTCTGGTATTGACAGGTTCATCTACGTTGCGCACACTGATCTCAGTGCACGATTGTTCACTATTTGGCCACCGAATTCGAAGGGGCAGTGCAGCATGGTGGGACCTGTTGAGCGCAACGTCAACGTCGTCCAGGAAGTCGTGGAGTCCGTCGGGTCGCGTGTCGGCCGGATCATCCGCATCATCACGCGGACGGTGGGGGAAGTTGCACGCGAGGTGAGCGGTGTCGTGGCCGATGGGTTCGAAATCGCGGAGGCCAGTAAGCGGGCGCGCGCTGATCAGGAACGGTGGGACGCCAAAGACCTGGCCGAGGATGACGATGTCGACCCCGCCGATGACGATCTCGAGGCTGCTGACACCGCCGAGGAAGAGGTCGACGCCGTGGTGGAAGAGGTGACTTCCGAGCCAGAGGTTGACGAGGCGCGCGACGGCGCCTCCGAGTAGGAAAGGGTCTAATCGTGTCGGCTCCAGCGTTGCAGCCAGAACCCCTTTCCGCGCCTCCCGCCGCGGCGGTCGGTGAATGTCCGATCAACCACGACCTGTACCCGGGTGGCCCAACCTTCCTGCGGTGGCATGACACCAAGGTCGGCTATCTGAAATCGTGGCGCCTCGCCCTCGGCGCGGTCTGGTCCACATACCGGCACACCATTTCCGAGTACCTCGCCGACCTGCCCGGTCAGGACGACATCATCGTCGCGCGGGCGCCCATGCGTAAAACGGTAATTGTCCGCAACCCGGAGCTGGCTCGTCACGTGCTGGTGGCCAACCAGGACAACTACATCAAGAGCGCCGAATATGACCTGCTGGCAGTCGGTTTCGGTCGAGGGTTGGTGACCGGTCTCAACGATGGGCTGTGGAACCGAAATCGCCGACTGGTGCAGCCGATTTTCGCCAAGCGTCAGGTGGACCTGTTCGCCCCGCAGATGGGGGCGGCCAGCGCGTGCACCATTGCGCGGTGGGACGAGCTATATGCGCGGGGTTCGGCGGTCGATGTCACCGCCGAGATGAACTATCTGACCATGGATATCGTCGCGCAGACGATGTTCGGTATCGATCTGTCCGGTGACATGGCCGAGAAGATGCGCATCAGCTTCGCGCGCCTGCTGAAGCTCTTCGGCGTGGGTTACATCGTGGGGGCCGCACCGCCACTGCGTTGGTTCGTCGACAGGCTCGCCACCCATGGGCCCGGCGAATTGGCTTCACACACACCGCGGTTGGCCATCAAGGCGTTGCGTATCGGGGCATCGGTGGCCGCGCCGCGCACCATGAGGGGCCTGCGTTGGGTTGAGCACACCATCGATCAGCTCATCGCCGATCATCACGCCGGCCGAATCACCCGACAGGACAACCTGCTGGCCCTGTTGATGGCCGCCGAAGATCCCGAGACGGGGGCCAGATACACCGATCTCGAGATCCGTGACGAGCTGATGACCTTCCTGGGTGCGGGCTTTGAAACCACTGCCGCCGCACTCGCCTGGACCTGGTATCTGTTGTCCCGCAACCCCGATGCGCGTGCCAAGCTCGGTGAAGAGGTCGACCGGGTGCTCGGCGGGCGTTTGCCCACCGCCGCGGATATCGATAATCTGCCGTGGACCGCCGCGGTGTTGAACGAGGCGATGCGGGTGTACCCGCCGATCCTTGGTCTGGCGCGCGCCGCGAAGGCCGACGATGTGTTGGGTACCTATCCGATTCCCGCCGGTACCACCGTCACCGTATTGATCGACAGCATTCACCACAACGAACGGGTGTGGGAGAACGCCAGGACGTTCGATCCGACACGATTCCTCAAAGAAAACCTGCAACCTGAACAGCGCAAGGCGCACATGCCTTTCGGTGCGGGCAAGCGCATGTGCATCGCCTCGGGGTTCGCGAACCTGGAAGCCATCATCGGGATCGCTTCGCTGGCTCAGAAATACGAGTTGGAGATGGTGCCGGGCCAGAAGCCGCGCCGCGAGGTGACCTTCACCGGCGGCCCTGAAGGCAAGATCGTCATGCGGTTGCGTAAACGGCACCCCTGACTGGTGATGCCGGAGGCTGGTCTGAGGGTGTCAGCGCCGCCGCACCGTCATGAGCCCGTTGTTCTTTGGGCACGAGGCGACCCCGCGTGAATGCCACTTTTCGTTGGGTGCCGTTGTGGTTTCAATGGTGAAGTGCCGCAACACGGTCCGCAGCACGATGTCCATCTCCATGTTGGCGAAGGCTGCCCCGACGCAGCGCCGGGTGCCGCCGCCGTAAGGAACCCACGAATTGCCGGGCTTGGCGTCCGTGAAGCGTTCGGGGTCGAAGCGTTCCGGGTGGGGGAAGGCGGCCGGGTCATCGTGCATGAGGTTGATACTCACGACGAGGGAGTGGCCCTGTGAGATCCGGTATGGCCCGATGTCGACGTAGGGTGCTAGCACGTGGCGGCCTGCGAAGTCGATGACGGGCCGACTGCGTTGCACCTCAAGGATTGTCGCCTGCCGGTACTCGCCGCTCTCGGTCTGAGCCTCCTGGGCCAGGCGCGACAGCACCTGAGGGTGCCGGGTGATCCGTTCGAAAGCCCACGCCAGGGTGGTCGCGGTGGTCTCGTGGCCGGCTGCCAGCAGGGTGAGTAGCTCGTCGGAGACATCGCTGCGCGACATGGTGGTGCCGTCGTCGTAGGTGGAACGCAACAGCAGGGCGAGGATGTCGGTACGATCCTCGAAATCCGGTGCGGCGAGTGCCTTGTCGATGAGAAGTGCGATCACTTCGTCGTAGCGCGCACGGTAGGTCTTCAACCGGCCCCATGGGCTAAAACGTCCGTAGTCACGCTTGGGCTGGGGCACACGGGTCGTCAGAGAGGCCAGTACCACCCACGGCGGGATCAGTGTGCGCAGTTCGTTGAGCTCGGCTCCGTCGGCGCCGAAGACAGCGCGCAGAATCGCGTTGAGCGTGATCCGCATCATCGGTTCCATGGTTTCGAACTGCTGACCCTCGGGCCATGACGCGCATTCGCGCAGCGTCTCTTCCTCGATGATCTGCTCGTACTGGATCATGGCCTTGCCGTGGAACTTCGGTGCGAGCAACTTACGGCGGTGCCGGTGCTCATTGCGCTCCAACGCGAAGACCGATCCGGGTCCGAGCTGCTGGCTGAGGTTGGGCTGGATGTTGCCCAGAATCTCGGTACTGGTGGTGAACACCTGCCGGGTGAGATCCGGGTCGGCCACGACGACCGTGTACCCGAACTTGGGGATGTTGATGGTGTAGACCTTGCCGTACTTCTTGGCCAGCCGGCTCGTGGTCCAGCGCCGTGAGGCCACGAAGGCGATGCCCTGAGCCAGCTTGGGAAGTGTCACGAGCGGGGGAGCGATCGGCTCGGGTGTATCGGCGTCTCGATCGATGGTTGAGGCCTCGGTCACGTCACCCTCCACGGCGTTGTGGTGTTAGTAGACATATGTCTTATAGCGCAGCGTACATCTGTCATGTCGGTCACACCAGGGGGAATTGCGGGAGATTTGACCGGCGGGTCGACTTGACAGGGGTAACTCTGGCACCATGTATCTCGTCCGTCTCAGAAGTCACTTGGGTCTTGGAGGGCGCATTGATCACTCGATGGACGACCGCGATGGTCGTCAGCGCTGTCCTCACGCTGAGCACCCCCGTGACCACGAACGCCGAACCCATGGCGATGGGCAAGGACTTCTCCAAGCCGGCGGTCGTGATTCTCGGATATGGGCTTAAGCCCGACGGCTCAATGCGGGACAAGCTCTATCAGCGAGTCGCGACCGGTAGGGCGATTGCCAACATGTTCCCGAATTCATTCATCATCGTCACGGGCGGCAACCCGCAGAACGGCGTATCGGAGGCCGAGCAGATGCGCAATATGCTTGTCGGCCTGGGGTATCCGTCTGACCGGATCGTCGTGGAGCCCCGCGCGAACAGCACGGTCCAGAATGCGCAGTTCTCGGTGCCGCTGGCCAAGCAGGCCGGCGCGTCCGGCATCATCCTGGTGACGAATTCGACCCATCAACAGCGTGCAGATCGGAACTTCACCGACGCGGGCGGCAATGTGCTGGCCACCGCGAGCTTTCCCGATGGAGATGCGCCCACCAACATCGGGCAGTTCATGCGCGACATCATCAGCCCGTTCCGCTGACGACTGCTGACAACTACGGGACGACCACAGTTCGCCTGAAGGGAATGAACCCGGCAGAATCGGTGGTTGACCGATCAGGGCGCTCATCGATGTGCGCATATAGCCGCATACCGCACAGGAGCCCTATTCATGACTGCCGTTGTCGATTCACGCGTGCAGCCCGGGGCGCTCGTGTCTCCGCGCGTTCGCCGAGGCGCGATTCTCGCGCTGGCCATAGGTGGATTCGGGATCGGGACAACCGAATTCGTGGCGATGGGGCTGCTGCCCAATATCGCGCACGGCTTCCACGTCACCGAGCCTGAAGCCGGGCACGTCATCAGCGCCTACGCGCTGGGCGTGGTCGTGGGTGCACCGGTCATCGCAGCGCTCACCGCCCGGGCCTCGCGCAGGACCCTGCTCATCGCGCTCATGATCGCCTTCACCATCGGAAATGCGGCCACTGTCTTCGCGCCGGGCTACGGGGCGCTGATCGCGTCCAGGTTCGTCGCTGGGCTGCCGCACGGTGCATATTTCGGCGTTGCGGCGCTGGTGGCCGCCCACTTGGCCGGTCCCGGGGAACGCGCCAAGGCCGTGGGGCAAACCATGCTGGGCTTGTCGGTGGCCAATGTCGTGGGTGTTCCCGTGGCCACCTGGCTGGGTAACACAGTGGGCTGGCGTTCGGCCTTCGCCGTCGTCGCGGTCATCGGCGTGGTCACAGTCGCGGCGCTGTTGCGGTTCTTGCCAGGGCTGACGGATATGAAAATCACGAACCCGCTGACCGAGCTCGGCGCGTTGCGTCGCGCGCAGGTGTGGTTCACCCTGCTCATCGGTATCGTGGGTTTTGGCGGCATGTTCGCCTTCTACACCTACATCAGCACCACGCTCACCAGCGTCTCCGGACTGCCCAAGGCCGCCGTCCCGCTGGCGTTGGCGCTCTACGGAATCGGCATGGTCACCGGAAACGTGCTGGGCGGGTGGATGGCGGACCGCAGTGTGGTCCGGGCCATCACCATCAGCCTGGTGCTGGTCGCCGTGATGCTGGTGGTTTTCGTGGTGGTGTCCGGAAACGTTTGGGCCGCACTGGCGCTGGTGTTCGCGGTAGGAGTCGCGGGAACGTCACTGGTGCCCGCGCTGCAGACCCGACTGATGGATGTCGCCGAAGACGCGCAGACGCTGGCGGCCGCGCTGAATCACTCGGCACTGAACATGGCCAACGCCGGCGGGGCGTGGCTCGGTGGTCTGGTCATCGCCGCCGGGTACGGCTATCGCGCGCCGTCTCTTGTCGGCGCGGTGTTGGCGGTCGCGGGGCTCGGAGTGCTCGCGGTATCGCTGTTGTACGCCCGGTGGCGGCCCATCACGTTGTCAGCGGACTGAGTTCGTACCGATCACTGCTTTCTGGCGCACGAAGTCAATTCTCTTGGCCTAGCCTTTCGGTATGGCTGGGAGCGGCGAGGTAAGGCCTGCGGGCAAGGAGTCGTTCTGGGCGAGATGGCGCGGGCGCGTGATAGGGGTCATCGCTCTGCTGCTGGCGCTGGTGGTCGTGTACTTCGCGTTGTCGGCTTTCATCCCGCGCTGGTGGGCGCAACGCATCGCCGACATGTCCGGTCACGGCAGTTTCAGCAAGGGAATAGGCAGCGGGCTCACGCTCGGGCTGTTGTGCACCGGAATACCGCTGTTGCTCGCGCTGTGGGCGTTTCTGCTGCGGGGCCGCCGCGGTGGGAAGTTCTTCGCCGGGGTGTTGACGCTGCTCGCCGTGATTGTCGCGGTGCCCAACCTGATGACGCTGACGATCGTCTTCGGCACCAGCAATTCCGCACATGCCGGTGAGCGAGTGCTCGATGTCGAGGCTCCGGGATTCCGCGGAGCGACGGCCATCGGGGCCATCATCGCGTTGTTGGTGGTGTTGGCCGTCTCGTTCTTCGTCGTGCGCAACTGGCGACGGCGGGTGAAGGTCGAGAAGCGGCAGGTCCGTGACGCTGCCGCTGCGGCGGAAGGTCCTACGGCCGAATAAATCGTGTGTGCCCTCGGCAGGAATCGAACCTGCGGCCTTCTGCTCCGGAGGCAGACGCTCTATCCCCTGAGCTACGAGGGCATCAGGGCCCTGACAGCCTAGCGCATCCCAATCAGCACCCCGCACACCGTTTCGGTCGCGCGTATAAGGATTCGGGGCCTGGATACCCCAGCCCATAGGATGATCGCCGTGACTCCCGTCGACCTTGCCGACCTGCTACGTTCCACCGCTACCACGGTGCTGGACGAGCGAGGCCTGGACACGTCGGCGCTACCGGCCACCGTGACCGTCGAACGCCCCCGTAATCCCGAGCACGGCGACTACGCCACGAACGTGGCTCTGCAGGTCGCCAAGAAGGTCGGTGTCGCCCCGCGTGACCTGGCCACCTGGCTTGTCGATGCGCTCATCGCCAACGAGGCCATCGCTGCCGCCGAGATCGCCGGGCCCGGGTTCGTGAACCTGCGGATCGCTGCCGATGCGCAGGGCACCATCGTCACGAACATCCTCGACGCGGGTCAGGCCTACGGCAATTCCGATGCGCAGGGCACGCACACGATCAACCTGGAATTCGTATCGGCCAACCCGACGGGGCCCATCCACATCGGTGGTACCCGTTGGGCAGCGGTCGGCGACGCGTTGGGTCGCCTGCTGACCCGCCAGGGCGCCAAGGTCACCCGCGAGTACTACTTCAACGACCATGGCGCGCAGATCGACCGGTTTGTCCGCTCGCTCATCGCCGCGGCCGAGGGAAGGGAAGCCCCGGAGGACGGGTACGCCGGCGATTACATTGCCGATATTGCCAAGCAGGTGATCGCCCGGCGTCCTGATGCGCTCTCGCTGCCCGAGACCGAGGCTGCTGAAGTCTTTCGGGAAATCGGTGTGGACTTGATGTTCACCCACATCAAGGAGTCACTGCACGAGTTCGGCACGGACTTCGACGTTTTCACCCATGAGGACTCGATGCACACCTCCGGCAGAGTGCAGGAGGCCATCGCGCAGCTGCGCAAGACCGGCAATATCTACGAGAAGGACGGCGCGTCCTGGCTGCGCTCGAGCAACTTCGGCGACGACAAGGACCGGGTTGTCATCAAGAGTGACGGCAACCCCGCCTACATCGCCGGTGACATTGCCTACTACCTCGATAAGCGTGAGCGCGGCTTCGACCTGTGCATCTACATGCTCGGCGCCGATCATCACGGGTACATCGCGCGCCTGAAAGCCGTTGCCGCAGCGCTGGGTTACCAGGCCGATAGCGTCGAGGTGCTCATTGGCCAGATGGTCAACCTGGTGCGCGACGGCCAGCCGGTCCGGATGTCCAAACGGGCTGGCACCGTCATCACCCTCGATGACCTGGTCGACGCGATCGGAGTTGATGCCGCTCGCTACGCGTTGATCCGGTCCTCGGTGGACACCTCGATCGACATCGATCTACAGCTGTGGGCCTCCGCATCGAGCGAGAACCCGGTCTATTACGTCCAGTATGCACACGCACGGCTCTGCGCTCTGGCCCGCAATGCCGCAGAGCTGGGCCTGCAGCACTCGACCGATCGTCTCGAACTGCTCACCCACGAGAAAGAGGGTGCGCTCATCCGGGGGCTCGGCGAGTTCGGCCGTATCCTGCAGAATGCCGCGGTGTTGCGTGAACCGCATCGTGTCGCACGCTATTTGGAAGACATAGCCGGTGATTACCACCGGTTCTACGACTCGTGTCGGGTGCTCCCGCAGGGTGACGAAACACCTGGGGATCTGCATGCGGCACGCCTAGCGCTATGCCTTGCCACCCGGCAGGTCATCGCCAACGGCCTGGACATTCTCGGCGTGAGCGCACCGGAGCGGATGTGAGCGCACACCCGGCAGGCCCCCGCCACGCAGAAGGGGAACAGCACACCGCCATGACCAGTGCACCACCGGCCAACCCGACCGAGTTGGCACCGAACGTATGGCCCCGCAATGCTTCTCGCGGCACTGGCGGTGAGGTTACCCTCGCGGGCCTAGCCGTCTCCGAGCTTGCCGAGAAGTACGGAACGCCGCTGTTTGTGATCGACGAGGACGATTTCCGTTCACGCTGCCGGGATATGGCGGCCGCGTTCGGTGGCGCCGCGCGTGTGCACTACGCCTCGAAGGCGTTCCTGTGCACCGAGATCGCGCGCTGGATCAAGGACGAGGGCCTGGGCCTCGATGTCTGCTCGGCAGGTGAGCTGGCCATCGCGCTGCGTGCCGAGTTCCCCCCCGAGCGCATCGCGCTGCACGGCAACAACAAATCCCAGGCGGAACTCGCGCAAGCGGTGCAGGCCGGCGTTGGGCACATCGTCGTCGATTCGATGATCGAGATCGAACGGCTGGATGCGATCGCGGGCAGCGCCGGTGTGGTGCAAGACGTTCTGGTGCGCGTCACCGTTGGTGTCGAGGCGCATACCCATGAGTTCATCTCCACCGCGCACGAGGACCAGAAGTTCGGGTTGTCCCTCGCGGGTGGGCAGGCGCTGGAGGCTGTGCGTCGGGTCTTCGCCACCGACAACCTGCGACTGGTCGGGTTGCACAGCCACATCGGTTCGCAGATCTTCGATGTCGACGGGTTCGAGGTTGCCGCGCACCGGGTGATCGGGCTGCTGCGTGACGTGGTCGCAGAGTTCGGCACCGAGAAGACCGCGCAGCTCAACATCGTCGACCTCGGTGGCGGCCTTGGTATCAGTTACGTGCCTTCCGACGATCCTCCCCCCATCGGGGATTTGGCTGCGAAGCTCGGTGTGATCGTGCGCACCGAGTCGGCGCTGGTCGGTCTACCCGAGCCGCGTTTGGTGATCGAGCCGGGCCGGGCCATCGCCGGTCCCGGCACCGTCACTTTGTACCGGGTGGGCACCACCAAGGACGTGATTCTGTCCAACGGTCAGCGCCGGTACGTGAGCGTCGACGGCGGCATGAGTGACAACATCCGCACCTCGCTGTATCAGGCCGAGTACCACCCGCAGCTGGTTTCCCGTGATAGCGATGTCGCTCCGGTTCTGTCCCGGGTGGTCGGAAAGCACTGCGAAAGCGGCGATATCGTGGTGAGGGACGCGTGGTTGCCCGAGGACGTGGCCCCCGGAGATCTGCTGGCGGTCGCCGCGACGGGTGCGTACTGCTACTCGATGTCCAGCCGGTACAACCTGCTGACCCGTCCGGCGGTTATCGCAGTCAAGGACGGTGAGGCCCGGCTGATCCTGCGGCGCGAGACCGTCGAGGATTTGGTGAGTCTGGAGGTAAGTGAATGAGTGATGCGATAGGCGTAGCGATCTTGGGCCTGGGCAATGTCGGCAGCGAGGTAGCGCGGATCATCGAAAGCAGCGCGAGCGATCTCGCTGCCCGCATCGGTGCCCCGCTGGAGATCCGGGGAATCGGTGTGCGCCGTGTCGCCGACGATCGCGGGGTCCCGGTGGAACTGCTCACCGACGATATCGATGCCCTGGTTTCGCGGGATGACGTCGACATTGTGGTCGAGCTCATGGGTCCGGTCGAGCCCGCCCGGCGCGGCATCCTGGGCGCGCTCAACGCGGGTAAGTCCGTGGTCACCGCCAACAAGGCGCTTCTGGCCCAGTCTGCCGGTGAGCTCGCCGAGGCCGCCGAAAGAGCAAGAGTCGACCTCTATTTCGAGGCGGCCGTGGCGGGAGCCATTCCCGTCATCCGGCCCCTGACTCAGTCGCTGGCCGGAGATTCGGTGATCCGGGTGTCCGGGATCGTCAACGGCACCACCAACTACATCCTGTCCGCCATGGACAACACCGGCGCAGGCTACGACACGGCACTGGCCGAGGCGGGGGAGCTCGGGTACGCCGAGGCCGACCCGACCGCCGATGTGGAGGGCTACGACGCCGCCGCGAAGGCTGCCATTCTCGCGTCCATCGCCTTCCATACCCGGGTCAGTGCCGACGACGTGTACCGCGAGGGCATCACGAAGATCAGTGCCGACGATTTCGAGTCCGCGCGTGCCCTGCGTTGCACCATCAAGTTGCTTTCTATCTGCGAGCGAGTCACTGACAAGGAAGGCCGCCATCGTGTTTCGGCACGCGTATACCCCGCTTTGGTGCCGCTGACGCACCCGCTGGCAAGCGTGAATGGGGCATTCAACGCTGTCTTCGTCGAGGCCGAGGCCGCCGGCGAGCTCATGTTCTACGGACAGGGCGCCGGTGGTGCACCGACCGCGTCGGCAGTGCTTGGAGATTTGGTGATGGCAGCGCGCAACCGCGTCCAGGGCGGCCGTGGGCCGCTGGAGTCCAGGTACGCGCAGCTGCCGATCGCGCCGATCGGGCTCATCCCGACGCGCTACTACGTGCGGATGCGGGTCGCCGACAAGCCGGGCGTGCTGGCCACCGTCGCCACCGAGTTCGCCAAGCGCGAGGTGAGCATCGCCACCGTGCGCCAGGAGGGCGAGGTCGACGAGACGGGCGCTCGCCTGGTGGTGCTCACGCATAAGGCGACAGACGCTGCGCTCTCGGAAACCGTTGCTGCACTTGCAGATCTCGACGTGGTGCTGGGTGTCGCGAGTGTCATCCGGCTGGAAGGAACACAAGAGTGACCGTTCACACCCCTTGGCCCGGCCTCATCGCGGCGTACCGGGACCGTCTCCCGATCGGAGAGAACTGGCAGCCCGTGACCTTGCGCGAGGGCGGCACTCCGCTGCTGCCCGCGGCGCGCCTGTCCGAGCTCACTGGTTGCACAGTGCATTTGAAGGTCGAAGGGCTTAACCCCACCGGCTCGTTCAAGGACCGCGGCATGACCATGGCGGTCACCGATGCGCTGGCTCGCGGCCAGCGCGCGGTGCTGTGCGCCTCGACCGGAAACACCTCCGCCTCCGCCGCCGCCTACGCCGCCAAGGCGGGCATCACCTGTGCGGTGTTGATTCCGCAGGGCAAGATCGCGATGGGCAAGCTGGCTCAGGCCGTCATTCACGGTGCGCGGATCATCCAGGTGGACGGGAACTTTGACGACTGTTTGGAGCTCGCGCGCAAGACCACTGCGGACTACCCGACGATCGCCCTGGTCAACTCCGTGAATCCAGTGCGCATCGAGGGACAGAAGACCGCCGCTTTCGAGATCATGGATGCCCTGGGCACCGCCCCGGATATTCATGCGCTGCCGGTCGGCAACGCGGGGAACATCACCGCGTATTGGCGCGGGTACAACGAGTACTACCGCGATGGTCTCTCGGACCGGCTCCCCAAGATGCTCGGTGTGCAGGCCGCGGGTGCGGCGCCGCTGGTCAACGGGGCACCGGTGGCCAATCCGGAGACCATTGCCACCGCAATCCGTATCGGATCGCCGGCATCGTGGTCGGGTGCTGTTGCCGCACAACAGGAGTCGG
Source organism: Mycobacterium sp. D16R24 (assembly GCF_002013385.1). NCBI lineage: Bacteria > Bacillati > Actinomycetota > Actinomycetes > Mycobacteriales > Mycobacteriaceae > Mycobacterium > Mycobacterium sp. D16R24. The sequence goes on along the minus strand of NZ_MAEV01000006.1, from coordinate 19,660 downwards.
GTGGCAAGTTCCTGGCCGTCACCGATGAGGAAATTCTCAACGCCTACCGATTGGTCGCCTCCAGTGAGGGCGTGTTCGTGGAGCCCGCATCGGCGGCCAGCATCGCGGGCCTGCTGAAGTCGGTTGCGGACGGCTGGGTTCCGAAGGGCTCCACCGTGGTCTGCACCGTGACGGGTAACGGCCTGAAGGATCCCGATAACGCCCTGAGCGGAATGCCCGAGGTGACTCCCATTCCGGTGCAAGCGAGCGCGGTCGCCGAGGCGCTGGAACTCGCGTGAACGAGCTTCTGCCCGCGGGGTTGGCTACCACCGTGGTGGTGCCCGCGTCGAGTGCGAACCTGGGGCCGGGCTTTGACAGTCTCGGCATCGCGCTGTCGCTGTATGACGAGATTGAAGTCAACACAACCGAATCCGGCCTCAAGGTGGCCGTCGAAGGTCAGGGCGCCGGTGAGGTTCCGCTCGATGGCAGCCACCTTGTTGTGCGCGCGATCGAACGTGGTCTCACCGCCGGGGGAGTTGCCGCGCCGGGCCTGATTATCCAGTGTCGCAACAAGATTCCGCACTCGCGTGGATTGGGTTCATCGGCCGCCGCAGCAGTGGCCGGCCTGGCGGTCGCGAATGGGCTGCTCGCCAAGGCCGGGCGCCCGGTGCTTTCTGATGATGTGCTGGTGCAGCTGGCCTCGGAATTCGAGGGGCATCCGGACAATGCGGCGGCCAGCGTACTCGGGGGAGCGGTGGTGTCCTGGTCGGAGACATCGGGTGCGGCCCCCGTCTATGCGGCCACTCGTCTCGAGGTGCACCCCGATATCAAGATCGTCGCCGCGATCCCGGAGGAACAGTCCTCCACGGCCCATACCCGTGTATTGCTGCCCGAATCTGTTACCCATGTAGATGCAAGATTCAATATTAGCCGCGCCGCGTTGCTCACCGTCGCGTTGACCGCGCGGCCGGATCTGCTCATGACCGCCACCGAGGATCGTCTGCATCAGCCGCAGCGCGCCGCCGCGATGCCGGCCTCCGCCGAGGTTCTCGGATATCTGCGCCGCGAAGGGGTTGCGGCGGTACTTTCCGGCGCTGGACCTGCGGTGTTGGCGCTGACCATGGGCGATCTCCCCGATTCCGCAGTGAAATACGCTGAAGATCAAGGTTTCTCACTCGTCGCGTTATCCGTATCGGCGGGCGTGTCGGCTCGCTAGCTGACGTTATGGCTGGTGAGCGGGGGACTCGCCGGGGGGTGCTGGTTGCTTGATGCTCACCAGGGGGTTATCCTCGGTATCAGTCCCAGCAATTGCAGCTTCTGCGCACCTGCGCCGAGAACGAGGACGATCACAAATTCTCCTAGTTCTTCCCGATGTCTCCGTCGTCCTAGACAGGCGGCGATATTGCGCAAGGTCGATGGTCAGCTGCTATTTCTCCGGACCTCGCGTGGCCCTATCTCTGTGGGCCCGCAGCATGAACTTCGCGGCCAGCAACCTGACTGGCCGAAGTGAGACCCCTCGCCCCATGTTTGGCGGGGGAAGGAAAGGAAATCCGTGACCGATACGGACCTCATCGCGACCGAAGCCGCCCCGGAAACTCCGGAGGCGCCCACCACAGCCTCTTCCGAACGCTCCACCAAGGGGCGGCGGGGTGACGGACTGGGTGCGCTGTCGACGATGGTGTTGCCGGAGTTGCGTGCGCTGGCCAGCCAGGTAGGCGTCAAGGGCACCTCCGGAATGCGCAAGGGCGATTTGATCGCCGCCATTCGTGAGCATCAGGGTGCGCTCGGCGCACCCAAGAACAACAATCAGACCTCCCAGACCCAGCAGCCGCAGGCCTCCTCGGCATCGGCCGAGGCCGCCCAGCGGGAATCGGCCCAGCAGGAATCGGGCCAGAAGGACAAGCAGGAATCGGCTCGTCCCGAGTCGGCCCAGACCGCTCTTGAGCTGCCCGTCGAGGCGCCGAAGTTCACCCAGGAGTCCGGCTCTGCGGAGGGCAAGGATGCCGAGAACAACGGCGCGCCCCGCGAGGGCCGTGGCGAGCGGCGTCGCAACCAGAATCAGAACGCCGACGGTGAGCGCAAGCAGCAGAACGGCGGCCGCGCAAATGCCGAGAACTCCGAGAATTCGGGTCGCGAGGGCGGCTCGGGGGGCCAGAACTCGGACAATCAGACCCAAGACAACAACCAGAACCAGGGCAACCGTGGCGATGACGGCGACGGCCGTGGCCGTCGCGGTCGTCGTACCCGTGAGCGCCGCCGCGGTCGCGACCGCACCACCAACGAAGGTGGCGGCGGCGAGACCGAGTTGCGTGAGGACGACGTCGTCCAGCCCGTGGCCGGCATTCTCGACGTGCTCGACAACTACGCGTTTGTCCGGACGTCCGGATATCTTGCCGGTCCGAACGATGTGTACGTTTCGATGAACCTGGTGCGCAAGAACGGTCTGCGTCGTGGCGACGCCATCACCGGTGCGGTGCGGGTGCCCCGCGACCAGGATGCCGGGAATCAGAACCAGCGGCAGAAGTTCAACCCGTTAGTGCGCCTTGATTCCGTCAATGGCGGCCCGGTTGAGGACGCCAAGAAGCGCCCCGACTTCACCAAGCTGACTCCGCTGTACCCGAATCAGCGGTTGCGGCTGGAAACCACCACGGAGAAGTTGACGACCCGCGTGATCGACCTGATCATGCCGATCGGCAAGGGACAGCGCGCGCTGATCGTGTCCCCGCCGAAGGCCGGTAAGACCACGATCATGCAGAACATCGCCAACGCGATCTCTGCGAACAACCCCGAATGTCATTTGATGGTAGTGCTGGTCGACGAACGACCCGAAGAGGTCACTGACATGCAGCGCTCGGTCAAGGGTGAGGTCATTGCCTCCACCTTCGACCGCCCGCCGTCAGATCACACCCAGGCTGCCGAGCTCGCCATCGAGCGTGCCAAGCGCCTCGTGGAACAGGGCAAGGACGTCGTGGTGCTGCTGGACTCCATCACCCGTCTGGGGCGCGCGTACAACAACGCCTCGCCCGCTTCGGGCCGCATCCTGTCCGGTGGTGTCGACTCGACCGCGCTCTACCCGCCCAAGCGGTTCCTGGGCGCGGCGCGCAATATCGAGCACGGCGGCTCGCTGACGATCATCGCCACGGCCATGGTCGAGACCGGATCCACCGGTGACACCGTCATCTTCGAGGAGTTCAAGGGCACCGGCAATGCCGAGCTCAAGCTCGACCGCAAGATCGCCGAGCGCCGGGTGTTCCCGGCCGTCGACGTCAACCCGTCGGGTACCCGCAAGGACGAGCTGCTGATGAGTGGCGACGAGTTCGCGATCGTGCATAAGCTGCGCCGCGTGCTCTCGGGCCTGGATTCCCATCAGGCCATCGACCTGTTGATGAGCCAGCTGCGCAAGACCAAGAACAACTACGAGTTCCTGCTCCAGGTCTCCAAGACCGCACCAGGCGGGATGAACGCTGACGAACCCCAGTACAGCTAGCACTTGGCGCGGCGTTCACCGGTAGGGACCGGTGAACGGCCGCGGTGAGACCTTCGCGCCGAACCGCTAACCGATCGACGCGAGCGGGATCCAGATGCCGAACAGCCAGAATCCCCAGGTCCGGAATCCGTCATCCCAGATTGGCTGGACCCGATATCCCCAGTAGTCGAAGGCACGGGGAGGCGGACCCCAGCGGTCGGGCAGTGGCCCGCGCCATTCCGCGCGAGGCGGCGGAGCCCAGCCCCAGGGCGGGCGCTGGTCGTAATGCCACGGATTGTCGCGCCACTCCCGGCGATCGTCCCGCCATCTGCGGTCATCCCGCCAGTCCTGGTCGCGATCACGCCAATTGTCGTTTCCGCGCCAGTTCCCGTTGTTGCGCCAGCCGTCGTGGTCGCCCCAGTCATCGTCGTCGTGCGGACGATTCGGATGATCCTGGGTAAAACCGTGCTGGCCAGCGGGCTGTGCGTACGCAGGAACGGCGCCCAATCCCACCGTGCCCATCGCGAGTGCGCCAAAGATGACACCTTGGCTCACAAGACTTTTCAGATTCATGTGCGACTCCTGTCCGATTATCTCGGCGGTTCGCCCCGACTCAACCGAACGTATTGAGATCCAACAGCGGCACGGCGTTCGTTATGCCGTGGCTGCTGTTGGGGATATCGACAGGGTGTCAATGCCCGTTACATGCCCGAGATCGGGCCTGTGTCAAGGCTGTGGGATCGCCGGAATCTGAGGAATCGGCGGTGCCTGGGGAATGGGCGGTACCCCCGTCCCCTGCGGAATCGGTGGAGCCTGGGGAATGGGCGGCGGTGACGGGGGAGTGATCGGGTCGGCGTTGGCTAGGCCCGGTGCGCCCGCGAAGGCGGCTAAGCCCATTGCCGCCGCGGATGCGCTTGTCACGATCAATCTCTTGATGTTCATGCGTTTTCCCTTCCGAATCGGCGTTCCTCTCCAAACGTACGCCGGTGGGAATAGTGAGCAGGTCGGCGCCGTTTAGGTTCTACGTAACTGAGCTGGCATAATGGCCTCTCAGCCTTTTGAAGGGTTCCGGTTCACGCCTACAAGCGACCCGGCGACCACAACACGCAGAGGAAAAGCAATGAAATCGGGTATCCACCCCACTTACGTCGAGACCAGCGTGGTCTGCGGCTGCGGTAACACCTTCACGACCCGCAGCACCAAGGACAGCGGCCACATCGTGGTCGAGGTCTGCTCGCAGTGCCACCCCTTCTACACCGGTAAGCAGAAGATCCTGGACAGCGGCGGTCGCGTCGCCCGGTTCGAGGCCCGGTACGGCAAGCGCAAGGCCGCAGCCGACAAATAGCTTCCTTGCCGACGCCCGGATTTGCCTTTGTGCAGTCCGGGCGTCGGTTTTTTTGTATGACGACTGAGCGTATGAACATTGGGAGGAGGGCGCATGGGCGAGACGCCGCTGATCGACGCGATGCTGGCCGAGCACGCTGAGTTGGAGAAGCGACTGGCCGACCCGGCGCTGCACGCGGATGCGGGTGCGGCACGTAAGGCCGGCCGCCGGTTCGCGATGCTCTCGCCGATCGTGGCCACCCACGGCAAGCTGGTCGCTGCTCGCGATGATCTAGCCACCGCCCGTGAGCTGTCCGAGGACGATTCCTCATTCGCCGATGAAGTAACCGAGTTGGAATCGTCGGTCGCCGAGCTGGAAACGCAGCTGTCGGACATGCTGGCGCCCCGCGATCCACATGACGGTGACGACATCCTCCTCGAAGTGAAATCTGGTGAGGGGGGCGAGGAGTCGGCGCTGTTCGCTGCCGATCTGGCTCGCATGTACATCCGCTACGCCGAGCGGCATGGTTGGAAGGTCACGGTTCTTGACGAGACAGAATCGGACCTCGGCGGGTACAAGGACGCCACCCTGGCTATCGCGAGCAAGGGAGACACCGCCGACGGCGTATGGTCGCGGCTCAAGTTTGAAGGTGGGGTGCATCGCGTCCAGCGTGTTCCTGTCACCGAATCCCAAGGACGCGTGCATACGTCGGCTGCGGGTGTGTTGGTCTATCCAGAACCCGAAGAGGTACAGGAAGTCCAGATCGACGAGTCGGATCTTCGGATCGACGTCTACCGTTCCTCGGGCAAGGGTGGCCAGGGCGTGAACACCACCGACTCGGCGGTCCGCATCACCCACCTGTCCACCGGGATCGTGGTGACCTGCCAAAACGAGCGCTCTCAGTTGCAGAACAAGGCGCGCGCCATGCAGGTGCTGGCGGCGCGGTTACAGGCTCTCGCCGAGGAGCAGGCGCAGGCCGACGCATCGGCCGGTCGTGCCAGCCAGATCCGCACCGTGGACCGCAGTGAGCGAATTCGCACCTACAACTTCCCGGAGAACCGGATCACCGATCACCGCGTCGGGTTCAAGGCGCATAACCTGGATCAGGTGCTCGACGGCGACCTCGATGCGCTGTTCGATGCGCTGGCCGTGGCCGATCGGAAGGCGCGCCTGCAGGAGGCGTGAGTTAGATGAGCGGGTTGCGTCAGCTGATCGCCGAAGCGATCGAATCGCTCTCTCGGGCAGGGGTTTCCAGCCCGCAGGTGGACGCCGAGGAACTCGCCTCATATCTGCTCGGGATCCCGCGAACACGGCTGCGTTTTGCCGAGATCACGCCAGGTTTTCCCGAGAGATACCGTGATCTCGTAGCCGCGCGGGCGCAGCGGATTCCCTTGCAGCACTTGACCGGTAGTGCCGCCTTTGGCCCTGTCGAGGTGTTCGTGGGTCCCGGTGTGTTCATTCCGCGCCCGGAGACGGAGTCTCTATACGCCTGGGCAACAGGGGAATTGACGACTCACGCAACAGTTGTCGAGTTGTGCGCCGGATCGGCAGCGCTCTCCATCGCCTTGTCGCATGACGAGCCGGCCGCTCGCATCGTCGCGATCGAGCTCGACGAGCAGGCGTTGGACTACACGAGGCGCAACACCGAAGGAACTCCGGTCGAGGTGATCCAGGCCGATGCGACCTCGCCCGTGCTGCTGGCGGAGCTGGATGGAATGGTCGACCTGATCGTCGCCAACCCGCCCTACATCCCTGACGGTGCAGAATTGGAGCCCGAAGTGGCGCAGCACGATCCGCCATTGGCGTTGTTCGCGGGTGTCGATGGACTGGCGATTATCGCGCCCATCGTGACGACGGCCGGCCGTCTGCTAGCTCCCGGGGGCCGCATCGGTATTGAGCACGATGACACCAATGGTGACGGAACATGCGAGTTATTCACGGCCAGTGGTCTATTCGATGAGGTTGTGCAGCGGTACGACCTGGCAGGGCGGCCGCGATTCGTCACCGCTCGCCGGAAATCTCCGACCCCATAGACTGGGTACGTGACCGTCGCCTACGACTGCCAGGACGCTGCGACCCGCCAAGAGGGCATCGACGCGGCGGTGGGGGCGCTCAAGGCGGGTGAACTGGTGGTCATGCCCACCGACACCGTCTACGGATTGGGTTGTGACGCCTTCGATTCCAACGCCGTATCGGCGCTGTTGGCGGCCAAGGGGCGCGGCCGGGACATGCCCGTCGGAGTGCTCGTGGGGTCATGGCACACGATCGACGGGCTGGTGTTCTCTGTTCCGTCGGCTGCCCGTGAGCTCATCGAGGCATTCTGGCCGGGACCACTGAGCATCATCGTGAAGCACGCGCCGTCGCTGTCCTGGGATCTCGGAGATGCGCAGGGAAGCGTCATGCTGCGGATGCCCCTCCATCCGGTCGCCATCGAGCTGCTGCGCGCTGTCGGTCCGATGGCGGTCTCCAGCGCCAACGTATCGGGGCAGCCCGCGGCGCTCACGGCCGCTGAGGCCCGCGATCAGTTGGACGACAAGGTCGCGGTGTACCTGGACGGTGGCACGGCAGAACTGGGCGCGGCATCGACCATCGTCGACCTCACCGGGCCGGTGCCACTGATCCTGCGGGAAGGGCCGATCACCCGGGAACAGATCGTCGATGTGATTGGCGGCGACATCGGGCCCGGCGGGTCGGCGAGTCGGGGGAGCCCACAGGATCTTGAAGTACGGTCGGATGCGTGAGTGAGCTGCTGGCCCTCGCCGATCGCGGCGCGGGCGTCCCTCTGCGTGAGCTTGCCCTGGTTGGGCTGACGGCGGCTATCACGACGTTCTTCTGCACTGGTGGAGTGCGGATGTTCGCAACCCGAGTGGGTGCGGTGGCCTATCCGCGCGAGCGTGACGTGCACTTGCAGCCGACCCCCCGGATGGGCGGTCTCGGCATGTACTTCGGCGTATGTGCGGCGATCTTCCTGGCCTCGCAACTGCCTGCCCTGACAAGGGGTTTCGTCTACTCCTCGGGTATGCCTGCCGTCGTCGTCGCGGGCGGCATCATCATGGTCGTCGGGCTCATTGACGATAAATGGGGCCTGGACGCGCTCACAAAGTTCGCGGGCCAGGTCACGGCCGCTAGCGTCCTGGTCACCATGGGGGTGGCCTGGAGCATGATCTACATCCCCTTTGGCGGGGTGGGGACCATCGTCTTGGACCAGATGTCCTCCATCCTCGTCACGCTCGCGTTGACGGTGTCGATCGTCAACGCGATGAACTTCGTGGACGGCCTCGATGGGCTGGCCGCCGGTTTGGGGCTCATTACCGCGGCTGCCATCTGCATCTTCTCGATTGGGCTGCTGCGCAGCCACGGCGGTGACGTCCTGTATTACCCGCCTGCGGTGATCTCGGTGGTGCTCGCCGGGGCGTGCCTTGGTTTTCTTCCGCATAACTTCCACCGGGCCCGGATCTTCATGGGGGACTCAGGGTCGATGCTGATCGGCCTGATGCTGGCGGCCGCGTCGACGACGGCCGCGGGCCCCATCTCGCAGAGCTCGTACGGCGCCAAGGACATGTTCGTCCTCTTGTCGCCGTTCTTGTTGGTGATCGCGGTGTTGCTGGTGCCCGCGCTGGACGCGCTGTTGGCGATCATCCGGCGGACCCGGGCGGGCCGGAGCCCCTTCAGCCCAGACAAGATGCACCTGCATCACCGGCTGCTGCAGATCGGGCACTCGCATCGCAAGGCGGTGCTGATCATCTACTTGTGGGTGGCGATTATCGCGTTCGGAGCCGCCAGCACCATCTTCTTCGAGCCCCGGTATGCGGGAGCGGTGGTGGTTGGTGCCATCGGTATCGCTATCGTCGCGACGGTCGTTCCCCTGTTGCGTCGTGAAGAACTCGATCAGCTGTCGGGAGCCGAATCAGGGCTCAGTCCGGCCACCGTTCCGACGGAACCGTCGGTGTACGACGAAAAGTAGTAGGTGTGCATTAACCGTCTCTACCATGTGATACGGTTCTGCCATACCCGAAAACTCACGGGTGCCGGCCACACCGGAGCGGCGGAATTTTTGGAAAGTCTGTCTAGACATTCCAGGGTCCGCCGGACCGATCAACTGACCGACAGGGAGCTGCCCATTGAGGTGAGTTCAGCGAGCCCTCAGACCTCCTATAAGGTCTGGAACCGACGAACGCAGTTTTTGTTCCGCCACCCCGACAAAGATGTGAGGTGACACCCCAGGTGACCGTGCCCCAGGCAAGCTCCGATGCTCCGCTGGTTCTTCCGGCATTGGCGTTTCGCCCGTTGCGTCTGGCCGTGTTGTGTGGCGTTCTCGGTGCTTTGGCTCTGTTGGCCTCCGCCCTGCTGGGGAATTGGCAGTTCGGCGTCTTCTTCGTTACTGGGCTTGGACTCGGATTGGTGAACGCTCTCCTCGTTCGCCAATCTGCGGAAGTGATTACCGCGCAAGACAATCCAAGCAAGCAAAAGATGGCCATCAATTCCGCGGCGCGGTTGATGATCATCACCGTCCTTGCCCTGGTGATCGCCTTCGTGTTCCGTCCCGCTGGTCTTGGGGTGTTCTTCGGAGTTGCGTTGTTCCAGGTGCTGCTGGTGTTGACCACCGCTGTGCCGGTGTGGAAAGGGATCCGTTCAGTGAGCAGTGAGCAGGGCGCAGCATGATTACGACATTCCAGGCAGAAGCCGCCATCGAGGTTGGTCATCACAAGCACTGGACGTGGCATGGAGATTTCTGGCCGTACGAGCTGACCTTCAACGTCGACACCATCGTCGCCACCGCCCTGGCCGCGGTGGTTGTGATCGCGCTGGCGTTGTTCCTGCGCGCGAAGGTCACCTCGACGGGCGTGCCCAACGGTGTACAGCTGTTCTTCGAGGCGGTCACCGTCCAGTTCCGCAACCAGGTTGAGTCGGCCATCGGCATGAAGGTGGCGCCGTTTGTGCTGCCGCTGGCCGTGACGATCTTCGTCTTCATTCTCGTCTCTAACTGGATATCGGTGCTGCCCGTGCAATACACCGATGACGCGGGTAAGACGGCCGAACTGTTGGCCCCCCCGGCCTCGGATATCAACTACGTGCTGGCGCTCGCGCTCTTCGTGTTCGTCTGCTACCACATCGCCGGCTTTGCGCGTCGCGGCTTGATCGGCCACCCGATCAAGCTGCTCAAGGGTCACACCTGGGTCACCGCGTTCATCAACCCGATCGAGGAGCTGGCCAAGCCCATCTCGCTGTCGCTGCGGCTCTTCGGCAACATGTTCGCCGGCGGCATCATGGTGGCCCTTATTGCCATGTTCCCCGCGTACATCATGTGGGCGCCCAATGCCATCTGGAAGGCATTCGACCTGTTCGTCGGCCTGATCCAGGCCTTCATCTTCGCACTGCTGACTGTCCTGTACTTCAGCCAGTCGATGGAAACCGACGAACACCACTAATTACGCAGACCAACCTGAATAGACCCCGGTAGCACAGCTACCACATAATAAGGAGGAAGAAAATGGCGGACCCGACAATTGTTGCTGGTGCCCTCATCGGCGGTGGTTTGATCATGGCCGGTGGCGCCATCGGTGCCGGTATCGGTGACGGTATCGCCGGTAATGCCCTGATCTCCGGTGTTGCCCGTCAGCCCGAGGCTCAGAGCCGGCTTTTCACCCCGTTCTTCATCACCGTCGGTCTGGTTGAGGCTGCGTACTTCATCAACCTGGCCTTCATGGCGCTCTTCGTCTTCGCGACTCCCGGCGCCAGCTAATCGGCATGGGTGAATTGCACAGTGTCGCTACTGCCGTCACGGCAGTAGCGGCGGAAGCAGCCGAAGAGGGTGGGAAGCAGAACAACTTCCTCATCCCCAACGGCACCTTCTTTGTCGTCTTGGCGATCTTTCTGATCGTCCTGGCGGTCATTGGAACCTTCGTGGTGCCCCCGATCCAGCGTGTGCTCAAGGCGCGCGAGGACATGGTCACGAAGACGACCGAGGACAACCGGAACGCCGCTGAGCAATTCACCGCCGCCGAGGCTGACTACAAAGATGAGCTGGCCAAGGCGCGCGGTGCCGCAACTGCGGTGCGTGACGAGGCCAGAGCCGAGGGACGCGGAATTCTCGAGGACATGCGTCAGCGGGCCAATGCCGAAGCGACCGCCGTGAATGCGACGGCCGCCGAAGAGTTGGCCCGTCAGGGTGAGGCAACCTCCGGCGAGTTGGCGGCGAATGTCGACAGCTTGTCCCGGACCCTCGCCGAACGTGTTCTCGGCGTGAGCCTTTCGGAACCAGCGAGCGCAGGGCGAGGCTAAGTACAGATGTCGACATTTATCGGACAGCTCATCGGTTTCGCTGTCATCGTGTTCCTGGTGGTCAAGTTCGTGGCGCCTCCGGTACGCACATTGATGGCCAAGCAGCAGGACACGGTGCGTCAGCAGCTTGCGGATAGCAAGACCGCGGCGGACAAGCTGGTCGAGGCCGAGGGCGCGCATGCCAAGGCCATCGAAGATGCCAAGGCCGACGCCGCCGAGATCGCCGAGGAAGCCAAGGCCGACGCCGTGCAGATCTCCAAGCAACTGCGTGAGCAGGCCGACGCCGAGGTCGCGCGGATCAAGGTGCATGGCCAGGAGCAGATCCTGCTGCAGCGTCAGCAGCTGATCCGTCAGCTCCGCGGTGACCTCGGTGCCGAATCCGTGAACCGCGCAGGCGATTTGGTGCGTTCGCATGTCAGTGACCCCGGGGCGCAGTCCGCCACCGTCGACCGATTCCTCGATGAGCTGTCACAGATGGCCGGCAGTGTCAATACCGAACGCCGACCGCTGGCGGCCGGGGGAGCGGGATTGCACGCCGCTAGCCGCGAGTCCCTCGCGGAGCAGGTGTCGGCCTTCCAGGCCAACGCCGTCTCGCTCGATAGCCTGACGCTGAATGCGCTGGCCGACGATCTCACCGCGGTTGCCGAGCTCCTCATCAAGGAATTGGTGCTGCGCAAGCACCTCTCCGAGCCGGTCGATGCCAGCGAGCAGTCCGCTAAGGTCGCCCTGGTCGACTCCGTGCTGGCGTCCAAGATCGGACGGCCGGCACTCGAGGTCGTGCGTGCGGCCGCGACGGCCCGGTGGTCGGCCTCCAGTGACCTGATCACCGCGATCGAACACATTGCCCGCCTCGCGCTGCTGGAGCGGGCCGAACGTGACGGCCAGATCGACGATGTCGAGGACCAGCTGTTCCGCGTCAGTCGCATCCTCGACGGCGAGCCGCAGTTGGGCGCGCTACTGAGCAACACTGCCGCGCCTGCCGCCGATCGCGTGACGCTGCTGAAGAACGTTCTCGCCGGCCGGTCCAACCTGATCGTGACCAGCCTGCTGGCCCAGACCGTGCGCCTGCTGCGTGGCAAGCGCGCCGATGTCGCCGTACTTGAGGTCGCCGAGTTGGCGGTTGCCCGCCGCAACGAGTCTGTCGCTCATGTGAAGGCGGCGGCTCCGGTCAGCGATGCGCAGATCACACGGCTGGCTCAGGTGCTCGGACAGATTTACGGACGCACTATCGCGGTGCAGCTGGATGTGGATCCCGACCTGCTGGGTGGTCTCGTCGTCAACATCGGTGACGAGGAAATCGACGGCAGCCTGTCCACCAGGCTCTCCGCGGCCGCCCTCCATCTGCCCAATTAACCCCATTAGACGCATCACCTAAAGACGAGCAGGAAGACGAAAAGCCATGACAGAGTTGACGATCTCCTCGGCCGATATTTCCGGCGCGATCGAGCAGTACGTCGCGACGTTCTCCGCCGACCCCACCCGCGAAGAAATCGGCATCGTCTCCGACACCGGTGACGGCATCGCCCACGTCGAGGGTCTGCCTTCGGTCATGACCCAGGAGCTCCTCGAGTTCCCGGGCGGCGTGCTGGGTGTGGCACTAAACCTTGACGAGCGCAGCATCGGCACCGTTATCCTCGGTGACTTCCACGGCATCGAAGAGGGCCAGCAGGTCAAGCGCACCGGCGAGGTGCTGTCGGTGCCGGTGGGCGACGCCTTCCTCGGTCGCGTCATCAACCCGCTTGGTGAGCCGATTGACGGCCGCGGCGACATCGAGGCCGAGACTCGCCGTGCCCTCGAGCATCAGGCCGCCAGTGTGGTCGAGCGTCAAAGCGTTTCGGAGCCACTGCAGACCGGCATCAAGGCCATCGACTCGCAGACCCCGATCGGCCGCGGCCAGCGGCAGCTGATCATCGGTGACCGCAAGACCGGCAAGACCGCCGTCTGCGTCGACACCATCCTGAACCAGAAGCAGGCCTGGGAGACCGGTGACCCGGCACAGCAGGTGCGCTGCATCTACGTCGCCATCGGCCAGAAGGGCTCGACCATCGCCGCGGTGCGCCGCACGCTGGATGAGGCCGGCGCGCTGGAGTACACCACCATCATCGCCGCCCCGGCCTCCGATGCCGCCGGCTTCAAGTGGCTTGCGCCCTACACCGGTTCGGCCCTGGGCCAGCACTGGATGTACCAGGGCAAGCACGTCCTCATCGTGTTCGATGACCTGACCAAGCAGGCCGAGGCCTACCGTGCCATCTCACTGCTGCTGCGCCGTCCGCCGGGCCGCGAGGCATACCCGGGTGACGTCTTCTACCTGCACTCCCGTCTGCTAGAGCGTTGCGCGAAGCTCTCCGATGCACTGGGTGCCGGCTCGCTGACGGGCCTGCCGATCATCGAGACCAAGGCCAACGACATCTCGGCCTACATCCCCACCAACGTCATCTCGATCACCGACGGACAGTGCTTCCTGCAGACCGACCTGTTCAACCAGGGTGTGCGCCCGGCCATCAACGTCGGTGTGTCGGTGTCGCGTGTCGGTGGTGCCGCACAGATCAAGGCCATGAAAGAGGTAGCCGGCTCGCTGCGTCTGGAGCTCTCGCAGTACCGCGAGCTGGAGGCCTTCGCGGCCTTCGCCTCCGACCTGGATGCCACGTCGAAGGCTCAGCTGGAGCGCGGTGCGCGCCTGGTGGAGTTGCTCAAGCAGTCGCAGAACTCGCCGTACCCGGTCGAGGAGCAGGTCGTGGCGATCTACCTCGGCACCGGTGGGCACCTCGACTCGGTGCCGGTGGGCGATGTCATCCGATTCGAGCGGGAGTTCCTCGACCACGTGCGCGGCTCACACGCCGACATCCTGGCCGATATCAAGGAGACCAAGAAGTTCTCTGAGGACACCGAGACAAAGCTCACCAACGCGATCAACGCGTTCAAGAAGAGCTTCGCCGCTACTGACGGCAGCTCGGTGGAGGTCAAGGACGTCGCGGCCCAGGCTCTGGACGAGTCCGAGGTTGGCCAGGAGACCGTCCAGGTCCGCAAGCCAGCTCCGGCAAAAAAGTAGAGCAGTAGGACCTCCAGAAAATGGCTGCACAAATCCGAGAACTGCGCCGGCGGATCAAATCCGCCGGGTCGATCAAAAAGATCACCAAGGCGCAAGAGCTGATCGCGACATCGCGTATCTCCAAGGCGCAGGCTCGCGTCGTGGCGGCGCGCCCGTACGCGACCGAGATCACGAACGTGCTCACCGCACTCGCCGACGACGCCGCACTGGACCACCCGCTGTTGGTTGAGCGGGCCGAGCCGAAACGGGCCGGTGTGCTCGTTGTGTCCTCGGACCGCGGCCTGTGCGGTGGCTACAACGCCAACGTGCTGCGTGTCGCCGAGGAGCTGTTCGCGCTGCTGCGTGAGCAGGGCAAGACCCCGGTGATCTACGTGGTCGGCCGCAAGGCGCTGAACTTCTACAAGTTCCGCGGCCGCAAGGTCACCCAGTTCTGGACCGGGTTCTCCGAGCGACCCGAGTACGCGCACGCCCAGGAGATCGCCGGTGTGCTGGTGGACTCATTCCTGGCGGGTGCCGACGACGACGGCGATGACCCGGGTGCCGACGGCATCCTCGGTGTAGACGAACTGCACATCGTCTACACCGAGTTCAAGTCGATGCTGACCCAGGCGGCCGTGGCCAAGCGGATCGCGCCGATGGAGGTCGAGTACGTCGGCGAGGCCACCGGACCGACCACCCAGTACTCGTTCGAGCCTGACGCCACCACGCTTTTCGCGTCGCTACTGCCTCGTTACCTGGCCACCCGGGTGTACGCGGCACTGCTGGAGGCGGCAGCCTCGGAGTCGGCGTCCCGCCGGCGCGCCATGAAGGCGGCCACGGATAACGCCGATGAGCTCATCAAGGGACTCACCCTGGAAGCCAACCGTGCTCGCCAGGCCCAGATCACCCAGGAAATCAGTGAAATCGTTGGCGGCGTTGACGCGCTTGCCTCGGCCGCCGCAAGCGAACATTAGGAAGAGACGAGTAGATGACCGCACCAACTGCTAACAAGACCGTCGGGCGAGTTGTTCGCGTTACCGGCCCGGTCGTTGACGTGGAGTTCCCGCGCGACGCCGTGCCGCCGCTCTTCTCCGCTCTCAACGCCGAGATCACTTACGAGTCGCTGGCTAAGACGCTGACTCTCGAGGTGGCACAGCACCTGGGTGACAACCTGGTTCGCACCGTGTCCATGCAGCCGACTGACGGCCTGGTGCGTGGCGTGGACGTCACCAACACCGGCAACACCATCGCGGTGCCCGTCGGTGACGGCGTGAAGGGTCACGTCTTCAACGCCCTGGGCAACTGCCTCGACGAGCCGGGCTACGGCAGCGACTTCGAGAAGTGGTCCATCCACCGCAAGCCCCCGGCCTTCGATCAGCTCGAGCCGCGTACCGAGATGCTCGAGACTGGCCTCAAGGTCGTCGACCTGCTGACCCCGTACGTGCGAGGCGGAAAGATCGCCCTGTTCGGTGGTGCCGGCGTGGGTAAGACCGTTCTAATCCAGGAGATGATCAACCGCATCGCCCGCAACTTCGGTGGTACCTCGGTATTCGCCGGCGTGGGTGAGCGCACCCGCGAGGGCAACGACCTGTGGGTCGAGCTCGCCGATGCCAACGTGCTCAAGGACACCGCCCTTGTGTTCGGCCAGATGGACGAGCCGCCCGGCACGCGTATGCGCGTGGCGCTCTCGGCGCTGACCATGGCGGAGTACTTCCGCGATGAGCAGGGCCAGGACGTGCTGCTGTTCATCGACAACATCTTCCGGTTCACCCAGGCCGGCTCCGAGGTGTCGACCTTGCTGGGCCGCATGCCTTCCGCCGTGGGTTACCAGCCGACGCTGGCCGACGAGATGGGTGAGCTGCAGGAGCGCATCACCTCGACCCGCGGTCGCTCTATCACCTCGATGCAGGCCGTCTACGTGCCCGCCGACGACTACACCGACCCGGCGCCGGCCACCACGTTCGCGCACCTGGATGCCACCACCGAGCTCTCGCGCGCGGTGTTCTCCAAGGGCATCTTCCCGGCCGTGGATCCGCTGGCCTCGTCGTCGACGATTCTGCTGCCGTCTGTGGTGGGCGAGGAGCACTACCGCGTCGCGCAGGAAGTCATCCGCGTGCTGCAGCGCTACCAGGACCTGCAGGACATCATCGCCATCCTCGGTATCGACGAGCTGTCGGAAGAGGACAAGCAGCTGGTGGGCCGCGCCCGTCGTATCGAGCGCTTCCTGAGCCAGAACATGATGGCGGCAGAGCAGTTCACCGGTCAGCCCGGATCGACCGTGCCGCTGAAGGAGACCATCGAGGCGTTCGACAAGCTCACCAAGGGCGAGTTCGATCACCTGCCCGAGCAGGCGTTCTTCCTCATCGGTGGCCTGGACGACTTGGCGAAGAAGGCCGAAAGCCTCGGCGCCAAACTGTAATTCGTCGCTAGCGATTTTGAAGGAGGTGCATTGAATGTCCGAGATTGACGTCGAGATTGTCGCCGTCGAGCGTGAGATCTGGTCGGGTAAGGCCACATTCGTCTTCACCCGCACGACCTCCGGCGAAATCGGCATCCTGCCGCACCACATTCCGTTGGTGGCGCAGCTGGTTGACGATGCGGCGGTGAAGATCGAGCGCGAGGGTAATGACGATCTTTGGTGGGCGATTGACGGGGGATTCCTGTCGATCACCGACAACAAGGTGAGCATCCTGGTCGAGTCCGCGCAAGCACGTGTGGATATTGACGAGTCCAAAGCCAAGACCGATTCCGGCTCTGAGGATCCACGAGTAGCCGCGCAAGGACGCGCGCGCCTACGTGCCCTCGGCCAGACGGTTTAGCACTACTTACAAAGGAATACCGCTTTGAGCGTGACGGCGATGATCGAGATATCGGTCATCGCCGTCCTTGCTTTGGCGGTGACCGCGTTGAGCTTTCGTCTGCTCAAGTTGCGGCATGGCGGTACCGCGGCTCTGCTGCGCGACATACCGGAGGCGGGGGAGGGGCGCTGGCGCCATGGCGTCATGCGCTACCGCGAATCTCAAGCGGAGTTCTATCGGCTCTCCAGTGTGCGGCTCTGGGCCGATCGCCGGCTGTCGCGGCGTGAACTCGAGATCATTGACCGGCGGATTCCGCGCGGCGACGAATACGACATCATGACCGCCGAGATCGTGGTGCTGCAGCTGCGCGACGGCGCACGCGTGTACGAAATGGCGCTGGATCGCGGTGCGTTGACCGCCTTCATGTCCTGGGTCGAGTCGCGACCCTCGCGGCGCGCGGAACGCCGAACCCGCTAGCCGATCGTGCCCACCCGCTAGGCGGGCTGCGCGGGTCCGCCGGGCTTCCAGAGAGTGTCCTTACCGTCATTGGCGACTCGCGACAGGATGAACAACAGATCCGAGAGCCGATTCAGATATTTGGCGGTTAGCACGTTGGTGGTGTCGGGATAGGCCTCGATGGCGGCCCAGGCCGAACGTTCCGCCCGACGGGCTACGGTGCGCGCCACATGCAACAGCCCGGATAGTGCGGTGCCACCCGGCAGCACAAAGGAATTCAGGTTGGGCAGATCCGCGTTGTACTCGTCACACCAGCCCTCGAGGCGGTCGATGTAGGGCTGGGTGATCCGCAGTGGCGGGTACTCGGGATTGGATATCACCGGAGTGGACAGATCCGCGCCGGCGTCGAACAGATCATTCTGGATCTGCAGCAGCACGGCGCCGATCGGCCGGCTCGGATTCCCGAGCAGCACCGCGACACCAATGGCGGCATTGGCTTCGTCGCAATCTGCGTACGCGGCGAGCCGCGGATCATTCTTCGGTACGCGCGAGAAGTCACTCAGTCCAGTGGTGCCGTCATCTCCGGTCCGCGTGTAGATGCGAGTGAGATGCACGCCACTCGATGATCCCTGCTCGCGTTGTGGGTTCTCGCCGCCCGCGGGTGCCGCGTCGTTTCCGTCGCCTGATCGCCCCAGTGGCTCATCGGTCATGCGTCGAAACGTTACCCGGCTACGCTGTCGGGCGTGAGCGAGCATTTCTTGGTGACCGGCGGCGCCCGGCTTACCGGCAACGTGGCGGTAACCGGCGCCAAGAACAGTGTGCTCAAGCTGATGGCGGCCACTCTCCTCGCGGAGGGAACCAGCACCATCACCAATTGCCCGGACATCCTGGACGTACCGCTGATGGCGGAGGTGCTGCGGGGATTGGGTGCGACGGTGGAGCTGGAGGGTGATGTTGTCAGGATCACCTCACCCGACGAACCCAAATATGACGCCGACTTCGCGGCGGTACGGCAGTTTCGCGCCTCGGTATGTGTCCTGGGTCCGCTGGTGGGCCGGTGTCGACGGGCGAAGGTGGCGTTACCGGGCGGGGACGCCATTGGGTCCCGTCCACTCGACATGCATCAGGCGGGCCTACGCCAGCTCGGGGCGGAGTGCACCATCGAGCATGGATGTGTGGTCGCAGAGGCAAAGGCATTGCACGGGGCCGATATTCAGCTCGAGTTTCCGTCAGTGGGTGCCACGGAAAACATCTTGATGGCAGCGGTGCTTGCTGACGGCGTCACTACCATCCACAACGCCGCGCGCGAGCCGGATGTGGTGGATCTGTGCACCATGTTGGTCCAGATGGGCGCCCAGATAGAAGGTGCAGGCACGTCGACATTGACGGTGATCGGCGTTCCCGAGCTCCATCCCACCGAGCATCGCGTCATCGGAGACCGAATCGTCGCTGCCACTTGGGGTCTCGCTGCCGCGATGACCCGTGGCGACGTCACTGTTACGGGAGTCGATCCGGAACACCTGCAACTGGTGCTGCACAAGCTGCATGATGCCGGCGCCACAGTTACTCAGAAGGACGACGGGTTTCGCGTCGTCCAGTACGAGCGTCCCAAAGCCATCAACGTGGCGACGTTACCGTTCCCGGGATTCCCAACTGACTTGCAGCCCATGGCAATTGGGCTTGCTGCGATAGCAGACGGTACCTCCATGATCACCGAGAACGTCTTCGAGGCCCGATTCCGCTTCGTCGAGGAGATGATGCGGCTGGGCGCGGATGCGCGGACCGATGGGCACCATGCGGTGGTCCGGGGTATTCGTCAACTGTCCAGTGCGCCGGTGTGGTCATCGGACATCCGGGCAGGCGCGGGGCTGGTACTGGCGGGCCTAGTGGCGGATGGCGTCACCGAGGTATACGATGTCTTTCATATCGACCGCGGTTACCCGTTGTTCGTGGAGAATCTCCAGAGCTTGGGCGCCGAAGTCGAGCGGGTCAGCTAGCGCTGACCACCCCCCAGAACCCGAAGTTGACTCAAGTTCACTGGACTTGGTACACTAGTCGGGTTGCCCTGAAAGAGCGAGGCCGGGACGAGGAAGCGATTCCGAAATTCTGGTCTTAGGTTTGGTGCGCAGTTGACCAGCCAAAACCCGGAGTTTGACTCAAGTTCACCGAACTTGATACGGTTCCTGGGCCGCTTCCAAAGGGCGAAAGCCGAAATAGAAGAAGAAATTCAGATATCTCGGCGATCGGATGGTGCGCAAGTAACCAGCCAAAACCGGGAATTTGACTCAAGTTCACCGAACTTGATACGGTTTCCCAGCCGCCTGAAA